>DAIPXV010000018.1:0-23225 GCA_036783095.1 Candidatus Bipolaricaulota bacterium
AGAAGCTCCAAGACAAGATCAAGGGCTTGCTCTTCCGATTGAGTGCGCTGCGCTTGTCCCGCGACGCGCTCCAGCTCGTCTATGAAGCGCCCGACAAGATCGCTCATTCCCCCTCACCCCTCTGCTCCCCTCTCCCTCGGAGGGGAGAGGGGCCGGGGGTGAGGGCTCTCTGCAAAGATCTTCCCCGGATTGAGAATCCCGTTGGGATCTAAGAGCTTTTTGATCTGTCTCATCAGTTCATAGCTGGCGCCGTGCTCGGCGCGCATAAATTTGATTTTGCCTAGGCCTACGCCGTGCTCCCCTGTGGCTGTGCCCCCTAGCTCAAGCGCGCGAAAGACGATAGCATCGTTGGCCGCGTGGGCGCGAGATTTCTCGTCTGGATCGTCGGGATTATAGAAGATTCCCACATGAAAATTCCCGTCGCCGGCGTGGCCGAAGACCGGCCCATTGAGATTGTGCTCTTTGAGTTTCTGTCGAGCAAACTCGACCATCGTGGGGAACTTCGAGATCGGCACCGCGACGTCCACGACGATAGCGCGCTTGCCGGGGTTGAGCGCCGCTGAAGCATACGCTAAGTGATGGCGCGCCTCCCAGAGCTTGTTGCGCTCCTCCTGCCCCAAAGCACTAGAAAAACTTGAGCAGCCGTTCTGCTCGCAGATCTCTTGGGCAAAGCGCAGATCGTCTCGCACGAGGTCCAAAGCGTGCCCGCGAAACTCTAAAAAGAGCGTGGGTTGCTCAGCCAAGCTCAGATTTTTGAGATAATTAATAGCCCTCATACAATCGGGGTCGAGGAGCTCTAGCGCCGCCGGGTCTAAGCCCGACTGCACGATCTGGACGACAGCTTGCGCGGCTTGCTCAAGCGTTGGGAATGCTGCTATCGCCGCAGAGACTTCCTTGGGGATGCCCGCAAGACGCAGCGTGATCTCCGTAAAGATTCCCAGCGTCCCCTCGGAGCCGACAAAGAGCCCAACCAAGTTATATCCCGAAGAAGTTCGCATGGCGCGGTTGCCCACTCGGAGAATCTCGCCGTTGGCGAGCACGACTTCGAGAGCCAAGACATAATCTTTCGTCGCGCCGTATTTGATCGCTTGGATGCCGGCGGCGTTGTTGGCGACCATGCCACCAATAGTAGCTGGGGCGCCAGGATCAGGAGGGAAGAAGAGTCCATATTTAGAAAGCTTCTGGTTGAGCTCGGTGTGGGTGACGCCGGGCTGGACGACGGCTTGCAAATCTTCGGGATAGATTGCAATGATTTGGTTCATTCGCGAAAGATCGAGCACGATGCCCCCGTGGACGGGGACGGGGTTGGCCTCCAGGCTCGTGCCCGCGCCCCACGCTGTCACAGGGATCTTTCGCTCATGAGCGAATTTTAAGATTTTTGAGATTTCTTCAGTGCTCTGGGGGTAGATGACGGCATCGGGCTTATGTTCGGGGTGGTGGGACTCATCGCGGGCGTGGATGAGCAGTTCTGATTCTCCCGTGAGGACGCGCCCTGGGCCAAGCAGAGCTTGGAGGTCTTGAAGATCAACGTCTGTCATATCTTTATACTAGCTTGCCCAAGGCAGTGCGTCAAATTCCCTCTAGTCAGTAGTTTGAATCACGGAAAGCACAGAAGGGCCCACGGAAGGCACAGAAAACCAGGCTCTGCCTGGACCGTACACCGTGCCGCCTGTGGCGGCACGATGAACAGTCCAGACGAAGTCTGGCTTGCAGCGCCCGCCCCCTTGCTCTATAATGCTACACAGCGCCGGCGTAGCTCAGCGGTAGAGCAACGGTTTCGTAAACCGTGGGTCGGAGGTTCGATTCCTCTCGCCGGCTCCAGACCCTCTATGAAGCGCTTTGCGATGCTCTCGCTGGTCGGTGGAACTATGCTCTTTTTTTTAGCTCCGTTGACATCGTCCGCTGGACGGCCCTCGCTCTGTTGGTTGCTTGACTCCTCTTGGCGAGAACTGCTCTCAAGCTCTGGAGAGTCCGCACTGATCACCATCTGCTCGACTCAACCCTCTTCGGCCCCAACGTATAAGACCGCTGCCGTAGCTCAGAACGCTCAGTCATGGGAAAATATTCGCGTCAATGACCCCTCGACCGACATCCCTGAACAGACGACCCAGAGTGAGACGACTATAGCTCTGTATAAAGACACAGTGCTCGTGGCGTTCGTGGACACGGGGCAGTATCTGCCCACCACCGTGGGCGTCTCAAGCCTCTCCGGCTACGCTCGGTCTGAAGACGGCGGGCAGACGTTCACTGACCTTGGGCACGTTCCCCCAAGCTCTCGCTCTCTCGGATATTCTGACCCATCTTTGGGCGTGGACAGTCAGGGGAATTTTTATTTCGCAAATATTCAGTTCGTCCCAGCTCCGCGCAGCACGCTCTCGTTCCTCGGCGTGGCCAAATCTCCAGATGACGGAAAAACTTTCGCTGAGCCTGTCTTGGTTGGTGGGACTGGTCCAGCCGATGTGCACTTCCAAGACAAAGAGCTCATCGCTGTTGACGACACGGGCGGGCGCTTCGATGGGAACGTCTATATGGCATGGACGGAGTTCACCCCCGACGGCCCTCAGATCCTCTTTGTGCGCTCAACCGACGGGGGCAAGACGTTCTCTGCGCCTCTCGTGCTCTCCGAGGAGGCCTCCGTCCAGGGAGCGACCCCAGCCGTCGGCCCTAACGGTGAAGTCTACGTGATCTGGATTTCGCTCGGCTTTGTACGCTCTTTGAAGCTACGACGCTCCGACGACGACGGCGTCACGTTTGGCCCAACAGTGATAGCAGCTCAGCTCACTCGTACTTTTGACCCCCAAGCGACGAATAACTGTCGGCGCCAGGCCCTGCGCGGCGGCATCCGCACTCTTGAGCTGCCCTCGGTCGCTGTAGACCGCAGCCCAACGAGCTTCTTTCGCGGCGCGATCTATGTTGCATATCAGTCTGACCCCGACGGCCCCGGCCCTGATATGAGCGATGTCTTCCTCGTCAGCTCGTTCGACGGAGGAAAGACGTTTTCAGACCCCATCCGAGTCAACGACGATACAACACAGACGGATCAATTCATGCCCGCGGTGGCCGTCGCTGCCGACGGCACGGTGGGAGTCTTCTTCTATGACCGGCGGCTTGATCCGAATAACCTCAAAATAGACGTCTACTTCGCGCGATCGCGCAACGGCAGCAGGAGCTTTGAGCCCAATCTGCGCGTGACCGACGTTTCGTTCGACGTGCCCCCGACGTTTGGGCAGCGGACAAGCTCGCAGAACTTCGATGCCATGCGGGGGATCTGCTATATGGGCGATTACAATCAGATGGCCGCTGACGCTCAGTTTTTCTATCTAACCTGGGGCGACAATCGCTCTATACTGAAGACCGAAAGATATCCCAACGGTCGTCCCGACCCCGACGTCTTCTTCGCAAGAATCCCGGTGCAGCCGGGGTTTGATCCAGAATAACTCTGAAGGAGGGTTTATGCGCATACTCGCTTTTGTGCTGTCCGTCGCAGTGGTGCTCACAACTGGACTTTCGTTTGGCCAACAGCCGACTTTAGTTCCCCAAGCTCGGTTCGCTCTCAGCGGTGAGCTGATCGCTCTGGCAGCGTGTGAGAAAAGCACTCAGCTCGTCGCTTTGACGAGAGTCGCTGGCGCAGCAAATCTACAGATTTTTAACACCCTGACGCGCCAGCTTGTAGGCGCGCCTGTCTCCGTCCCAAGCGCTGACCCGAAAGCCTTGGCGCTCAATGCCGACTGCAAAACCGCGTTTCTCGCCGACGCGACCGCAAACGCTGTCTTAGTCATCGATCTGCCCAGTGGAACCGTGCGTGCTACTGTGAAAGTGGGCCAGCGCCCCATTGCGCTGGCGCGCGCCTCGCATAACGCCGATCTGTATGTCGTCAACGCCGGCGACGGCACGCTCAGTATCATTGACACAACAACGGGAACCCTCAAAGCAGGGATCTCGACGATTTCTATTGGTGTCAGCCCCGAAGCCATCGCGCTCTACAGCGCCGGGGCGTTCAATCGCGCCTTCGTCACGCATAGCACCCTCAATGCGATCACGGTCACAGATATCAATGATGATCCCAACAACCCCAATCGCTATAAGGTCATTCAGACGGCGCGCACTGGCCCGCAGCCTGGCCCCATCGCTACCGCGCCAGGGACGCTCTTGGGCGATCTCTACGCGTATTTTATCAATACGGGCAATGACACCCTCAGCCGCATCAGTACCACGACGTTCCAGATAGATTCTGTCTTTCCTGTGGGAGACGCGCCGCGCGCGGTCTTCCTCGACCCGGTCTTCTCGTGCGTCTACACCGTGAACACGGGAGTGCGCTCCGGCGTGGGCTTCGTCAAAGCATCGTTCATCGCCAGTCCTGGCGCTCAGCCCGGCCAAGACCCATTTCACGGCGTTCAGCTCTTAAGCACCGCCGAACGCTTGAGCAGAGTCGCGCTCTTAGCGACTCCAACGGTCGCGATCAGCCCAACAGAATCGCGCGTCGAGCGCCAGCTTTGGGTGGCCAACGGGGCTAATCCAAGCGAATTACTCCTGTACTCGCTCACGGGATTCTGTACACAATAATCGAAGATGGATGTAGGTCAGTTGCTCAAGAGGTTCTTCGCGAAAGATACGATTGCTCTGGCAAAGATCATTTCACTCATTGAGAACCGCACGCCGGGGTATCAAGAGATCCTCGATGCGCTCTACCCCAAGACGGGGGGAGCGTACAGAATCGGGATCACCGGGCCGCCGGGGGCGGGCAAAAGCTCTTTAGTCGATAAGTTAACCCCGCTCTATCGCGCCGAAGGAAAGAGAGTAGCGATCATCGCGTGCGACCCCACTAGCCCGTTCACCGGGGGAGCGCTCCTGGGCGACCGAATAAGAATGCAAGATCTCATCAGCGATGACGGCGTCTATATTCGGAGCATGGCCACCCGTGGCAGTCTCGGAGGGCTTGCGCAATCCGCTCACGAAGTCGCATTGGCTCTTGATGCTTTTGGATTCGATCTCATTCTGTTAGAGACGATCGGGGTCGGCCAAGTCGAAGTCGATATTGTCCAAGCTGCTGATACGGTCGTCTTGGTGTTAGTTCCCCAATCGGGCGACGTCGTGCAGGCGATGAAAGCGGGTTTGATGGAGATCGCTGATGTTTTCTGCGTGAACAAAGCCGACCAGGGTGAAGCCGACATCGCTGTCAAGAATCTTCAGACGATGCTGAGCTTAGCTATACGCGATTGGATGCCCCCGATCGTGAAGACCGTCGCTCTAAGCAATCAGGGCATCGAGCAGCTCAAACAAGCGATCGAGCAGCATCGAGCGTTTCTTGGAGAGGAGGGCTTGCAGGCGCGGCGTCGCGAGCGCCTGCGGGTGTTTCTCAGACGACTCATTGAAGATGAGCTGCGAACCTCTCTGTGGGATGGCGAGGGGCTGAAGCATTTAGAGCGTCAACTGGAGCGGGTCTGGGCAAAAGAGCTTAGCCCGCACCAAGCGGCGCGCGAGCTGCTCAAGGCGACGGCGCGGCGATGAAACAGTCTACTGCACCCTGATCTGAGACTTTAGCTCGAGAGCGGGCTGAGCGCCCTCGTCGGTCGCAGGGGTCGCCTGGCCGGAGATCGCAAATACCCCCGACGCTGATCCCGCTTTGATCTCATAGCTGAACTCTAATTTTTGATTGGCGTTCATTCCTAGTTGCGCCGCCCGCAAGTCGCCCGACACAAGCTGTAGCCCACTGGGCAGCGTCTCGCTGACGACAAGCGCCCGCAGACCCACCTTCGCCGTGACTGTAACAGTGACTTTGAACGTCCCCCCGGAGCTGAGCGCATCCGGCACGGTGCGGGTATAGATAATCAGATCGTTCTCGATCTTGTCCGTGCGCCCAGACGAAGAGGGCGGGGGCGGCGCCGGCGGCTCGATCACGAAGACCGTGCCCTTCACAGAACTGCTCGCTCCCTTGTCGTCGGTGACGGTCAGCGTCACGACAAATGAGCCCTTCTTCGTGTACTCGTGCTCAGCGAACATCCCGTTGCCCTGAGCGCCATCGCCGAAGCTCCACACGTAGCTGACAATAGTCCCGTCGGGATCGCTCGATTGAGCGCCGCTGAAGTACACTTTCAAGGGGACTTGACCCCACGTTGGGGCGAACTCCATCGCTGCGATGGGGGGCTTGTTCTCAGCCTTGGGAGGCTGAGCGTTCTGCGTGCACGCGCTCAACACGAAAGCTGTGCTAACAATACCAAAGAGCACCGCGAGTCTTCTTAGCATCATAGAGAATCATTTTAGCGTATGGGCTTTAAGAATGCCAAGCTCACGTCCGCTGAGCCGAGCCCAGCCCTCCCAAGATCATAGCCACGACGACAAGCCCCCCGCCGAGCCAGCCTTGGGGGCTGAGCGTCTCTCCCAGCATAAAGTACGCGAAGATCGCGGCGAAGACTGGCTCCAGCGCAAAGATGAGCGCCGCGGCATACGCGGGCACAACGCGCTGCGCCAGCGCCTGTAACCACAAGACGAGTGCCGTCGCAAAGAGAGCTAAGTAGAGCAACGCCGAAAGAGCCGATGGGCTCAGCTCTCTCAGTACGCTGAGATGGGGCAGGGCCCAGCCCCAACTGAGCGCCGCGACGACGATGATCTGCAACGACGTGAGCACGATGGGCTTATGATGAGCGGCGATCTCGCCCAAATAGACAATGTAGAGCGCGTAGGCAAGCGCTGTCCCCAAGACCCAGAAATCTCCGACAGCCACCCCTTCGGTGGGGTTGAGCGTCATCAGCCCAAGGCCGATGATCGCCAAGATTGCTGCAAGCCACACGCGGCCAGGGATTCTCTGGCGCAGCCAGATTGCCCCGACGATCGGAGTTAAGATCACGCTCAAGCCCGTGATGAACGCAGCTTTGGATGCCGTGGTTGTCAGCATTCCCACGCTCTGCGTCGCATACCCGGCGAAGCTCAGGAGCCCCAAGATCAGTCCGGGGATGAGCGTCTTGCGCTCCGGCTTCACCCACAGCAAAAAGAGCGCGGCAAAGCTGAAGCGCACCGCAAGCAGAATGGGCACAGGAACAGTTTGAATCGTCTCTTTGATAACTGCGAAGGTACTGCCCCAGATCACCGTGACAAAGACAAGGAGCAGCACCCCACCGAGAGGCGACATTAACCCTCACCCCCAGCCCCTCTCCCCTCTGAGGGAGAGGGGAGATAGGGGTGAGGGGTTAGGTCTCTCTTAAGTGCTTCTTGAAGAACTTGACGATCTCCGTATAGCACTTGACTTTGTTCTCGTACTTGAGGACGTCGTGCCCCTCGTTCTCGAAGACGATATAGTCAATCTGTTTGCCCTGGGCGCGCAGCTCGTTCACTAAATCTGTAGATTCGGCTTCGCGGACGCGCGGGTCGTTGCGCCCTTGAATCACCAAGAGCGGGCACGCCAGCTGATGAAGATACGTATTAGGCGAACGCTCGACGAAAAACTCTCGGTCTTTTTCGGGGTGGCCCACGGCAAGATAGAAGTACGTCTTCCACGTCTCGGGGATGCGCTCGATGAACGTGAAGAGATTGTAGGGGCCGAACATGTCGCATCCGGCCTTCCAGAGCTCTGGGTGCCGCCCCACGAGCATCAGCGTCATGTAGCCCCCGTAGGAGCGCCCCATCACTCCGACGCGGTTCATGTCGAGACGCTTGTCCTTCTTGAGAAACTCGAAAGCCGCGACGTGATCGAGTCTATCTTTGCCGCCCCAGTCGCGATCCACTTGCTTCATATATTTAAGCCCATAGCCGGAGCTGCCCCGCACGTTGGGCACGAAGACCGCAAAGCCATTGAGAGTGAAGAACTGAATGAGCGGCATAGAGAACCATGCGAAGTTGGGCCTCTCTTGGCTCTGCGGCCCGCCGTGAATGTAGAAGATCACCGGATAGGGCTCGGAGTATCCGAGCTTCTTCGAGGGCAGATAGAGCCGCGCTGAGATTCTTAGCCCATCGTGACTAATGTACGATGCGTCCTCCCCAGCAGAGAGCAGCTCTTTTGGAATGCCTAGAATACGCTCGTTCGTCTGGGGCTTGACGGACTTGCCCTCGATGAGATAGAGCTGGGTTGGTGAATTTGCTGTCGAGAACGAAGCGATATAGCGATTGCGCTTCTTGTCATAGAAGAGCGACTGCACGACGCCATTGCTCAGCGTCCCCTTCCCAATAATATTTTTCGTGATCTTGAAGACGAGCTTCTTCTCGTCGAATGTGCCCTCGTAGACCCAAGAGCAGCCGTCAATGTTATAGCTCAACAGATAGCGATCGCCCTTGAGATGCTGGAGATACTCTAACTCGCCCATGCCCTTGTGCAGAGTGCCCTTGATGGTGACGGGCTGGACGTCTTCGGGCTTGCTCAGTCTCATATAGCCCAAGCCGTAGGTGTCTTCAAAGAGCGAGGTGACGAAGAGCAAGCCCTTGTCTTTAGGGGTGAAGTGACACGAGTGAATAGAATTGAGCGGGACTTCCTCGCCCTTATCGCGGGCTTCGATGGGTTTGCCGTAGAGCAGAGTTCTTTCCCTATCGCCGCGCTCGCGGATATAGACGACGTTATCGCCCGCGGTGTAGCCGTCAATGAGTATAAATTTTGTGTGCTCTTTGTTGACCCCGGCGACCCAGTTGCCGTAGAGGCTTGTCCCCAGATCTTCGAGCTTGAGCTTCTGCAAGTCTACTCGATACGTCTGGTGGACGGGGCTGGTGCGAGGATCGACCTGGAAGAACGCGATATTCTTCTCAGCGTCGCAATGATGACAGTGCACTTGCTGATCCTTGAACTGATCGCCGAAGGCGGGCTCTGGGATACCGCCGTCTATGGGGATGAAGCACGGCTGATAGTTCTCGTCGCCGTCGCGGTCAATCATCACTAAGATCTTTTTGAGTTTGGGGAAGACGTAGAACGACTCTCCGCCCATGAGCGTGGGGTTTTGCAAGGCGATATGTGGGGGCAGGAGCGGCTCAGGGACGCTGCCGCCTTTGTTCATCGCATAGAGACTGAGCCTTCCCGAAAGATCGCTGATAAAATAAATACGATCTCCGACGATCTGCGGGCTCAAGAAGAGCCGGGCCGATAGCAACGACTCGATGCGAAATTCGGTCATGCGTTCGTTCCTCCCTGGCCTTCAGACTTCCTGGCCGGAAATGGTCGAGCACTATTTTATCAGATTTTTGGTTTTGTAGAAATCCCCTGTGGCCGGCGGATGAATCCGCCAGGCTTTGCCTGGACCGTATGCCGTGCCGCCTAGGGCGGCACGATAAACAGTCCAGACGCAGTCTGGCTTCAGCGGGCTTCTCCCTGCTGAACCGGATGCTGAAGCATCCGGGTCCATATCAATCTTTGGCCTCATCAATAGCCGTGCGCATCTGATGGATCGTCTTCTCCATCTGGTCGAGGAGATCTTCGATGGTCTCCCGATCCCACTCCTCAAGGGAGTTTTCTAAATCATCTCGCTGTTGCTTCAGATCGTCCAGTAGAGGATTGAGCTTGTCGATGAGATCCTTCTTCGAGACGTAAGCCATAGGTAGATCACCTCTGGATTACGCATCTCGAGGGAATTTTATTATATCAATCTGCAGCAAATCGAGCAAAGATCGTCTCTACGTGCTTGAGGTGATACTCGTACTCGAAGAGCTCATTGAGTTCTTTAGGGCTGAGCAATCGTTGGATCTCAGGGTGCTGAGCGACAATGGACTTGAAATGCTGGCGCTGTGCAATGGCTTGGGAGGCGAGCGCACTTATCAGCTCGTGCGCATGTGCTCGTGAAATCCCCTTGTCTATGAGTTTTAGTAAAAGCGCTTGCGAGAAGACCGTCCCATAGCTCAGCTCCAGGTTCTCCCTCATGCGATCTGCGTTGACGATGAGAGAGCCAATCACTTCTGTCATGCGCACCAAGAGATAGTGCATCGCTAAGAAGCTGTCGGGATAGATGATGCGTTCAACAGAGGAGCGCGTGAGGTCTTGCTCGTGCCAGATCGTCTGATTTTCGAGGGCTGCCAGAGCGTTCATGCGCACGATCCGAGAGAGCCCCGTCAGCGTCTCACACGTGGACGGATTTTGCTTATGGGGCATCGAAGACGAGCCATGGGGCCGGCCCTCGCGCACCTCGGCGATCTCCGTGCGATGAAGATTTCTGATCTCCGTCGCGATCTTCTCTATTGTGCCCGCACAGATCGCTAGAGTTGTTAAAACTTGGGCGTGAAGATCTCTCTGCACGATCTGATTGGAGATGGGCGCGGCAGTTAAGCCGAGCTTGGCGCAGACGCGCCGCTCGACCTCAGGGTCTACGTTGGCATACGTGCCCACGGAGCCCGAAATCTTCCCAACTGAAATTAACTTTTGCGCTGCTTGGAGGCGCTCGATGTTGCGCCGCATCTCGTCGTACCAGACTAAAAGTTTTAGTCCGAACGTGATGGGCTCGGCGTGCATCCCGTGGGTGCGCCCGACCATCAACGTCTTTTTGTGCTCGAACGCGCGACGCTTGAGCACCCCCGCGAGCTTGGTCGCATCGTCAATGAGAATATCTAAAGACTCTTTGAAGGCGAGCCCCAGTGCTGTGTCTTCGATGTCATACGACGTCAGCCCACGGTGAATATACCGCCCTTCCGGGCCGACGCTCTCTTCTAGCGCCCGCACGAACGCGAGCAGATCGTGCCCGATCTGGGATTCGATCTCCTTGGCTCTGGCAATGTTGAGCTGAACTTTTTCTTTGATCGCTTGGGCGGCGTCTTTGGGGATGTATCCCAGCTCGGCTTGGGCCTCGACGACGGCGAGTTCGACCTGAAGCCATCTTTGATATTTGGCTTCTTCAGTCCAGAGCTCTTTCATCGGCGACAGAGAGTACCGTTCGATCATAGCGATAGAATCACGGAAGGCACGGAGGAGCACCGAGAACACGGAAAGCAACTTCCGTGCTTTCCGTTAGAATCTGTGCTTTCCGTGATTCAAATCAACCCCAGCTCTTTCCCGACTTTCTTGAAGGCGTTGAGCGCGAAGTCTAAGTCTTCCTTGGAGTGCATCGCAGTGACGATAGTGCGCACGCGGGCCTTGTCGCGCGCCACCATCGGAAAGACGATCTCCTGCGCGAAGACGCCCTCCTCAAAAAGTCGTTGCGCTAACTTTCTCGCGTTGTGGCTGCTGCCAACGATCACGGGAGTAATTGGGGTTTCGCTCGCCCCGGTGTTGAAGCCGAGCTTTTGCAGTTCTTTCTTGAAATAGTTCGCGTTCTCCCAGAGCTTCTTCACTAACTGTTCCCCCTCAGGGCTCTCTAAGATTTCGACGGCTGCGATCGCCGCGGCGACGACCGCTGGGGGATGGGCCGTTGAGAGCAGCCACGGACGGGCTTTCTGAATCAGAAATTCTATCAAAGTCTTCGAGCCGGCGATGTAGCCACCCATCGCGCCTAGGGCTTTACTGAGCGTGCCCATCTGGACGTCTACGCGCCCGTGCAGCCCGAAGTGATCGACCGAGCCGCGCCCGCTCCTCCCCAGCACCCCCGATGCGTGCGCATCGTCCACCATAAATATCAAATCGAACTCTTCCGCGATCTCAGCAAGCTCTCTCAGCGGCGCGATGTCGCCGTCCATGCTGAAGACGGCATCCGTGACCAAGAGCGCTCGACGATATTTCTGGCGGCTCTCCTTGCAGAGCTGTCTGAGGGCATCTACGTTGCGATGGGGCCATTTGATGATCTCTGCGCCGCTTAAGCGACAGCCGTCAATGATCGAGCCGTGATTGAGCTCTTCAGAATAGATGGCATCGCCCTTGCCCACGAGGGCTTGGATCGTCCCCAAATTCGCAGCAAACCCGCTCTGGAAGACGAGCACCGCTTCGACGCCCTTGAAGCGCGCGAGCTTCTCTTCTAATTCTCTGTGCAAAGTCATCGTCCCGGCGATGGGCCGGACGGCGCCAGCTCCGGCGCCAAATTGATCTATCGCTCTCTTTGCAGCCTCGCGCATCTTGGGATGATTCGTCAATCCGAGATAGTTATTCGACGAGAGATTGACGACTTCCTTACCGTCGAAGATGGCGCGGGCGCGCTGTTCACTCTGGAGGGTTCGCGGCCTCCAGACGAAACCCTGCTCTTCCAAGTTTTTGAGCTCTTGCTCCAAGAAGCTCAGACGATCTGTCTTGATGGGGGTTGCCATAGGTTCCTCCCTCGATCTCTAATGTGCACAAGAGCATTTTATAACACCGAGCGTGGAGCGTCAAAAGCGCGGGAGGAGGAGAGCCCTATGTGCGTGTTCAGGATTTTCATGTTAGTCGTGGTCTTATTGGCCTTGGCTGTGGGGACTTCTGAGCGAGCCGGCTTGGCACAAGCAGAGTGCTCAATCAGCGTGGAACCAGGCAAGTCTATCCAAGGAGCGATTGATGCAGCCAAAGAAGGCGCGGTCATCTGTTTGACTGCTGGGACGTGGGAAGAGAACATAGAGATCAAGAAGAGCTTAACGTTGCGAGGCGCGGGCCGGGAGCAGACGAAGATTAAAGGCAAGGAAGAAGACAAGCCGGTCATCAAGATCGAGAGCGATGCCGAGATCGAGGTGGGGATCGAGGGCCTCACCATCGCTGAGGCCAAAGGCCGCGGAGATGGCATCGAAGTATTTGGCAAGGCCAGAGTGACCATCACCAACTCCCAGATCTCGGGCAATGAGTTTGATGGCATCGACATAAGGGGCTCGGCCCAGGCTGAGATCAAAGGCTCTACCATCGAAGGCAACGGAACCCACGAAGATTGCAAAAAGAAAGACACTATCTGCAATGGCATCGAGTTAGACGAGAAATCCCAGGTGAAGATTATTGACTCCACGATTCGGAGCAACGCCGACTGGGGCGTGGGGGCCTACCTCAAGCAGTGTGGGGGGTATTCAGACTACTTCACCGGCACGGTGACCTTCGAGGATATGATGCTGGACCAGATCGCGGGCAACAACACATCGGGCAACTTGAACGGCATGGGCAACCCCGGCAACCACCCTTGGAACCGGCCCGATGTGCCCGATGGGCAAGTCTGTTTGCCGTGATCACTTGCTGAAATGCTTCTTGAAAGCTATACTGTTAGCCTAGAGGAGCCAAATCGCTCGCTTGAGAGCCAAGCGATCTTGCGGGAATGGGATCGCTTAATAGAAACTATGCCGGAGTGATTATGCCCAAGAGAATCATCAAAACCGAAAGAGCCCCGGCGGCCATCGGCCCCTACTCCCAAGCGATCGTCGCGAATAATTTTGTCTTTGTCTCTGGACAGATCCCCCTCGACCCTCACACGGGTCAGCTCGTCCAAGGCGACATCCAAGCCCAAGCACGACAGTGCTTAGAAAATCTCAAAGCGATCTTAGAGGCCGCCGGAACGACTATGGACAAGCTCGTTAAAGTGACCGTCTTCGCCAAAGATCTCAAAGACTTCCAAGCGATCAATCAAGTCTACTCAGAGTATTTCAAAGAGAACCCTCCAGCTCGATCGTTTGTCGAAGTCTCGAGGCTCCCTCGAGACGCCGCGATCGAGATAGAGGGGATCGCGCTGCTGGACGATCGGTAAGCAGCGACTCGTTTAGAAGACCCCGAAGGCCTTCAGCGCCGCGAGCGCCCCAATGGCAATGCCCAACGCGCCGATCATCATATTGGTCTGCATCTGGCTCTCTGCAGCAGCCAGGCGTTTCTTTAGGGCGGCTGATTCCTCCTGCATCTTCTGGACTTGCGCGGCTTGCTCCTCAAGTTGGCTTTGCAAAGCCGCAATACCCTCTTCGGTCTTGAGCACTTTGTTGGTCAGGCCCGACACGACGTTGCCCAGACCCTTCAGTTGCTCGCGCAGCTCCGCGATCTTCTGGGTGAGCTCGTCGGCCTTCTGAAGGTCTATGGGCATCTTGATCTGCTTCTCAAGAGCGCTCACGCGCTCTTGCAGCGCCATCACTTGCTCGTTCAAATTCAAGACTTGACGGACGCGATCCTCCATGGTCTTCAGCCGAACGTTGAGCTGATCAATCATGCCCTCGCTCTGAAAGATTCTTGAAGAGAGCAGATCGAACTTCTCTTTGGTCCCCTGGGCTAAGCCCGCAATGCTCGTCTCGAGGTTGGCGATCTTGGGCTGGATTTCTCCGGAAATCTTCTTCTCCAAGCCCTGGAGCTCGCGAAGCATACTCTCGGCTTGCTTGAGCTCAAACGAGATCTCTTTAACGATATCCCCTAGGCCTCCTACTTGCTGGACCTGGAACGAGAGGTCTTTGAGCATCTGCTCCATGCGCTTGAAGCCCTGCTCCAGTTTAAAGACCTTCTCGGCCAGCTCATCTTTCTCTTGGGCCCACGCAGGCACGGCCAACGCGACCAGCACAGCCAGCAGCACGATACTCAGACGCTTCATCGTCGGTTCGTCCTCCTTCATATCAATTCTGCTTGTGTGCTCTAGTCTAATAGTAGTCTTGATCACGCCCAAGGACAAAGACTTTCTTAGGTGCGGACGTTGGGCACCGCAGGAGGGGGCAACTTGCGCACACCCACCCCCCCTCTGGTATAATACGGCGCCAGAGGGGGTGGCCATGAGCAGGGTGAAGGGTAATGGGAATTTATCAGATCTGATCGAGGATTTTATCAATTCGCTCGACGTGAGTTCATCTTCGATACGCACCTATCGTGAGGGGCTCAAAAACTTTCTCAACTGGCGCAACGGCAGACCTCCCGAAGCTTTGGTCACGCAGAGCGAGATCAAGCTCTACAAAGAATGGTTGCGGCAATACCACGCAGCTAATACGGTCGCGACGTATCTCGTTGCGCTGAGGAGGTTCTTTCAGTACTGCGTCGCCGAGGGTCTCTACCCCGAAAACCCAGTAGAGAACGTGAAGGGGATTCGGCGGCCGCGCGGGCACTTGCGCCAAGACATCTCGCGCGAGGGGTTGAGAAGGCTCTTCGATACTGTGGATCGTACGACCCTGATGGGCAAGCGCGACTTCGCTATCATCAATCTCATGGCTCGTAACGGCTTGCGGGTCATCGAGATCGTGCGTGCCAATGTTGGGGATATCGAGAGCCGTCGTGGGCGGCAGATCTTGAGGATCTGGGGGAAGGGCCGGGACGAGCGTGACGAGTTTGTCGTCTTGGCGGAGCCAACGGTTGCGGCTCTTGAGGACTGGCTGGCGGCGCGCGGGCCGGCCAAGCCTTCGGATCCATTATTTATAGGGGTGCGGGCGCGCAACAGGGGCGGGCGGCTCACCACCCGCCAGGTCAACCGTAT
Organism: Candidatus Bipolaricaulota bacterium; assembly: GCA_036783095.1. Lineage (GTDB taxonomy): Bacteria > Bipolaricaulota > Bipolaricaulia > RBG-16-55-9 > DRXL01 > JANXCC01. The sequence continues at coordinate 15,204 of DAIPXV010000018.1, forward strand.
TATCAATAGATATCTCATCAAAGCCGGGTTGAAGACCGAGAAGATCTCCCCACACAGTTTGCGGCATAGCTTCGTGACGCTTGCCATTCAAAGTGGGGCTTCCATCGTGGAAGCCCAGATCGCCGCCAGACACCGATCCATCGAGACGACGCGGGTCTACTTCCACGAGCACGATCGCTTGGAATCGCCCCCGGAAGATAAGATCGTGATCTAGGTCCGTTAAGAGCTCTTAAAGGCTATAGGGCTACCGGTAACGTAATAGAGCAAGACATCCCCAAGGAGGTTATCACTATGAGCAAACACTGGCACTTAGAAAAGCCCCAGAACGACGTGAACAGAATCCCAACGTATGCTCCCGGAACCCCAGAACGCACACAGCTCCTCAAAGAGATCGAAGCCCTCAAGCGCACCACCGAAGAGATCCCCTTAATTATCAACGGCGAGCCCGTCAAGACCGGCCAGATCGTAGACGTCCCTTGCCCGCACGATCACAAGAGAATCTTAGCGCGGGCACACCTGGCCGGAGAGCCGGAGCTGCGCCGTGCTATTGACGCCGCTCTCGAAGCCCACACAACGTGGTCAACTCTGGACGGCTATGATCGGGCGGCGATCTTCATGCGCGCGGCAGATCTCCTCGCTGGGCCAAGGAGAATCCAAAACATCGCGGCTATCATGCTCAATCAGTCTAAGACCCCCTTTGAAGCCGAGATTGATCTCGCAGAATTAGTAGACTTTTGGAGATTCAACGCGTACTATATGCAGTTTCTCTACGAGCAGCAGCCCGATCAGATTTACGGAGAGATCAATCGCTTCGACTGGCGCCCGCTGGAGGGCTTTGTGCTCGCCGTGCCACCATTTAATTTTTACTCGATCGGGGGCAATCTCCCCACGGCGCCGGCACTCGTAGGCAACGTCGTCCTGTGGAAGCCCGCGCGATCGGTGCTGCTCTCGAATTATCGCATCATGCAAATACTGATAGAAGCGGGGCTGCCCAAGGGGGTTATTAACTTCGTGCCCTTCTCGAGCCAATATAGCGACGTCGTGCTCAAGCATCCCGCTTTTGCCGGACTGCACTTCACAGGCAGCTATGAGACTTTAGTTCACTTGTGGACTGAGATCGGCAAGAACTTACCCAACTATAAAAATTTCCCAAGGATCGTGGGCGAGACCGGCGGGAAAGACTTCGTCTTCGTGCACTCGTCGGCGGATGTTGACGTCGTCGCCGCGAACACCATCCGTGGGGCGTTTGAATATCAAGGGCAGAAGTGCTCGGCAGCGTCGAGGATGTACGTCCCGCAGAGTCTGTGGCCTGCTCTCAAGAAGCGCTTTCTCGAAGAGCTGCCCAAGCTCAAGGTCGGCCCCACCGAAGACCTCTCGGTCTTCATGGGCGCGATTATTACAAAAGACGCTTTCGATAAGATTGTTTCTTATATCGAAGAGGCCAAGAAGAACGCTAAAGATTATGAGATCGTCTTCGGCGGGGAGTACGAGAGCTCCACGGGATGGTTCGTGCAGCCCACCGTGATCGTCTCCAAAGACCCCAAGAGCAAACTGATGACCGAAGAGATCTTTGGGCCGGTGCTGACAGTCTATATCTACCCCGATAGTGAGTTTGAGAAGACGCTCAAGCTCTGCGATGAATCTACGCCGTATGGGCTTACGGGTTCGATCTTCGCGCAAGACCGCCAAGCGATCGTCACAGCTGAAAAGATCCTGCGCTACGCGGCGGGCAATTTCTATATCAATGACAAACCCACAGGAGCGGTCGTGGGGCGTCAGCCCTTCGGTGGGGCCAGGCACTCCGGGACGAACGACAAAGCTGGCTCATGGGTGAACCTCATCCGCTGGCTCAGCCCCAGAACTATAAAAGAGACGCTCGTGCCGCCGCGCGACTGGCGCCGCCCGTATATGGGCTGAAATCTCTCAAGAGAAGGGGGAAGAGTATGCGAATATCTCTTTATACTTTAGCACTGCTGGTCACTGTTGGCTTTGCGATGGGAAGTGGGGCAGTCTGGGCGGTGGGCGAGCGGGCGGTCGCGCCGCTGCGCAACGCCGAAGGCCAAGTCCTGGGCATGGCGATCTTCACCCAAGAGCCTCAGGGAGTTCGGATCTCCGTCACGGTGAAGGGATTATCACCGGGTGAGCATGGCATTCACATTCACGCCGTGGGCAAGTGCGAGCCCCCGGACTTTCTCTCCGCTGGCCCGCATTTTAACCCAACAAACAAAAAGCACGGGCTCAATAATCCCGAAGGCCCGCACGCCGGGGATCTGCCCAATCTCGTTGTCAGCGAAGACGGCTCCGCCGTCTATGAACAGATAACAGATCGCGTGACGCTCATGCCGGGGGAACTGTCGCTCTTCGATGAAGACGGCAGCGCTTTAGTCATTCACGCTGGCCCGGATGATCAAATGACTGATCCTGCGGGCAACAGCGGCGCGCGCGTCCTCTGCGGGGTGATTACCCCGATGAAGACGGCTTCCGTGCCGCTCCCCAAGAGCGTGATTATGCTCATGGTGCTAGTCGCTGCGGGACTAGTGCTGTGGCTTTTACTCTTCCGACGATGAGCAGTCGGCGCGGGTGAGCGCGTGAGCTTTCTTGTGTGCCCAGAGCTTAGAAAACTCGCTCTCGAAGGCTTGAGCGAGCTGCGGGCTCTCGATCACCAAGAGATTCTCTTCATTGCGCGTCTGGGCTGATGTCGTCCAGTTGTACGAGCCTGTGATCACTTTTTCGCCGTCAACCACGGCGAACTTATGGTGCATGATCCCTGAATCAACGTACTGTTTGACGGCGATGCCTGCGCGGAGCAGCAGACAACCCTTGCTGCCCTTGCTCGGCTCGTCGTCCAAGAGAATTTTCAGCTCGATCCCGCGCCTAGCGATTTCAAGAAGAGCCTCGGCGATCTCTGGGTCAGTCAGCTGATAGAGCGCGGCGTGCACGAATTTTTGCGCACTTTGTAGGGTTTGGAGGATCGCCCGTTTCGGCTCAGGAGACGGCGAAAAGTAGACTCTCAGAGGGGCTTCGGGGGTGCCGTAGCCCATTGGCGCAGGCGGGGTGTGGGAGCTTGATGTGTACGAGTACGAGCTTGCGAGCCAGCCCAAGAAGAACCCCACAGTGACGCCGATGAGCCAGATCGCCAGAGCTTTGCGCATAGAGTTAATTATATGCGGGCGGGTGACGAGCAGGCAAGCCTGATGCCTATGTCAAATGAAAGGGAAAAGGCGATGAAACCAAAGAGCTTGATAATTCACCTGCCGAAGTGTATTATTATGCCGACGGAAACGGCGGAGGCGTGTTAAGTGGAAACCAGATAATCAGTAGTTCGGCTGCATTCAAAAAAGATGGCCCAACTTTCGCTTCGCCCCGCGACCCAAGAGGATTATGACTTCCTATGGTGGTTACACCGCGCCACCATGCGACAGTATGTCGAGAAAACATGGGGCTGGGATGAAGCTTGGCAGTCCCAATTTTTTCAGGAGCACTTCGATCCAACCACACGTGAAATCGTCGAGTCCAACGGAGTCCCCATCGGATGCATAACCGTCGAGCGGAGCAAGGGCCTCATCTTTCTCGCGGCGATCGAGATCGCTCCAGATTATCAGAATCGAGGCATCGGAACGAAGCTGATACGAGCTTTGCTAGATGAAGCTGATGACCGGGGAGTTCCCGTTGAATTGTCCGTCCTTAAAGTCAACCCGGCGCGACGCCTTTACGAGCGGCTAGGCTTCGCCATAGTTGGCGAGACCGAAACTCACTATCTTATGAGGTGGCGGCCAGCAAACGCAGCCGAATAAGTCACTCACGGCGTGATCGCGTGGTTCTCCCCTCGCCACACATATTGCACGAACGCCTCCCACGTCCAGGGCATCTTCGCTTTGAAAATCTTCGCGATCGCTTCGGCGTACTGGCGGATCTCCCACTGCGCTCCAGCATCCGCCCGCAGATTGATGAAATTCATCAGTGACCGCGCGTTGATCGTCCAGTAGAACTGCGTGTACAGCGATAAGGGCAAGATCGCGCGCGCTAGCTCACGAGCTACGCCGGCCGCCAAGAGCTTTTTATATCGCTCATAGACGAGCTCGTACGTCTCTTGGATCATCTGGAGGAGCTCGCGCTCGTTGGGGATCTCGCCGAACTCGCTCGCTTGCTTATTAGACTTCGCTTGGAGGCGCAATCGGTCTGGGAGATAAAACTCGTCCTCGTACTCGACATAGCGCCCTGAACGCTCATTATATGAGTTATGGACAACAAAGCCATTCGCTATGTAATTATGATGCGGGCCGCACACGGCTAGATCATAGGTCATCTCTCGCCCGGCATACTCAACTTTTAGCACTTTTACCGGCTTGGCAATGAGCTTTTGTTGGGGTCGGCGTGGTTTCATCCGTGGGATAGGTTGAGGGATAGGAACTCCAGTCAGGTGCTCAATATACTCCAATTCATGCCCTTGAACGCGCCGATGGCAGCTCGCGCAGAGTGTCACGATGTTGTTGAGATCGCAAGCGCGGCTGGGATCAGCCCACACCGGCACAACATGGTGAGCATGGAGCTGCCCTCCCCGTTGCCCACAGAGTCTGCACGTATAGTTGTCACGCTCGTAAATACGATACCGAGTGCGATTCAAGAAGACCATGTCTTTTTGGGGGGTGATGCCACCCTTCCAAAAGTTGGAGTTCGGCCCAGAGCGAGCCCGTCGAATCGCCTCCAGGTGCTCTGCGGAGAGCGGACGAGAGCCTAAGCTATATCTTTTGCCTTTGTTCCAAGGGATCTGACCTCGGACAAAGCGGGTCTCCTCAGGGCGAAATTGCAACCCATACTTCTTGAGCCACTTGCGAACGGTGTGGTAAGAGCACCCCGCTTCTTGAGCAATCTCTGCTACATGAGCGCCTTGAGCGCGTCGCTCGTGCAACCAGCTTTGGGATCGCCACTTCGGCTCGCCGTTCGTGTAGACATAAGCTTCCTTCGACATGGTCACGCGCCCTGAGGAGGTCATCTCGAGACCAACCATCTGCTCCAAGCTCTGCCACCCCTCCGTCGTGTAAAAGCGATGATCGCGTGAGGCTTTGATCGTCTTGCCATCGGCCAGGGTGACTCGAAAGACGTCCTTCTCCCCCGCTTGGACGACATCTACAACATGAGTGGTCTCAATCTCATGAGTGTGCTCATTCAGACAGCGCAGGTGCATCTGTTGCAGGCGTTCCCGAAGCGGAAGATATAACTGAATGCGCGGATCGCGCCAGTGGGGAATAGGGCGAGCCCCCTCGTGCCACTTGCGGTAGAATTCAGCAACCGTCATCTTATACACTCGATGGCGGTGCTCTCTCTCCCATAGGGCTGGAGCGTCAAACCACAGCTCGGTGTCGCCAGTGATACAAGCAATCCTATGCCTGAACCACTGGCGGGCCACAAAGAGTGGGCATGAGATGTGAAACTGAAAGACCGAATGCTCAAAGGGCGTCTCGTGATGGTGTTTCATCAAATAATTGATGAGCTTGCGGTCTTGCTCTTCGCCCTTGAGGCCCTTGCCCGTGGAGACTCGTGCCGCCAGCACCACCGTCTCGTCCCCGCCCATAAAGTTAATAAGCCGCACAAAGCCCTTGTCCAACACTTTGATCTCGATGGGCTCCATCGTCACTCCCCCTCGTCGGAAAGATCGTAGCGAGATTATAGTCGAGGTGCGCCAGGCCAGGCAAATCTCTTCTGGTCATCGTCATCTGTCCTCAGTATACTGAAAGGAGGAGCATCTTATGGAAGTCCGTGAGGTCGAGCTTCCTGGCATCGGCATGAAGTTTTCGTTCGAGACCGAAGAGGGTGAAACGATCTGTGTCATTATTCATAAGACCGGGCGCCGCGAGATCTATCGCTTTCTCCCCGCTCAAGAGACCCCGGAGTCCGTCATCGAGCTGAGCGACACCGAAGCCCGCGAGCTCGGTGCCATCTTGATTGGGACTCACTTTCAGCCCGATGTCCAAGATACGGCGCGGCTCGTGATGAAAGAGCTGACTATCGAGTGGCTCAAGGTCCCTGCGCACTCGCCGCTGGCGGGCAAGACCATCCAAGAGAACAAAGTCCGCAAGCTCACCGGCGCCACGATCATCGCCCTCTTTGGGCCGACAAAGAAAATCCTCAACCCCTCGCCCGATACAAAACTCGATGCCGGCGATACGGTGGTCGTCATCGGTGAGCAAGCCCAAGTCGAAGCCTTCAAAGCTCGCTTCGCCCTGCACTGACGATGCTTTTTGAGCTGAGTCTCATACTTTTCGTGCTTTACGTGGGGGCACTGCTAGCCCATCGCTTGAGGCAATCGAGCGTCTCCGTCTTCATCATCGCCGGGATTCTCTTGAAGTTCTTTATCCCTCACTCTGAGGTTGTTGGGTTTATGGCCCAGCTTGGGGCTATGCTGTTGCTCTTTACTATTGGGCTCGATTTCTCGCCGGAGCGGGTGCGGCACAGCGGCCGCAAGGTCATCGTTGCTACGGTTCTGGACGCCCTAATCAATCTGCCCTTGGGGATTCTCTTAGGGTTGGGGCTTGGCCTCGATGTGATGAGCGCCCTCATTATGGGAGGAGTGCTCTACAATAATAGTACGTCCATCATGGCGCGTTTCATCATTGATTTTCGGCGCAGCGCCCTGCCAGAGACCGAGTACGCCGTGAGCATCTCTGTCTTTCAAGACCTCATCACCGCGCTCTATCTTGCAGGGATCGCGGGGGTGGTCCATGCAGGGGAGCTGAATGCATGGGGGATGGGGCTTGTCTTAGTCAAGACTGTGGGATTTTTTGTCGGGGCGTTCTGGGCGGCAACGCTGCTGCGCCCGGTGCTGCGCCGCCTGATGGTCCATGAATCTATCGAGGTCTTTTTGCTCTTTGTGGTTGCGTTTCTGATAGGGTTAGCGGCCCTTGGGGAATGGCTTGGGCTCTCGGGGGCGATCGGGGCGTTCTTTGCCGGGTTTATTCTGCCGGAGCGCGAGTTCCGTGAGCGCGTGGACCGCGTGATCTCCCCGTTTCGCGATCTCTTCGCCGCGATCTTCTTCGTCTCGTTCGGCTTGCTCATGGAGCTCTCTCACGTGTCTCACGTTCTCTTGGCAAGCTTTCTTGTGATTCTTGTTGCGGTGTGGGGGAAGCTTGGCACGGGCTGGGTGATTGGACGGCTTCTGAGATTGAGCAAGAGTGCTTCATGGCGCTTGGGGGTAGCGCTGATTCCGCGCGGCGAGTTCTCTATCATACTCGCAGGCTTAGCTCCGACGCCTTCGATCTTAGGGATAACGGTGATCACGGTCTTGGTGCTGGCATTGCTGACCCCACTCTTGATGAGATGGGCCGATTGAACGAAAAAACTTGGTCGGGATGGCGGGATTTGAACCCGCGACCCCACGCACCCCAAGCGTGTGCGCTACCAGGCTGCGCCACATCCCGACTGTTTATATTATAACAGATACGATCCCGCCCGCAAACTTCAAGAGATTTGCGCGGCCCAGCCCGCTCCGCTTATAATTCAGCAGAACAGACTCAAGGAGTGATCGCGTATTCGGGGACCGTTCTTACTGAACGATCGCACGATCAAACAGATGGTACGCAAACCCCAGCCCGGCATCTTTCTGCTCCACACGGTGCCAGGAGGACAGCCGCGTTTTCTGGGGCGCGATGACCGCGACGTGCGCGATAAACTCCTTAAATGGCTTGGCCGCAGCTACCGCTACTTTCAGTTCGATTACTGCGAGACCCCTGAAGAAGCCTTCCGCCGGCAGTGCGAACTCTATCATCAACTCAAGCAATATTTAGATAACACGCGCCATCCTGAGCGCCCCGACGGCACCGATTGGCGCTGCCCCCTGTGCGATTTCTATGAGTGACTACGGCTCCTTGGGCGGCGGTGGCGGCGTGAACGTCACCTTTGGGACTACTTTTGCTTCCGGGGGTACCTCATAGTACGGCGCAGGTTGAAAGCCATAGAGCTGCGCTATGAAATTATTAGGAAAGCGCCGAATGTTCGCATTGTACCTTTGCACGGCCTCGTTGTAGC
>DAIPXV010000019.1:0-21999 GCA_036783095.1 Candidatus Bipolaricaulota bacterium
GCGCCTTCGTTCCCGATATGCCTCCCCCCTCCCAAGAGATTTGCTCCCGCGTGCGCCTCCCCCATCGCCAAGAGTTCATAGCAGAGATCAACGGGGTCAAGTTCTATGACGATTCCAAGGCGACGACCGTCCACGCCACGCTCGCGGCGCTCGACGCTTTTGAAGAACCATTAGTATTGATCTTAGGCGGGCGCAATAAGAATCTCGACTTTGCGCCGCTGGCTCAAGCGCTGCGCTCCAAGCCGATCTGCGAGATTCTCTTAATGGGCGAAGCGGCTCCACAGATCGCCCAGGCCCTACAAGCGGCCCAAGTCACTCAGTTTTCGTTCGTAAAAGATTTCTCTGAGGCGGTCGCGCGGGCGCTGCGTTACCCTGGGGCGACGTGCCTGCTCTCCCCAGCCTGCGCGAGCTTTGATCAGTTCCGAAATTATGAAGAACGCGGGCGGGCCTTCCGCGAGGCCGTGCTACGCGCGCGTGATCCAAACTTCACGTTGGCGCGGCCCATCAAACTCGCAGAAGAAGATCCCCTGCCATGTCCCCAGGAGAAGCTTCCCATCGGCAACGGGCACCGTGACCGAGTGCCCCAGTAAACTCGCGCGAATATGGGCGTGGGCGTTGCCTTCGGCGTGTTGATAGAACGGCCCTGCGGGGACTAACTTCCCCAATGCCGTGAGAATATCTTCTTTGACGGATGGGTCGGCGTGCTCATTAATGGTGATCGCAGCTGTCGTGTGCGGCACGAAGAGCACACATGCGCCCTCGCTCATCCCCAGCTCGCGCACCGCCCGCTGCACTCGATCGGTAATGTCAATCAGCTCTTGCTTGGCTTGAGTCTTGATAGTCAGCTTTATCATCACTTCGCTTCAGCTGCGGGCTTGCCTAAGGTCTTCCCTTCGCGCTTGAGCAATTCTTCCGTGAGCTTCTCGCTGGTCACGACTTGATAGCGCACAAACTCCATCTGGAACGTGGCTCGCCCTTGGGTGAGCGATTTGAGCTCCAACGCATAGTCGAGCATCTCCGCGAGGGGGACTTCGGCCTCGATCTTGTCAATCTTTATATGGCTATCGGTTGACTCCTCGGCCATCCCCATTCCCAAGATCCGACCGCGCTTCCCGTTGAGATTGCTAATAATATCCCCGGTGAAGTCCGAGGGCGTCCAGATCGTCACTTTATAGATGGGTTCGAGCAGGGCCGGCTGCGCCGCTTGAGCTGCCAGCCGGAACGCATGGGCCCCAGCGATCTTAAAAGATATTTCGTTAGAATCTACCTCGTGATAGCTCCCATAGTAGACCGCTACGCGGATGTCGGTCATGGGGTATCCGGCCAAGATCCCTTGCTGCATCGCCTCAAGAACGCCCTTCTCAACAGCGGGGATGAACTCCCTAGGGATGACACCACCTTTGACTTCGTCCACGAACTCATAGGTCTTCCCAGGAATGGGCTCGACCCGAAGATGGGCTTCGCCGTATTGGCCACGCCCGCCGCTCTGCTTCTTGTGTTTGTATTGCCCCTGAGCCACTTTGAGGATCGTCTCTTTATACGGGACATGCGGACGATGCATCTTCACCGAGACCCCGTAGCGGTTCTTCAGGCGCTCCACAAAGACATTGAGATGGGTGTCGCCCAGCCCCGCCAGGATCGCTTCGTGGGTCACGCCGTCGCGATAGAAATCCAAAGTGGCTTTAAGGCTGGCGATCTCTTTGAGGGCGCTGCTCATCTTCTCGTCGTCGGCTTGGGTTTCAGGGGTGACGGCGCGGGCGAAGACCGGCTTGGGGAACTCTATCCATGGGAGGGGCTGGGCCGTGGCCTCAGCGGCAAACGTCTCGCCCAGCTTACAATCGCTCAGCTTCGCTAACGCGATGATCTCCCCGGCGCGGGCCTGGGGGATCTTCTCTGTCTTATCCCCATGGAACCGCAGGATCTCCTTGACGCGCTCCTGCGCCCCAGTATTGATATTGACGATCGTATCCCCTTCGGAGAGCTGCCCCCGCAAGATCTTCAAGAAAGCGAGCCTCCCCAGATACTGATCGGAGAAGAGATTGAACGCCTGGGCGAGAAAGCTCCCATTGGACGCGGCAGCAAACGCTGGGGTGGCTGTCTGGAGGAACCCGAGTAGGGCGTCTACGCCTACACCAGTAGCTACTGAAGTGCAGAGAATCGGACTGAAGAGCTGCGCTTTCAAGGCCTCCTGGAGCGCAGCTTTGATCTCTTCCGTGGGGATCTCCTGCCCTTCTAAAAAGTGCACCATCAGCTCGTCGTTGGCTTCGGCAAGCACTTCTAAGAGCTTCTCGCGCTCGGCGGCGATAGTCCCTTGGAGATTGCTAGGGATCTCGCCCTTGCGCTTGTCCCCATAGATCCCCTTGTTCTCAATGAGGTCAACGTAGCCCACAAAGTTCGACCCTTCATAGATGGGGACCTGCAAGAAGGCGAAGCGTCCAGGGAGCATTGTCCGCACGGACTCGACGGCTTGAGAGAAGTTTGCGTTGGGCAGGTCGAGCTTGTTGATCACGACAAGAGCAGTTTTTTTGAACTTGCGGATGAGCTCCCACGATTTTTCGGTGTGGACCTCGACGCCCTTCTCTGCATTGATCACGAGCACGGCCGTCTCTGAGGCCCACAGGGCTTTATAAGATTCCTCGATGAATTCGCTGAAGCCAGGGGTATCGAGAATCTGGAGGAGCTTCTCCCCCTGGACGAGGCTGCCCACGCCAAGATCTACCGAGTGTCCGCGGCTTTTGGCTTCGGGAGTAAAATCGAACTTGGCCTCATGGCCCGCCCTTTTGAGGAGCGCCTCCGCCAGTGCCGTCTTGCCCGAGCTGGCATGTCCCACAAAACAAATAGTCCGTACTTCCATACGCGAGTGATCACCCCACTGAGTATACTCAAAAAGCGTGCCGCCTGCAGCTAGGGCGAGCCGAACGACAACCGACTGTCGGTCGGCGAGTACCGCACCCGCGCCGTGGGGAAGGCGTTGATCTGGGCCTGGACCCAGATCCGCTGGCTATCGCTGTAGAGCCCAAGCTGCCAGCACCCGCGACAGAACTGCTTGACTATCCCCAATTGCAGCGCTGTCCACCGCTGCGCCCCCAGATCGTACTCGCCCCCAAACGTCAGCTCCCAGTCGTTCCAAAGCCATTTTGTCTCCAGATTGAATCGCCTGAGCGAGAAGCGATTGAGATCGAAGTTTGCCCCGACGCGATGCGCGCCCCAGCTCACCTTCACAATCGTATCTTCAAACTGACGCTCTGCAAACTTATACCCCGTAGAGAGCTGAAGATTCAGCAAGCTTGCGCTTGCCGTCAGCCCCACCCTCCGCAAAAGATATGCGTTCAGATCGTACTCAATATCGAAGCGCGTCTCGAGCCCAAGGAGCATCTCCCTTAAAGAGATCTGCAACGGCTCAAAAGCTCTCTTTATAAAATCGTAACGGACGGAGAGGGCGGGCCTGAAGGGCCCAGTGGCCCAGGTCGCTCGCACCGCCAGCATGTGTGTAAGAGTGAGCGTATCGAAGCTCAAGGGGCTCTGCCCAAAAACTATTCTGTACGAGTACGTTGCCTCCGCGCTCACTCCAGAGAACGGCCGTAGGCTCATCCCTACAGTCAGCTCATACGCGTCTCGGCGGTGCTGAGCCGGCTCATAGAATGAAAACCGATAGCTCGCGCTCCCCTGCACCGTGATGAGTTCGTTCCCCAGTGCTAACGATTGCACCCCTACAAGAGCGTCCCAGCGGGCGCTCTCATCGAGGTTATCTCGGTCGAGCTTCTTCTCGCGATACCGTCCCCAACTGAACGTTCCCAGCGCCGAGAGGGGCAGCGACCCAAGGCGCACTGGCACCAGCGAGAGGGAAAACTCCGGAGCTTTCTCTAGGAAGCGATAGAGCACAGTCTCTTCGCTCTCCTCCGGCAGAACTAAATATTGATCGCGACTCCACAGCACATTCCAACGCACTAGACGGGAACCGCCCGAAAGGGCGATCCGCGAGGAGAGCCGTTGAATCTCTTGCTGGAGCACCCCGGTCTGCCTGGAGATCGTTCCCGATAGATTCATAGAGAGGGGCAACGTCGCTCGATGGGTCCACTCTGTAGCCCACGACTCCCCGCGCCCCACCAGGCGATAGACCGAGATCTGCCCTTGCGAAGAGAAGAATTTATAGCGATATTCGATCCCCATGCCCACCTCAGGGAGTTTGGTGTAGTAATCTATCAGCACGGTGCCGGTGTTGTCTTTATCTATCACGAAGGGCCAGCGCCAGCGCAGATACCAGCCTCGCTCAGGGATCTGTCCAAAGTCGGGGAGCAACGGATTCTTCGTCTCTTCTTTGAGCGAAGCAAAATAGACTGGAACCCAGAAGACCGGGACCCCGTATGTCTTCAGAGTGATATTTGTGGCCCAGATCGACTCGTTGGGCTCCAGGCGCACCGTGCTCGCAGCAAGCGAATAATCCGAGCACGAGATGGGGCCGCACTCACAAGTGGTCACCTCGCCACGAGTGATCTCCAAGAGCTTCAGATGCCCTTCTGGGGAGAAGGTCGCGCGCGCTGAGCTCCCTGTAAATCGCAAGATCTCTTGTTTTTTCGTGGTGCTCTCGAAGCGCGTCTCTCCGAGGAAGTCTCGAACCTGCGCGACCCATGAGGGCCTCATCTGGATCTCGGCCGCCGTCAAGGTCCCTTGCTCATAAGTGATCTGAGCCCTCTCAAGGAGCGCCTCGTCCGTCTGCCACGCCGCGCCATCCCAGTGAATACGAAGCTCGAGGCGCTCAGCTTGGGCCTTCAGACCTTCTTCTTCGAAGACAACCTCTCCTTCGGCAAGGATCTGCCACTGCTCCGACGAGCGCCGTGCTTGCACCCTGTGCGCAGTCAGGTGGCTCTTCTCATAGCTTAGCCCAACATGGCCCTCGGCAGAGATCTCGCTCCAATCATGCGTAACAGTCAAGCGATCGGCGTGGAGATCGAGCGTAAGGGGCGGGAGCTCTTGCGCCCATCCGTTTGCGCTCCCCAGCGCTATAATGAGCGCGAATGGCACGAGCCGCCGCAGCCGCGCAAAGAGATCGAGCCGGCTGAGCCGATCGAGCCAGATCAACAACACCACGCCGATCACCAAGAAGAGCAGATTGGGCGCCCAGGGGGCGAGCACAGGGTCCAACACCCCGCGCTTGCCCAACGTCGAGAGCCATAGTAATAATCCCTGGTAGCATCCGACCAGGAGCACGCTGATGATCACCCCGGCCGCACGCCCTCGCGGCGCTCCCCCTTGGGCAAAGATCAAGCTGAGCGGCGCCCCAAAGAGCGCGAAGATCAGCGCGGAAAAGGGCACCGCGATCTTTGAGTGTACCTCGACGATCAAGCTCTCTGCCCCCAAACCGCTGCGGCGGAGCACCTCGATCTGCCTGAAAAGCTCCGCAATGCTCATCTCATGCGGAGTGCGCTGCTCCACAAAGAGCCGCTGCAAGAATGGCCCCGCCCGCAAAGAGAGCTTCTCAAACGTCACCGTGTACTCAAAGTGACCATCAGCAGTGAGCTTGTGGAGCTTGCCGTCGGTTAAGCGCCAATACTCGCCATCCCAGACCCCTTCAGAAGCGATAATGATCTTAGGAAAGCGCCCCTCAAGCTCCGCGAGATACTCCCCGCCCCCTTTGTCGAAGATCATCACGTTAAAAAGCTTTTTCGCCGAGGGATCGTAGCGTTCAACATACGCATACGCGGTCTCGCTGAGCTTCATGAACGTCGACTCGCGGATCTGAGGGGCCGAGCGCATGAAGAAGATCTCTCGCAAGAGATCATAATAGCGATGGTTGGCCCAGGGCATCCACAGCTCCCCTACGGCAAAGGCAGCTATAGTCGTGATGAGGCCCATCAAGACCACAGGGAGCATCAATCGGCGCAAGGAGAATCCTGCCGCCTGCAGGGCGATCAACTCCCGATCGTGGCTCAATCTTCCCAATGCCCAGAAGATCGCAAATAGCACCCCCACCGGCAGCCCGTAGACCAAGAGCTCCGGCAGCCGATACCCTAACAGCTGAAAGATCGTCGCGATAGAGATATTGCGGTCGAGCATGAAGTCCGAGAGCTGCGGAATCAGATTGAGCACGATGAAGAGCACAAAGCCCACGACAGCCAGCACGAACGGGAAGAGCATCTCTCGAATGAGATACCGATCGACCAACATGACAGCTTAGTTTAGCATATTCGGAGCTTTTGACAAGCCCCTGGGCAGTGGGTATGATACTCTATGGAGGAGAATCGGTGGTAGAGCGAAGTACTCACCAGGAGATCCCGCTGGGGGAAGAAGCCACAGCTGTCTTGGGGCAATTCGATCGCAATCTTGCAGTCATCCGAGAGCTTTTTACTGAGGTGCGCCTCGCCCACCGTGGGGGCACAGTGCGGATCGAAGGCCCCAAGGAGGAAGTTGAGCGCGTCTCTAGCCTCTTCCAAAAGCTCTTGGAAGTCGTACACAGCGGCCACGTCCCCACCCCCGATGAAGTGCGGTATCTCTCTCAGCAGATCAGAGAATCCGAGAGCCTCGACGGGGTGCTCTCCGAGCCCATTCAAACAACCCACTGGGGGGAGCAGATCCGCCCCAAGACCATCGGGCAGGCTAAGTACGTCCAGGCGATCCGTGAGAACGATATCGTCTTTGGGATCGGGCCCTCAGGCACGGGAAAGACGTACCTAGCCGTCGCAGTAGCGATCGACTATCTGAAGCGCGGGTTATGCCATCGCTTGATCTTGACGCGCCCAGCCGTCGAAGCTGGGGAGGAGTTAGGCTTTCTTCCAGGAGACATCGAGGCTAAAGTCAGCCCCTATCTGCGCCCGCTTTATGACGCGATCTTCGATATGATCCCCTACGAAGAAGTGAAGCGCCTTATGGAGAACGGGCGGATCGAGATCGCGCCGCTGGCCTTCATGCGCGGGCGCACCCTCAACAATTCGTTCATCATTCTCGATGAGGCTCAAAACACGACAGCGACCCAGATGAAGATGTTTCTCACGCGCTTGGGGTTCAAATCCAAGGCCGTGATCACGGGAGATATCACCCAGATTGACTTGCAGAAGGGCAAGTCTGGGCTGAAGGATGTGCAGAATATCTTGAAGAATATCGAGGGCATCGCGTTTGTCTATCTGGACAAGCGCGACGTCGTTCGTCATCCGTTGGTGAAGAAGATTATTGAAGCGTATGAAAAGAGCGAAGGTAAGACCAAGACGTAGTGCAGAGCTCGCCGTTCCCAGTGCAGATTTTGGAGCCGTTGATCTGAAGACTGTTCAATTTATCTCTGTCCATGCTCTCTTGTGGGCGGCATTGACGGCATTGGGAGCCTTCCGCCTGACGTCTACTTTAGAAATCCAAGTTGTGCCGTGGGCGCAGCTCGCAGCCCAAGGGGTGCTCCTAGGGCTGGCGCTTGGGGCCTTGGGGATTTTAGCTCAGCGTACAGGGGTGTCCCTGCGGCTGATGGCGTTTACGGCGGGCTTGATCTTCTTAGCCGCGCTCATGGCCCAGATCACCCATCCCTGGGTGCCCTATCTGGCTCCGGCCCCCTTGGCTGCGGCGTTGGTGACGCTCTTTGTGGGGCGATCTATTGGAGTGGCGACGAATCTGCTCGTGGCTTTTGTAGTAGAGCTTTTAGGGCCGCCGCTGGCGGGGCTGATCGCCTTTGCTGGGGGGCTGGTGGCGATCTTCTGCGTGACTCGGCTCAGCAAGCTCTCGGATTTAGCTGTAGGCGGCCTGGAGATCGCCCTGGTCAACGCCATCGTCTACGGAAGTAGCACACTGATCTGGGGGGGCTTCCGCCCCGACTCGCTCCTGTGGGCGACGCTGAGTGGCCCGCTGACGGCCCTTTTAATTATGGGCTT
Source organism: Candidatus Bipolaricaulota bacterium (assembly GCA_036783095.1). GTDB lineage: Bacteria > Bipolaricaulota > Bipolaricaulia > RBG-16-55-9 > DRXL01 > JANXCC01. The sequence goes on from DAIPXV010000019.1 coordinate 7,848, forward strand.
GCTCCCGCTCGCTGAGCAGATCACCCAGAAGACAAGCCCCTTGGGGCTGATGGAACTGCTCAATCCCTCGCACCCGCTATTAGATCTACTGCGCGAGAGAGCGCCGGGGACGTACCATCATAGCTTCACCGTGGCTGACCTCAGCGAAGCAGCCGCTGAAGCTATCGGAGCCGATCCGCTCCTTGCCAAAGTCGGCGGATACTATCACGACATCGGCAAGATCGCTCGCCCGGAGTTCTTCTTAGAGAACCAACAGAATGGGCTCAATCCTCATGATAAACTCGCTCCCAGCTTGAGCAAGACGATCATCACGGCGCATATCCGCGACGGGATCGAGCTGGGGCGGCGCTACGGGTTAAAAGAAGACGTCCTGCAGTTCATCCCGCAGCATCATGGGACTTCGGTCATTCGTTATTTTTATGTGAAAGCCCTACGAGAGGGACAAGAGGAGTGCTCAATAGACGACTTTCGCTATGATGCGGAGCTACCCAAGACGAAAGAGACGGCGATCGTGATGCTCGCCGACGGGATCGAAGCGGCGTCGCGGTCTATCGAGAACGGGTCGCGGATCGAGGCGCTTGTCGAGGAAGCGATCCGTGAGAGAATTGAAGACGGGCAGCTTCGTGAGGCGCCGCTGACATTAGCAGAGCTTGAGAAGATCAAGAAAGCGTTCGTCGCGACGCTCTATGCCATGAAGCACGGTCGGCCCGTGCACATCCCCAAGATCATGAAGTAACTGTACTGTGCTTGAACGCGCTCGTGCTAAATTGCACGCCTTAGAGTGCCTTAGCTTTCTCTAGCAAGCGGATTCTCAGCTGCGCTGGGTCCTTACATAGAACGAAGTCCCATCGCCCGAACTCCCCGTGATGATTCACCGCACGTACCCAGCGCTTTGCGGCAGCTTCTTTCTGGCGATCTTGTTCAGTTTCAAAGCCTTTGACTTCGAGGATGACCTTCAGTTCCTGGCCAGTCTCGCAGCGCAAGCGGATGAGGTAATCGGGACGATACTCGTGTCGCGCGCCTTGCCATTCGTAAGGGATGGTAAAGTCTAGGTGATCATTGCGCGCATAAGCAATCACTTCCGGCATCCGCTCAAGCTGATACGCCACGCTATGCTCCCATTTCGGAGCATCGAGCACCACGTGGCTGACGTGACTCTTGGTGGTGCCCACACAGGGGCGCACAGTGCGGAAGAGCACCTCAGCAGTGGACCCAAGAGGGCGAAAGCGCTCGATGACGGGCAGGATGGGCGGTTCACCGGCTTCCGTGTCTGGCTCAATCGCTTCGGTTAGCCGCTCGATAATCCGTTGCTTGTACTTAAGGAGAGCAATCTCTTCCAATGGGACATCTGCTTTAACGACAACGCGCTCTTCCAGGTAGCGCCACACCGCATCGAGCGCTTGGGGAAAGAGAATATGTCGGGCGCTCCACTCCTCTCGTTTTTCCTTCAACCGGCGGGTGAGCTCCGCGGCAATCTCATATACACTTGCCTGAAGCCGCTTCTCTCGATGGAAGGGATTGCGATCGTGTACGACTTCAAGCCCTGGCCCCAGTCGGTCGGGACGCCCAATCCGATAACCTACTTGAGGCTTGACTGTGACTTCGCTTGGCTCGTCTCCGCCGATTTGCAGATAGGGCACGCCGCCGAGATTCAACCGGATTCGGCTTCTCGCATCCACGACGTACCCCTCGACGCGCGGAAAGGTGATCTCTAAATGTTTTCGCTCTGGCAACGCCCGCACGAGCGTGGATACTTTTGTAACCTCGGTACGGCTTAGCGGCTTCTTCTTCACAGGGATGACCTCAAAAGGCACACCGTACACATCCACGTATTCAGGCTCTGAAAAGTCGTCGTAGTTCAAGCGCCGTAGTCCACGACCGACCACTTGCTCGCAGAGGAGCTGTGAGGTAAAGGCGCGCAACCCTAGAATCTGAGTCACATTCTGGGCATCCCATCCCTCATTGAGCATTCCCACGGACACCACGCAGCGGATATTTTTGCCCGGCGGGTCGCCTTCGCCTTCCCATTCGGTCTTGCCGATCGTATCCACGACTTTGCGCAGGCGCTCCGCCTGCTCAGCCCTTGTCTCGCCTTCTAGGGCCGCTTCGGCTTCGGCGAGCAGCTTGGTGTCGATTCGGAAGGTTATTTCCCCATTGGAGCCGTTGGCAAGCTCTGGAAGGACATTGCCCCCAGCGATATGGTTGTGAACAAGTTTGGACAAGTCTGTGTTGTCACAGACGACGATTATCACTGGCGGCACAGGAGATCCCGCGCGCTGGAATTCCTCGAAGGTCTTCTTCCATTCGGAGGCCAATGTAGCCAGCGCTCCTTCTGCTTCCCGCAGCACCGATTCAGGCTTGGCACGACGGCGGGCAGTCTGGCGCTCGGAGGCAGGTAACTGTTGATTGATGTGCTCCCACAAACGAAAATACTTAGGGATGAGTGCCCCGGTGTTGTCGTCTACCGGCACGCGCGGAATCTTGACGATACCCGACTCGATGGCATCCACCAGGCCGAAGTCCGAAACAATCCAAGGGAAGGGCTCACCTTCAGGATAACCGCTGCCCTTGATATAGAACGGCGTGGCGGAAAAATCGGCGCAGAAGTTAATACCCCGCACAGCGTGGATTTTGTCTAATCCACTGACCCAAACGGTTGCTTCTTCTCGCTCTTCAATTTCCTCAGAAGAAAGTTGAGCCCTCAGTTCATCGGGCAAAGGGGCAGGGCGATAGGCGTGGTGGGCTTCGTCATTGATGACCAGAATGTTTTGTTTGTTGCCCAACTCTTTCAGCACGCGGCGGCAGAAAGCAGTGTCGCTCTCTGCGCCGCGCTGGACCACGCTCTTGGAGCGGCTGTCGTCTTTGGGTTGGAAGAGATGCCAGTTGGTGATTTGAAACCGGCCTTGTTGCAATCGTTCCATCATCCCGCGCGGCACCAGGTCAAATTTGTCGTAGTAGTTGTTGTTGGGCTTCCAGGGCAAAAGCACCTGCAATCGTTCTTTGATGGTGAGGTTCGGACAGACCAAAAGCACCGCATCGGAGAAACGCCGATCCTGCGGATTGGCCAGCTTGTTGAGCACCTGCCAGGCGATGACCATGCCCATGACGACGGTCTTGCCGGAGCCGGTCGCCATTTCGCAGGCGTAGCGGGTGAGCCTGTTGTCCTTCGGGATCGCGATCCCCTGCTTTTCCGCCGGCGAAGCCTCGACGAGCCAGATGAGGGTCTCGGCGGCTTCCCGCTGGCAGAAGAAGAGCCTGCGCTCCCGCTCGGGATGGTTCCAGTGATTGAGCAGTTGCCGCGTGATCGGCGTCACGCCAAGGTAACCGCGCTCTCGCCATGCTTTGACCCGTTCGCGAATGGTATTGATCAGCTCGAGCGGGACGAACTCTTCCTCGAGCAAGGCCACCTGTGGTCCGCGGGTGCGCGCCTTGAGATAGTAGCCCGCCGGACGCCGACCTTCTTTCAACACCGGCTGTCCCTCTTCGTAAGCCCACCAACGGGCAGGCTCCTCAAAGGGCGAGTTGAGGATGGGGTTATCAACAAGCATCAGTGCCCTCCAGTGAAACTACCCTCACCACCTCGTTCCCCCGAAAGTCTATCACCTTCACGGCAATGCGCCTATGCTCGCCGGGCTCGAACGGAAAGGAGACGGTGCCGCGCATTTGCTCAAAAGCCTCGGGGTTAATCTGGGCCTTGAGCGCCTGCTGGAGCTTCTCCCACGCATCAGTGTCGCCGGGGAAGAAGGCTTGCGAAATCTTGAAGGTCTTGCCGTCGTAGTCGGTATCGAGGAACCACGCGGCCACGTCCTCCCCACGGGTATTGTGCACCTCGCCTGAGACAGGATCGTAAATATCCACGCCGCGCAGCTCCACGCGATACGTGCCGTCCTTTTGCTTCTCCACGCGCACATCGGGCTGACCGAAGACGGTGAAGATCTGGCTCGCCCGCGTGGTCTTGAGCAGATCGCCCACCAGCACATCGGGGGCGATGTTGGCGAAATGTATCTGAAGCCCTGCGACTGGCGTCTTCTGAATCAGCGCCTGTGCTTCTGGGTCAAAGGCAAAACCGGCAAAGATGAGCACCTGGTAGCCGTTCATCTTCGCCGTGGGAATCGCCTCCTGCACCTGGTGGGCAATGATCGGTCCGTGCTGCGGCCCGAAGCTGATGGCGATGCGCAGCGCGTTCCCATTCTGCCGGCTTTCGGCTTCGGCGTGCAGGTAGCCCAAGTTGCACGGGCGGATGTTCGCAAGCTCCAGCTTCTTACCGCCGGGGAAGAGCACGCCCCCCTGCTGCTTGAGCAGGTTGATCATCGTCGTGAGGTAATCCCCACCGCGATCGCTGACACGCGCCTGGGCTTCCTCCGCCTCGAACTGCGGGATGGGCGCTTGCGTGGGGTCTTCGACGGTGGGCACCGGAATCGCCTCTACGGTGAAGGGTCCCGAGACGCGCACCACGCCGCGCACGACCTTGGGGCGGTCGTAAAGCACCTCCTGCGGAGCGTTGCGCTGGATGCTCTCGTCGATCTCCTGGCGCTTTTTGCGTTTGAGTTCCCAGAAGCGGCGCAGGGCTTCTCTGGCCTCCTCGGGCCAGTCCTCCGGCGGCACAGGGTCGGGCACTTCACCCAGGCTCCTCCAGTGGTGCCCGGTCAGACGATAGACGGTCTCCAGGAGCGGCTCTGCCTCCTCTTCCACATCCAGCTTGCCAGACTGCTTGAGCGCAAGAAGGTGCCAGTACGCTTGCTGCGCCTCCTCCGGCCAGACGGGATGGGGGACTTCCCGGGGCACCTCCCACTCCTTCCAGTTCTTGCCCAGCGCCCGGTTTAGGTCTGCAAGTGCCTGGTCAATCTGTGGCTGGTATTTGGCGGCGATGGCATCGATCTCGGTATTCTTGGCAATGCTCTCCAGCATGATGTGCGGCACGGTCTCATAGTTGAAGCCGCCGGCGGGTCCGCGCTCGGGGTCTTTGAGTTCGTAGTAATCAAACTTTGCTGTCATCAACCGCTGGCGGGCGATGGCAAGCGCCACGCGGGAGGTGTCGCAGGTGATCCAGCGCCGCCCCCACTTCTCGGCGCAGTAGGCCGTGGTGCCGGAGCCGCAGGTAGGGTCGAAGACCAAGTCGCCCGGGTCGGTAGTCATCAGGATGCAACGCTCGATGACCTTCTCAGCTGTCTGAACTGAGTACACCATCTCCGTGGCTCCGAGAGTGTCTATCCACATGTTGTTCAAATCTTGCACAGGAAAATCCGAAAAAGCCTGCTTGTACCTTGGGATGCTGCCCGTCGCAATCAGTCGCTCTGCGTGTATTAGTCTTTTCATCCCTTCGGGGTTGGTTCGCCAGCTCTTGGCTTGAGCTGGATACATCTTGCCGTCAAATTCAAAATCGAATGTACAAGTAACAGTATATCCCGATGACTTGAGGTCGCTCGTTGTCAAGGGCTGTACGTAAGCTGGTAGCAAGCGGGGATTAGATCGTTCTTCCGTCGTCATGCGCCGGCACAAACCGTCAGGCATCTCAATCCACGTGTAGGCTGTTTCTTGACCGACCTCCTTGGCGACGAAGAGTTGTCGGTATTTATAAGCTCCCTTGTCTCGAGCGTACCAAAGCAGCACGTCATAGATTCCAGGCAGCCCCGCAGCCCCTAGTGGTAGAGTCTTTCTAAACGCCACAACCGCCACAAAATTCTCCCTCCCGAACACCTCATCCAAGAGACTTCGCACCAGGTGCAGGTTCTCGTCGTTGATCTGCACGAAGATGGAGCCGCTTTCGGTGAGCAGTTCCCGCGCCAGAAGGAGGCGGTCGCGCAGGTAAGTGAGGTAGGAGTGAATGCCCAGTTTCCAGGTGTCGCGGTAGGCCTTGATCTGTTCGGGTTCGTGGGTGAGGTCTTCGTCCTTGTCTTTGACGTCCCGCCGGTCAATGCGCGGCTGGAAGTTGGAGGCGTATTTGATCCCGTAGGGTGGGTCCATGTAAATCATCTGCACCTTGCCCGCCATGCCCTCCTTGACCAGGAGCGAGTTCATCACCAAAAGCGAGTCGCCCAGGATGAGGCGGTTCGCCCAGCCGACCTCGTGCTGGTAAAACTGCACCTGCTTATCGGCGGGCAGGGGCGTTTCACCGAAGAGCGCCAGCTGCGGCGGCTGCGGCCGTCGCACGGCGTCCAGGATGGCCCGTGTCGAGATACGTTCGTGGATGTGAAGCGAGACCACGTCTACATCAAACGACGTGTGCTCAGCTTTGCCCGCCCAGACGAGCTGCGGGTCCAGGTGCGGATTGTAGGCGTAGTGTGTGGTCTGCCGCTCGTGGACCTCGTAGGTGGGCGCGATGCCGGCAGGCGGGTTGTTCGTGCGCCGGGCGTCAGCGTGGCGGAAGTCGCGGACGTTGTTGCGATCTCTAAGGGTCGTTCTTCTTCTCCAAGGCATTTTTCCTCACTCCCTCGCATCAATGGGAGGTCTACCGCGCTACCCGATATTGTAACTCGTTTATAAACAAAAGTCTATCCCCCTCGCGGAAGCAGCGCGCTCCCCTCTGAGCCCATTAATTATAAGTTGCCTTGCCAGCACCGTGCAACGTCGGGCTTTTTGTGGAGTTTGACTTCCCTTCCCCCGATCTGTCATAATGCCAAGCATGACGCTAACAGATCTGGTCACCAGCTTCGCGTGGGTCGTGCTGGCGGTCTCGGCGCTGCTCGTCGCCGTCGGGGCACTGATTGTCTTTACAAAGCTCGCCAAGCTCATTGACCGGCTGGAAGACCGCCTCAAGAAGCGCTAGTATTTTATTAGTATGAAGCTGTCGCCCGAAGAGGCCCGCCGCCGCATCGAAGAGCTCCGCGAGGAGATCGAACAGCATAACTATAACTATTTCGTCCTCAACCAACCCACGATCTCCGACGCCGAATACGACAAGCTGCTCCGCGAGCTGCAAAAGCTCGAAGAGCAGTTCCCTCAATTCAAATCGCCTACATCCCCGACCCAACGGGTCGGCGCTCCCCCACAGACGGAGTTCAAGACCGTCAAGCACTCTATCCCTATGCTCAGCTTGGCCAACGCCTTCTCCGACGACGAAGTGCGAGAGTTCGACGCCCGCGTCAAGAAGCTCGCCGAGACGGACAAAATCGAATACGTCGCCGAGCCAAAATTCGATGGGCTGGCCGTCGAGCTTGTCTACGAAGACGGGGTCTTCGTGCTCGGTTCTACGCGCGGCGACGGCGAAACCGGCGAAGATGTCACCCAAAATCTTAAGACCATCAAGAGCATTCCCTTACGCTTGCGCCAGCCCAAAGACCTGCCCATCCCCCAAAGACTCGAAGTGCGTGGGGAGGTCTACATGGAGATCGCGGACTTTCGCAAGCTCAACGAAGAGCGCGAAGAGCGCGGCGAGCCGCTCTTCGCTAATCCCCGCAACGCCGCCGCAGGGTCTCTGCGCCAGCTCGACCCGAAGATCACTGCTCAGCGCAAACTGCATATCTTCTGCTACGACGTCGGCCAGACCGTCGGCATAGGATTTCGCACGCAAGAAGAGCTGCTGAAGACGCTCCCCCGCTACGGGCTGCGCGTCTGCCCCATCTATAGAGTCTGCAAGGATATTGACGAAGCGCTGGAGTTCTATCGCGAGATGCAAGAGCGCCGCGAGGAGCTGCCCTACGAAATAGACGGCGTCGTCATCAAAGTCAACGACTTTGGGATTCGCGAGATCGTGGGAGAGGTCTCGCGCAACCCCCGCTGGGCAATCGCGTACAAGTTCCCGCCCAAGCAAGCAACGACGCGTGTGAAAGATATCGTCGTTCAGGTGGGCCGCACAGGAAAGCTCACGCCCGTAGCAGTCTTGGAGCCTGTCCCCCTTGGCGGCGTTACGGTGCAGCACGCGACGCTCCATAACCAAGATGAGATCGAGAAGAAAGACATTCGCATCGGGGACTGGGTGCTCATCCAGCGGGCCGGGGACGTCATTCCCGAGGTCGTCCAGCCCATCGTAAGTCGGCGCACCGGGGTTGAGAGAAAATTTACAATGCCGGAGCATTGTCCCATCTGCGGCGATAAAGTCGTGCGCCTGCCCGATGAGGTGGACTATCGCTGCGTGAACATCTCTTGCCCAGCACGCCTGAAAGAGAGCATCCTGCACTATGCGTCGAAGGAAGCGGCAGACATTGAGGGGTTAGGGGAGCGTTGGGTCGAAGCCCTAATGAACGCCGGATTAGTGAGAGAGATTGCCGATCTGTACAAGCTTAAAGATCGCGTTATCGAGCTCGTGCGCCTTGAGCGGATGGGAGCCAAGCTCGCAGAAAATCTTCTAAATGCGATTGAGAAGAGCAAGAAAATCTCACTAGCTCGCTTCATTTACGGGCTGGGGATTCGCCATGTGGGGGAGCACTTAGCAGAGTTACTAGCCCAGCGCTTTCGGACGCTCGACGCCCTCATGAACGCTTCAGAAGAAGAGCTTCTACAAGTCGAAGAGGTCGGGCCAACAGTGGCGCAGAGCATTCTCTCGTTCTTCCAAGACGAGCGCAACCGCGAGATGATCCGCAAGCTCCGCGAGGCCGGCGTGCAGATCATCGAAGAGATAAGCCCACAGAAAGCCGGAGCACTCGCGGGCAAGACGTTCGTCTTCACCGGGACGCTGAAGACGCTCACGCGAGGGCAAGCGGAGGCGCTCGTCAAGGCCGCCGGTGGGCGAGTCTCCTCGAGCGTCAGCCGCAAGACGGACTATGTCGTTGCCGGAGCCGAGCCGGGGTCCAAATTAGAGAAAGCGCGCGCGCTGGGTGTGAAGGTGCTTTCAGAAGAAGAGTTCAGGGCGCTGCTAGAAAGCAAATAAATTCTTCTAGCAGCTGGCGCACCCGTCCCAGCAGCGGCCAGGAAGGCAGAGGTCAAACGCTCAGAGGGGGCAAGCACTCACTGCCCACCCGCAGGCCGTTCATCAGGTATTCGATTAGATTATTTGCAGTTCCTCTGGAATTCCTCTTCCAATTCTTTCTTGCTCTTCTCCAGCTCCTCAATCTCCCTGTCCAACTTTTCGATCCGTTCTTTCAGATCAGCGATATCCTTCTGCAACGTCTCCTCAAGGGTCTTCTTTTTCTCCTTGAGATCGTTTAACGTTTGCTCAAGCTTCTCTTTTTGTTGACTCAGCTTGTCCACGTTGTTTTGTGCGCTCTTGAGCTTGGCCTCGGCTTTTTGTAGCTCTTTGGCTTTCTTCTCCATTTCGACGCGAGCCTTCTCAAGCTTTGCTTTCAGCTGACCCATTAGACCCTCGAGTACTTTCTTCTTCTGATCATAAGGCAGTTGATCGAATTGACTCGCTGGCTGGCCTGTTAGCTGTTGTATGTATTGGCTCACAAACTCACCGATGGCCAGTGACGCAGCAGCATCGAGGGGCCCGCTGCCGATGAGGGAAGCCAGCGAACCCAAGTCGACCAACGCCTGGCCGATCACAGGAATAATCGCATTCAGCGCCGTTTCGTAGGCCGCTTGGCAGAGCACATCCAATCCCTCATCCCCTACCGGCATACCCGGCCCGAATATCTCTTTGATAAACTGCTTCTTCACTTGAGAAGCCCAGCTGCCGCAGCCCCCAGGATTTTGCTTGAGAAACTTGATGAAACGCTCCTTCAGCGTTAGCTTGTGGTAGAGATTCGCTATAGACTCTAGCGCATTGCGTATTGCTTCGAACTCTGCCTCAGCTTTCTTGAAATCCGCTTCGGCTTTATCGAATTCCTGCTTGGCCGCATCACGTTCCTTTTCGGCTTCTGCGAGCTGTTGTTTGAGCTTCTCCAGCTCCTGTTCGCGTTGCTTGATCTCCGCTTCAAGATCCTTCTGCTCCTGTTTTAACTTCTCTTCCAGCTCTTTGACTTTCTGCGAGAGCTGCTCCTTTTCTTGTTGTTTAAGAGTGATTTCAGCTTTCAGGCGCTCGATCTCAGCCTTTAGATCTTGGCATTGCGATGTCAGCAGGATAGTCTTTCGCGCCGTACATTTGAAATTGACGGCATTATAGCGCTCGCCCTGTGAGCCGGAGATACAGATGCCAGAGCAATCCCACTCAGCGGTCAAGGTTACCTCGATGCTCTCATTGGCCTTGCGGGGGGGGGGGACGTGACCGTCGCGTTAAGACCCTTGCCTGACACAGAAGCCGGTGCCGTGATGAACCAGTGCACTTCGCTTGTTCTGAAAGCGCTGATCCAGCCGCCGGGTGCGTAGTCTGTGCAGGCGATTGAATAGGTGACCGTATAGGACTCAGTGGCATTGTGCCCCATCTGGATCGTATCCGGACCATTAATCATCGCAGTGCATCGGCAACTGCAAGGTAGCGAGAAGTCCTGGGTAAGACCTTTGATTGGGCGATACGTATTTTGTTGGTTGCCAAAGAAGAGAAGAGGAGCGACTTGGCCTACGGTTAATGAGAAGGGGAACGCTGTTGGCCCAGTTGGCGTCCAAACAGGCCGAGCCGCCTCACTCACGCGGTAATCGCCTGGCACAGGTACAGTAAACTCGAAGCGCCCTTGTGCATCCGTTCGCGTCTGTTGTGAGGCAGTCCCTTGGAGTGTGATTCCCCAATTGGACACACCGGGTTCGCCTGGATCGCGGCTGCCGTTCCCATTGAGATCTTCAAACTTGAAGCCGACGATCTTGCCTAGTGCTTGCACGGTGAAGCTGCACCAATCTTGGGCGATCTGTCCACCCGCCTGAGCGGTCAGCCGCAGCATCTCCCGCCCCAGGGGCGGCTCGATCTTGCCCGTCAGCCGCAGCGTCTGGTTCCCCGGCACCACCTGCTGGAAGATCACGCGCACCTGTCCGTCGGGCAAAATGTCTTCAATCGTCGCCGAGGCCTGCTCCACCCCATCGACGCGGAATTGGACTGTGATACGGTCGCCCACGAAATAGATCGGGCTCTGGCCCTTCTCCAGGCAGCCTCGATCAGTCGTGATCTGAGCTTTCAATTGCTGTATCGGAGTCTGCCCGCTCAGCAGGACAGTCACCGTCGCCTCATCCGGGTCATTGCTGCGAATGACGACAGCATCTTCGAAGAGCCCCGTCGTCCGTGGTGTAAAGAAGACCTGAATGGTTACGCCTTGGCCGGAGCGCAGCGTGATGCCGCTAAAAACCCTGCCACCCAAATGGAAGGGAGAAGCCGTACCCCCTTGAATGGCTGCCGAGCTAATAAACAGATCCGCTTGGCCCACGTTGCGGATTGTGAGCAAGCGCGTGGCCGTTGTCCCGATAGGTACTGCCCCAAAGTCAATGCTTGTCGGGCTCACGTCAATGTCCGGGACACGTGGGGCTCCTAAGACATGCAGTGTGTAAATCTTGAAGACTGGCGGCATGGGGTCTTGACGTTCGCCGAAGATGCGGATGAGGTCAATGCGGATCGTCAGCTCGTAAATGGCTGGGGGCACAGTGGTTGCCACCTGCGTGGTAGCGCGGGAAGATCCCGAACCGTTCGGCGGGATAACTCCGCTCTGAGGGTTAAAAGTCATCGTGATGCCGGTACGAGTTTGAGCCAGCGAGAGTCGGTAAGCCCAGGCGCAGGGACCGCTCGCTGCACCTCGGATGTCGAAATTCGTCGATCCGCCTGGTGCCGTGCTACCGGTTGTTGGATTTAATGAGAAAGAGGCGCTGCAAACTGGTTGCGTTTGAGCTATAGATTCAGAGCTGGACCCACCCAAGAGCCAAAGGAGACCACCGACTACTAAACCGAAGCCAATCAGACGACCGAACTTCCAAAGCAGCATCTTGATTCACCTCTTTGCCTAGTATAGTATTCTGATGCTTACCCCGGCCAGCAGCTTGTTGTCTCGAAGCCGCTCGCTTGCGCGGGCACACAGAGCCGCGTGAACTCCTCAAACGGCAAGAGCGACTGATTCGCCGCGTTCTTGATGATGAACGGGTTGCTGAACGGCAAATAGAACCCGGGGACGCGCCCAAGGCCTGTAATGAAGATGAAGATCGTATTCGTCTGGGTGCGCTCTGCTGTGCCGTCCCCGTTGACGTCGAGCAGAAGCTCGATGCGAGCAGCCGAGACGGTGTCGCTCAAGGGTATGGAGTAGATAACCCGTCCGTTGCTGCGCACGGAGCCAGCGAGAGTGAGCTGGGTCTGCTGGCCGGTGACCTGCGGGACGGGCTGAGCGGTCGCCGCGCCCTCAGTCTGCACGCTGACGCCCTCGATGAGACCGTTGACGGCGAGCGAGATCTGATAAGGCCGATCGCTGTTCCAGCCGGTGGCCCCCTGGACGATGAGATAGAGCTTATCGGTGCCCATGATGAAGAGCCCGCCAGCCCCAAGAGGGATATATGGTCGCGGCGTCGGTGTCGGCGTGGGAGGCGCGCTCGTCGTCTGCACAGTGACGCTCCTTGATTGCGTATTGGAGAGCCCTTGGTCGTCGGTGACGCGCAGCGTCACTGTATAAGTTCGGGCTTGCGAGAAGGCAAAAGCGACGCGCACGCCTTGGGCGTCGAGGCGCCCGTCGCTGTCGAAGTCCCAGTCGTAGCGCACGATGCGCCCATCGGGATCAGTCGAGCACGACGCGTCGAACGTGACGGGCTGATTGACGATGGGATTGGTTGGGCTGAACGTGAAGCACGCCGTTGGGGCGCGGTTCTGCGGGGGCGCGGTCGTTCCGACTTGGAAGCTCGTGAACGCGCTTGCCCATGTTGCCGATGGGGCGACGCCCTGGATGCGGCGAGCGAGCTCGGCGCGGAACGTTTCGGGGTTGAGCCAGGCGGTGTTCTGCAAGCCGTTGAGCCTCAAATCTACAGGTTGCGTGATCGCAACGGCGTGGAGATACTCCGTGCCCTCCGGCCCAGTGATCGCCAGCGTATACGGCCCATCGGGCAGGGTGTACGTCCCTGCGTTCAAGAGATTCTGTCTTGAGAACGAGTTGGGGAAGACTTGGGAGACTCGCCCAGCGGGGTCAATGTCGAAGACATAAACATACGCTTGGGCGCCAATGCGCAAGAAGATCTGCAGTCTATCACCAATGCGATAGCTCGTCTTGTCGGTGCTGATCGAGATCGAGAGCTGGCTGGGCGTCGAGGCCCGAACGGTGATCTGGCGAGAGTTATTAGTCTCGTTGGACTCATTCACTTGACGCAACGCATCAGCAGTGACAGTGAACGTCTCTGAAGGACTATTGAGTCGTCGAGCGAAGTCCACCCGCACCGAGGCCCCGGCGCGCAGCCCAGTGACGCTCTGGCGAGTCGTTCCCGCGCTATCTTGCAGCTCGACGACGAACGACCCAGCGTCGGCGTTGCCGATATTGCGCACGATGGCCGTCAGGGTGAGTGAGCTGCCCACCGTGGGATCGCGCGGGGAGTAGTCGAGAGAGTCTACTGTCAGATCGGGCAAGCGCGTCTCAGCGAGCGCGTCAATACGCACTTGCGTGGAGTTATTCGTTTCGTTCGATTCGTCAACTTGGTTGGTGACGTCAGCGATGATCGTGAAGATCTCCGTAGCGTTGTTCTGACGCCGAGCAAACGCTATCGAGACGGAGCTTGCAGCTCCCAGCCCGGAGAGCGTCCGGCGATCTGTGCCGGCGCTGTCGCGGATCTCTACAATGAATGGCCCAGCATCGCTCTCGCCCTGATTGCGCACGACGATAGTGAAATTGATGGTCTCGCCGAGCCGTGGCGTCCGCGGCGTCCAGTCCACCCCAGCAATAGCGAGATCGGGCTTTCTCTGGACTTGCGGCTGGGCGTCTACCCGGATCTGCGCGGAGTTATTCGTCTCGTCGAGCTCATCTATCTGGTTGGTCGCGTCCACGGTGATCGTGAAGAACTCCGTCGTATTATTGACTCGGCGAGTGAAGCTCACGGGCGCTGTGCCTCCCACGGCAAGCCCTGAGATTGTCTGGCGGTCCGTGCCGGCGCTGTCGCGGATCTCTATCACGAACGGGCCAGCGTTCGCTTGGCCTTGGTTGCGCACGACTACAGAGAGCGTGACGTTCTGGCCCACCGTGAGCGTGCGTGGGGACCAATCGGTGCTCGCGATCGCTAAGTCGGGTTTCAGTGTGGGTTGCGTCGCGGTGACGCGCAGCTCTGATGAATTATTGGTCTCGTTGGATTCGTTCACTTGGTTGGTCGCGTCAGCGACGACCGTGAACGTCTCTGTCGCTTGGTTGACGCGGCGAGTGAAGGAGAAGCTTGTCGAGCCTCCGGCATTCAGTCCCGCGAT
>DAIPXV010000020.1:0-20904 GCA_036783095.1 Candidatus Bipolaricaulota bacterium
GTTCTGTCTAGCTGCTGCTCGAATCTTTTCGAGAAAATTCATGGAAAGATAGTACAACTTGTAACTGGGAACTTTTCACTTTAAACTTTCTCATATGCGTGTGATCATCATCGGGGCGGGGGAAGTGGGGCGGAGCATCGCCTCAGCTCTGCAAACAGATCACGATGTCGTGATCATCGAGAGGGACCCCAAACGGATCGAGTTGCTCCAGAACTTGGACGTCCTAGCCTTGTTGGGCAATGGGGCGAGCTTGAAGACCCTCAAAGACGCTGGTGCCGACAGAGCTGACTTGGTCATCGCCAGCACCGACATTGACGAAGTCAATATCGTTGCTTGCGCTTCGGCCAAGCAGCTGGGCACAAAGATCACGATCGCGCGTGTGCAAGACGCGGAATACTTACAGACCTGGAAGCGCGGCTCTCTAGGGGTCGACGAGATGGTCTGCAGCGAGCTCATTACTTCCCAAGCGATCGCTGATGTGATCGGGCTGCGCGGCGTGCGGGCCGCCGATGAGTTCGCCGATGGGAAGATCTTAATGACCGAAACGGTCGTTGAAGAGAATTCCCCGCTCATTGGGCTGAGATTGCGCGAGGCAGCTATCCCGAAAGACTGCAACGTCGCTAGCATCATTCGAGGGAATGCCGTGATCATCCCGCACGGGGAGGATCGCATTCTTGGGGGGGATCGCTTGGTGCTCATCGGGACGCCCGAAGCGGTCCATGAGTTCAACCGACGGCTCAGCCTCTATCCCACGGTCAAAGAGGTGCTCATCATTGGGGGCGGGCGCATCGGATTTCGACTTGCCCAGATCTTGCAGACCCGCGGGCTGCGACCCAAACTGATCGAGCCTGACGAGGAGCGCAGCCGCTGGCTCGCGGAGAATCTCCCCCACACTCTGGTCTTTCACGGTGATGGCACAGATATCGAGCTGCTCGAGCGCGAGGGGCTCCATCGGTGCGACGTCGCCGTGAGCGTCACTGGGGCGGACGAGCGCAATCTGCTCTGTGGGCTCCTGCTCAAGCGCATGGGCGTTCCCCAAGTCATCGTTCGTGTAGAAGATCCCAACTTTATCACGATCTTTGAGCGTGTGGGCATTGATATCGCTATCAATCCACGGCGCTTGATCGCCGAGGAGATCATTGGGTTTACGCGGGGGCGCATTGAGAAAGCGCTCTCGCTTGAGCAAGACCGTGCGGAGGTGCTGGAGATCAAGGTTTCCCCGCAAAGTCCGCTCATCGGGGTGAAGCTAGCGGCGGCCCAGGTGCCCGCGGGGGTCTTGATCGGGGCGATCGTGCGCGAAGGGAGTGTGATCATCCCCCGGGGAACGGATGCTCTGCAACCTGGGGATCACGCTATTGTCTTCAGCACCAAGGAAGCCGCGGCCACTGTGGAGAAGCTCTTATGATGCGGCGCTGGGATCTCGCGGTGGACGTGCGCGCGGCGTTCTATCTTGTGGGCAAGCTGATCAAATGGTTCGGCGTCGCGTTTGCGCTGCCCCTCTCCTATGCGATCGGCGCTCGCGAGCCATGGTGGCCCTATGCCCTCGCGGGATTTATCGCTCTGCTTGGGGGATTTCTCGTTGAGCGAGCCGCGCGTACTGAGAGAGACATCGGCCCTCGGGAGGGTTTCTTCGTCGTCGCTCTAGCGTGGCTACTTGTGGCTGGCTTGGGGGCGCTGCCCTTTATGCTCTTAGGAATTCTACGTCCTATAGATGCGTACTTTGAAGCGATGAGCGGCTTCACGACCACAGGGGCGACGGTGATCGCCCACGTTGAGGAATTGCCCAGGGCGTTACTGTTGTGGCGGGCGTTCACTCAATGGCTGGGGGGGATGGGCATTATCGTCTTAGCTGTAGCGCTTCTGCCTAAGCTGGGGGTCGGCGGCTCTCAATTGATGGACGCCGAAGCCCCAGGGCCAACGTTAGAGAGACTCACCCCGCGCATCCGCGAGACGGCGCGACTCTTGTGGGGCATCTACGTCGGGCTGACTGTGCTCAACGTAGTCTTGCTTGTCTTGGTGGGCCGGCTGAGTTGGTTTGATGCAGTAGCTCATGCGTTCACCACGCTCTCCACGGGAGGGTTCTCCACCAAAGACAGTGGGTTTGTGAGCTTTCCGCCAGCGGCTCAGTGGATCACTGTGCTCTTTATGATGCTTGGGGGGCTGAATTTCGCGTTGCTCTATAGAGCTATCGTGCGTCGGCAACCGCGCGCGCTCGTGGCGGACACGGAGGCGCGTTTCTATGGGGTGCTCCTGCTCGGAGCGACTCTCGCGCTTCTGGTGAGCGTGGGAGTTGGCATGGACAATCTCAGACATAGTGCGTTTCAGGCCGTCAGCATCATGACCACAACGGGCTATGCCAGCACCGACTTTGAGGGGTGGCCCGCGGCAGCGAAGATGATCTTATTCGTTTTGATGTTTCTGGGAGGGTGCGCAGGGAGCACAGCGGGCTCTATTAAAGTGATTCGCACATGGCTGGTCTTTCGCTTCATTGTGCGGGAGACAAGAAACGTGATCCACCCTCAGGCAGTCCTGCCCATTCGGGTCAGTGGGCGGGTGGTCAGCGAAGAGATCGTGCGAGCAGTCGCGATCTTTGCGATTCTCTATGTGACGATCTTCGCCCTCGGTAGTATTATATTGCTTTGGAATGCGGCGTGGGCGGGGCTTAGTATGGGGATGGTTGAGGCAGCTAGCGCTGTTGCAGCGACGCTGGGCAATGTGGGCCCGGGCTTTGGACTGGTCGGCCCGATGAGCACCTACGCGCAGCTCCCTGAAACGTCCAAAATTTTATTAATATTTCTGATGTGGGCCGGGAGGTTAGAACTCTTCCCCGTGATCGTGCTCTTTGTGCGCAGCTACTGGAAGGGCTAACGATGCGCGTATTCATCGTGCTCGGACATAAAGTTCCGTTGACACCCAACTTCTCTCTCAATGACTTGCCTGGCAGTGCCGGAAGATTAGATATTCTCTGTCGCTGCGTGACAGCGGCGTTCTGCCTGTCGCACGGCATTCGTCGTGACGTCACGGTCTACTTAGTCTTACAGAATCAGATTGTACTGCGTCTTGAGGGGGCTTCGTTAAGACATCTTAATCCCGATGAGCGCTCCACTGCCGCGCTCATGCAAAAAGCTCTCAAAGCTTTTAGTGAACGCACGGGCGTGGAGCGCGAGCTTGAGAGCACGCCGGGGATCTTCGTCGCTTCCGGGGGATTAACCGATGTGCTGAAGAGAGTGACAGATGAGGGACTGACAATCTATTGGCTGCACGAGCGGGGCTTGCCCATCCGTCAGGCCCAGCTCAGCAGAGACGCAGCGTTTGTGTTGAGTGATCATCTCGAATTTTCTCCCGAAGAAGCAGCGATCTTAGCTGCTTTCCCCAAGCTCAGCGTAGGGCCTCTCTCCCTTCACGCCGATCATTGCATTGTTCTTGCGCATAACGAACTCGATCTGCGCTTCGGAGTTGCATCATCCCCAGGAGTAGTTTAAGATTAGATTAAAATAAATATGGGCAAGGGAGATGGTCTTTTGAAGGATGTGGAATCCAGTGGATCACCCCAGAAGGATCGTCTCGAGATGATCCGGCGCCTTGAGGCCCAGGGGATCACCGACAAAAGGGTGCTTGAGGTCATGGGGCGCATCCCGCGCCATCTCTTCCTCCCCAATGCCTTATGGGATCAGGCTTATGCTGATCATCCAGTGCCCATCGAGTGCGGCCAGACGATCTCTCAGCCGTATATTGTCGCGTTGATGACGCAAGCCCTCCAGCTCGAGAAGAGCGACCGGGTGCTGGAGATCGGCACGGGCTCGGGGTATCAGACGGCGATCTTGGCTGAGCTCGCTAGGCATGTCTATACGATTGAGCGCTTTCCAGAACTCGCCGAGAAGGCGAAGAAGCTCTTGACTGACGCGGGGTATGCGAATATTAGTTTTCGCGTGGGGGATGGGACGCTCGGATGGCCTGAGGAGGCGCCATTTGACAAGATTATCGTAACGGCAGCGGCCCCAGAGGTGCCTCCTTCACTCCGTGAGCAGTTGGCTGAGGGCGGGAGGATGGTCATTCCCGTAGGAGGGCGTCAGCTGCAAGCCCTCCTGGCCATCACAAAAGAACGAGGAAAGCTTCACAAAGAGGAGCTCTGTGCCTGCAGCTTCTTGCCGTTGATCGGGAGGGAAGGCTGGCCAGATCATGAGACCTGGCTCCAGCACTTATTGTAGGGGCGCATAGGGAAGGAGGGATTCGCGAGTGCACCGCTGTTAAAAAGATGAAGGCGTTGTCTCCGCTATCTAGCAATATCAGCGACTTAACTTGACAAAGGAGGTAGACGCTATGCAGTTCAAATTCATAAAAGTTATTGGGATCTTAGTGGTGATCGCGCTGTTGGTAACGGGGTGTGGCGGGGGAGTCAAGCCGCCCACAGCTGTTATCAATAGCCCCCAGAGTGGTGCTCAGTTCGTAGTTAATCAATCTATTGAGTTTAGCGGATCGGCCAAGGATGATGCCGGCAAAGAAGTGGCCAAAGACATAGTCTACGAGTGGGACTTCGGCGACGGCACAAAAGAGACGGGCCAGACGGTCTCGCATACGTATAGCACCAGCGGGACCTACACTGTGAAGCTAACAGTCAAGACTACCGCGCAAGCGAAGGAAGCAAGCCCCAAGCTTGAACCCAAACAGACCGCTCAGATTGAGATCACCGTGATGGCCGCGCTGTCGGTAGCGATTTCGGCGAGCGTCACCGAAGGGCCAGCGCCGTTGGAAGTCTCGTTCACCGCAGAAGTCCAAGGCACGGCTGCGAGCTACAATTGGGACTTCGGCGACGGCTCCACAAGCTCCGAAGCCAATCCGACCCATACGTTCACTGCTGAGGGGACGTATACGGTGAGACTGGTCGTCACGGCTCCCGACGGCAGCACGGCCTCTGCTGAAAAGACTATTACCGTGACTGCGCCGCAGCAGTCGTCGCAGAATCTTTATATCGTGAAGATGGTCAGCACCAAGGACGGGAGGCACTTCTTCGATCCCGCAGAACTCACTATCAAGGTCGGCGATACAGTTCGCTGGGTGAACGAGTGTGAAGAGGGCGTGGCGTGCACGCATTCGGCACAAGCCTACCCCGACAAGATCCCTGCAGGGGCAGAAGCGTTTGACTCTGGGTTGTTGACAGAGCAAGGTCAACAGTATGAGTACACGTTCACTGTCCCTGGGGAGTACGAGTACTTCTCCCTCCCCTATGAAGCGCTGGGGATGAAGGGAAAGATCATCGTGCAGCCATAATGGAACTCGAGGGGCCCTCACCCCTCGCTCCCCTCTCCCGTCTTTAGGGACGGGAGAGGGGATGGGGGTGAGGGCCTTCTATGTCCAAAGTCATAGACCTGCGCAGCGATACCGTGACCAAGCCCACGCCTGCGATGCGGCGGGCCATGGCCGAAGCCGAAGTCGGCGATGACGTCTTCGGCGAAGATCCCACGGTCAATAAGCTCCAAGAGCGTGCAGCGGAGCTCTTCGGCCGCGAAGCCGCGCTCTTTGTCCCCTCCGGCACGATGGGCAACCAGATCGCCATCAAAGTCCATACTCAGCCCGGAGACGAAGTTATCGTCGAGGAAGCTTCGCATATCTTCAACTCCGAGATGGCAATGATGGCTGCATTCTCTGGGGTGATCCCGCGCCCTATCCCTACTGAGCGCGGCTTTTTGCGCTGGGAACAAATAGAATCTGCTATTCGCCCCAAGGTCTATTACTATGCCCAGACACGGCTTATCTGTCTCGAGAACACCCATAACTTTAAGGGCGGGGGCATCTATCCCCTTGAGTGGGCCAGAGAAATTATAGAGAGAGCCCACGAACGCGGGTTGACCGTGCACTTGGACGGGGCGCGGATCTTCAACGCGGCCGTCGCCACCGGGCGCTCGGTCAGAGAGCTGACTGAGGGCTTCGACTCGGTTATGTTCTGTCTGTCGAAGGGCTTAGGAGCGCCGGTGGGCTCGATGCTGGTGGGCTCGGCAGAATTTATTGAAAAGGCGCGAAGGGTTCGCAAGATGCTCGGCGGGGGGATGCGCCAGGTCGGGGTTCTTGCGGCCGCCGGGCTGTATGCGTTAGAGCATCATATTGAGCGCCTTGCGGAAGATCACGAGAACGCGCAACTCTTAGCTCAGGCTCTCAGGGAGATCCCTGAGGTGCGGCTCGCACCCGTCGAGACGAATATTATTATCTTTGAGCTCACCAAGACCCCGGCAGAAAAGCTCATTACTGAGCTCAAGAAACGCAATATCTTAGCGTTAGCGATCGGGCCGCGCCGCGTGCGCTTAGTGACTCATCTAGACGTCAGCCGCGCTGATGTGCTCTTCGCTGCTCGCGCTCTGCGGGAGATTCTCAGCTAAGAAATAAGGAGCCCCTTGGGGGAGGGGCTCCTTCCTTCCCACCCGCTTGTGAGTGGTGGTGAGAGGATGGTAGAGGGATTTTATTATAAATCTATGTGACAATTCTGTCTGTAGCGGAGATCACATTGAAACTTTTGCCTCGATCTCATGGTATTTTTATAGATCTCTCTAGGCACGGTAGGCCGTGCCGTGCTATAATGGGGGAGACCGAAGGAGGCCAGTTATGCGCGCAGCTATGAGCCGACGCACGTTCCTTCGTACCCTGGGAGTTACCGCAGGGGCCGTGCTTCTTGGGCGCTATCGAGGCTACAGCCAGCAGACGCTGACAATTGGAGTTTTAGGGAGTGTCAGCACGCCGTTGGGCCAAGGGATTCTCAACGGGGCCCAGCTTGCCGCCGATGAGCTGAAGTTTAAAGTAATCGCTGGGGACTTGGGGAACGAGGCCGATCCAGCTCGCGCCCGCGCGGTGCTCAGCGATCTCATCAGCAAGGGGGCCGACGCTATCGTTGGGCTCTCTCGATCCGATACGATCCCCGCGCTCCTGCTCGATATCCCCCGCGTGAAGAAGCCCTTCATCATTACGGGGACTCCCTTGCTGGGCACGGATCAAGTGGCGGGAAACTTCGCGAGCTTCAAATATATCTTCCGAGCGGGCGTGGTCAATACAGCCGCTCAGGCCTTCGATGGCGGCGAGTTCAGCCGAGAATTCTTGGTTGGGAATCTTATAAAAGAGAAAGTCCTGCGATCGAACGCCGTCGCTCTCGTCGGTGATCTTTCTAAGCAGAGCGCAGATTTTCGCGCAGCGCTTATGCCGAAGTTGACACGAGCAGGCTTAGACGTCGTGGGCAATCTCGCTGATGGCCAAGCGGCGGTGCTCCTAGAGCGCTTGCAGAAGGTCAATGTGCCCGCAGCGATCACGGCGTTCTTTGACGCTAAAGTTGGAGCTGAGTTCGCTCGTGGGTGGTCGGCAAACAAAGTGAAAGTCGCGCTCTTTGGCTGGAATGAAGCGCTGCTCGCTGACGATCTGCAGGGGGCTGCTGCCGGCTATGTCCTTGTAGACTTTGTCAGTGAGGCCAAGGTGAGCGCTAAGACACTTGAGTTCTACAAAAACTATCAGGCACGGTTCAGCGCGCGCCCGGTCTTCACTGCGGCCACGACGTATGATGCCATCTATGCGCTTGCTGATGCGCTCGCGCGCGCTCGCTCCACCGATGCTGACGCCCTCGTCAACGCCTTGGAGGGGACAAAGATGGCTGGCGTCGTGGGCCTGATACGCTTCTACAGCGTCGAGGAGCAACAGCGGGACCCGCTGAAGTTAGCTGTGGCTCACGATCAAGTCTACGGGATTAACAGGACAGGAGATGCGCCGGCGTTTGACGGGGTGCGGCCCTTCTACACCCAACTTGTGCAAGGTGGCGCGCGGGTCGTGCTCTACCCCTTTGAATATAAGACCGGCTCGTACGTGCTGCCGCCGCACTTCCAGTGAGTCCAGACGAAGCCTAGCGCAAGGAGGTTACAAAATGAAACGTAGGGGGAATAATGCAGGCCGCGTGTTGGCCTTTGCGTTTTTGTTGGTGCTTGTTGGCCTGAACGCTCCTGGGCTGCTGTCGCAATCGCAGATTGAGAGCCCCGAAGCCCCGCGCGTGACGTATATACTTCTGCCCAAGACTCGCTGTGTCGTAGCGCCGCCGGCTTTGCCCGCTGATAGGTGCCCCCCAAATACGCTCCCCCCGCCAACGTTCACCACAGCGATCAATTGGATCGCTGCTGATGGCTCGGACTTTTTAGGGGCCATCGGCTATGAAGATATTAATAAAGACATAGTCAAGATTGCATTTCGCGTGATTGATGCCACCCCTCTGCGGGACGCCCCGCCGGGGGCTTTCAAAGTTGGCCAGGTCTTTAGCTTTGAACCCCCCGCGCAAGCTGAGCCTCGAGGAGCCTTCGATTTTCGGATCTTCACCACTGTGCCTCAAGATGTGACCCTCGAAGTGACCCTCGAAGATGCCAAGAGAAATATCAGTCAGCCAAAGATCTTCTCATTTAAGGCCGTCGGCCCAGAGCCGATCATTAGTGGGATCGAGTTCCCAGAACAGATCCCTCTAGGGGCCAAACAGCAAGTAGGCGTGGGGTTTGTGGACCGCGAGGGCCAACTGAGTAGGGTCGAGTTCCAATTAGTGAACTTCTCTGACCCCAAGCGATTAGCTGACTGCACCCTTCCTCAGGAAGGGATCGACGTGAGCGATCAGGTCCTAGGGGAACGAGAGGGCCAGCTGAGCCCGGAGAGCTTCACGATTCAGTGTAACAGCGCTCAGCGGATTACTCTGAAAGTCGTCTTGGTGGACCGTCAAGGCAATCGCAGCGATCAAAGCGTGCTGCGTCAACAGAGTACATTCGAATTTATCGCGGGGCGGAAGGTCGCCGACGGCCTCTTCTTCCTCGATCAATTTGGCCAAGATGGCAATGAGCCTGGGGCATTCCGCCGCCCCCAGGGAATCGCTGTAGACGGCCAAGGGCGGATCTACGTCGCGGACACCGAAAACCACCGCATTCAGCGGTTCGACCCGGAGACGTTTAAATTGACTGAGAAGAAGCCGAGCTTCGTGTGGGGGAGTCGGTGTCTCTTGCGCACAGGGGAGGGCTGTCGTGATCCCGACGGTGGCGGCCCGCTCGTCCCCGGCGATGGCCAATTCGACGGCCCCACGGATATCGCTATAGACGCTACGGGGAACATCTATGTGGTAGACAGTGGCAACCACAGGATACAAAAATTCGATTCGACCGGGAAGTTCTTGGGCAAGTGGGGCACGCGCGGCAGTGGCGACGGCCAGTTTGAGTTCCCCATCGGCATTGCCCTGGACAGCTCCGGGAAGTTTATCTACGTGACGGACAAAGGCAACCATCGCATTCAAAAGTTCGATGTCAGCAGCTCTCCCGTGCGATTTGTCACCAAGTGGGGGAGCGAGTGTAATCTCACGGTCACGCCGCCTACAGGGCGCTGCCTTGACCCCGATGGAGCTGGCCCTCTGCAAGTGGGCGATGGGCAATTCTTTGAACCGCAAGCGATAGCCGCGGACGGCGCGGGGAACGTCTATGTCTCCGACACGGGGAACCATCGCATCCAGAAATTTGATGCGAACGGCAAGTTTCTGCTCAAGTGGGGGCGCAACGGCTTTGCCCAGGGGCAGTTTGACGTGCCGCGCGGGTTGGCGTTCACCAAGGCGGGGGTCTTGCTCGTGGTGGACCAGAATAATCACCGCGTGCAGGAGTTCAGCGCCGAGGGCAAGTTCGTGCGTCAATGGGGCGAGCAAGGCAATGGCGAGGGAGAGTTCAACGCCCCCCAAGATATCGCGGTAGACAGCGCCGGTAATATTTATATTGTCGAGCTGTTGAACAACCGTGTGCAGAAATTAGGGGACTTAAAATAAGCTCAAAGCTCCCTCGCCCCCTGTGCTCCCCTCATCCCTCGGGGGGAGAGGGGACGGGGGTGAGGGTGAAAAAGGAGGCGATCATGGGACGTACCGTAAGAGTGCTCGCTATCGCTGTTATAGTGGGTGCGCTCAGCGCGGTGGGGGTGGCACAGAGCAGCCTGCTGCAAATCGTCTTTCGGGTGCCCGATGGCAGCCCTATTCGCTCCTCTCCTGTGATAGATCTTGCGAAAAACGCGATCTATTTTGGGGCGGATGACGGGAATCTCTACGCGATCCCGTTAGTGAGCGCGGAGACGCCGCGGCGGCCCAAGTGGGTCTTTTCGCCCGATCCAGATCCAGCCAAGCGCCGCCCCATGCGTACAACCCCAGTCATTGACGAAGCGCGAAACCGAATCTATATCGGGTCCGACGACGGCAAGCTCTATGCTGTAGATCGAGATACGGGGCAGCCTGTTGAGGGGTTCACCCCTGAGCCGCGATCTGCGCCTATCCGTGTTCCTCCCGCGTTGGATCAGCCTCGCGGAGTGCTCTACGTGGGCGCAGATGACCAACAAGTGTTAGCCCTCGACATGGACAATGGTAAGCTTACAGCAAAGCAAGAAAATACTACATTTAAAACGGCTAAGGGGGCTATCCGCGCGGCACCAGTGATAGACTTTGTGAAATCCGCTGTCTACTTCGGCTCTGATGACGGCAAATTCTATGCGATTGAGCGGGAGAATTTCACCAGTAACGCCTTCGAGCCCGTAAAGATCGGCAGCCCAATCCGGGGCTCCCCGCTCTTGGATATCCTTGGGACGGAGGCTGCGATCTACTTTGGCGCGGATAATGGGGTCTTCTATGCGATTAATCGCGAGGGGAACGAACTCTATAAATTCGAGACTTTTGGGCCGGTCCGCACCCAGGCTGCCGTAGACCCCGTCAAGAACGCCGTCTACTTCGTCTCCGATGATGGCAAGCTCTATGCGCTCTTTCGCAATGACGAAAAAGATAGCAAAGGCCAACCTATAAAGGGCAAGGAGCGCGGCAAGCAGAAATTCGCCCTCACCATCGTCACCGAGGGTAACCCCAACCCCTTCGACGGGGATTTGCCTCGCTCCTCACCCGTCGTGGATCGTCGTCTGGGGGCTACAGGGACGGGAACAGTCATCGTCGGCTCGGTGGACGGCAATCTCTATGGGATTGATCCCGACAGCGGACGAGCCCGCTTCGTGCACGCGGTGCCCGGCGCTGGCAATGATCCTCGCGTGGCCATTCGCACCACTCCGGCGCTCTATGTGCGCGGCCCAGGCTCCTTTCTCGATATTTACGTGGGTGCAGACGACGGCGGGCTCTATGTCGTGACTCGCCGTCCTTAAGCTGGACAAAGGAGGGATGAGAATAATGATAAAGCTATACAATTGGAGGCAAACGGGAGCAGTCGTTGCACTAACGTTCTTTATCCTTAACGTTGGAATGGCGAGCTTGGGGGGGCAATATCGGCTGGACATGCAGCCAAAGCCCTTGGAGCTAGTCTTTCGCGCCGGTGGCTCAATCCGTTCCTCACCGGTGATTGATCTAGCAAAGAACGCGATCTATTTTGGCGCTGATGATGGCAATCTCTACGCGATACCCTTGATCAGCAGCGAGCAGCCGCGCAAGCCTAAGTGGGTCTTCTCCCCTGATCCCGATCCCGTGAAGCGGCGTCCCATGCGTGCCACTCCATTGATTGATGAAGTGAGAAATCGCATCTACATTGGTGCTGACGATGGAAATCTCTACGCGGTAGATCGCGACACCGGGGCCCGCGTAGACACCTTCACCCCTGAAAGACGTTCCGGCGCTATACGTGTTCCTCCTGTGCTAGACTTACAAATGAACGTCCTGTACGTAGGAGCTGATGATGGGAGACTTATAGCACTCAGGGTAGAAGATGGGAGACTAGGGTTGTCTAGCAATCCGGTCTTCCTCGGTGGCAAAGGCCCGCTTCGTGCTGCTCCCTTGGTTGACTACGTGAGAAGTGCTGTCTATTTTGGCTCGGACGACGGTAGATTCTACGCCGTCGACCGCGAAAACTTATCATATGTGCTTTTTTACATATATACCGGCAGTCCTGTTCGCGGCTCACCAGTCTTAGATTTTACTGGCCCCGGTAGCTTTGGGTATAGGCCTGAGGCTGCCATCTACTTCGGCGCTGACAACGGAAGTTTTTATGCAGTTGACCGTGATGGCAGCAATCTTTATATCTTTATAACTCAAGGCCCAATCCGCACGGCCGCTGTCGCTGATCCCCAAAAGAACGCAGTCTATTTTGTCTCTGACGACGGCAACCTCTATGCGCTCTTTCGGCTTGATGAGAAAGACGCTGAGGACAAGGTTGTTCACGAAGCTGGAACACTGAAGTTCAGAACCAAGATCGTTGCTAGCGAGGCTCCGATCCCATTTGATGATGATTTGCCTCGCTCATCACCAGTACTAGACCGACGATTGGGAGCTAGTGGGACAGGGACGATCATTGTGGGCTCGGTAGATGGCAATCTCTATGGGATCGATCCCGACAGCGGAGGGGTGCGATTTATTCACCCTGTGCCTGGCGCAGGCTCTGATCCTCAGGCAGCGATCCGCACTACGCCAGCGCTCTTTGCGCGCGGGCCAGGCGAGCTCTTAGATATCTATGTTGGCGCGGACGACGGTGGACTCTACGTCGTGACCCGTCGTCCCTAGGGGACTAGACTTTACAAGCGCAAAAAGCTAGAATAGCTCTGAGAAAAAATTCAGGAGGTGGCATCATGGGGAGCAGTCGCACCGGCCAGAACAGATGGATAGGCATTCTCGGCATAGTTCTCATTGGGATTGGAGCCGTAATATTGTGGGGGACGAACCCAAGCATCGTGACGAGCTTGGGCCAGGCCGGTGCACCGGCGCTGCCGGAGCTACACCCTATAAGCCTGGTGCTCACCCCGCCCTCCCCCGTAGATAAGGGCGTTTCGGTAACAGCGCGCGCGAAGATCGTCAACACTGGAGGCAGCGCCGCCCCACGCTTTACCGTCGAGTTCTTCTATCGCATCAAGGGCGATCCTCCCCGCCCGTGGGTGAGCTTCCCCGACGGCAAGGGAGTGATTACCCTCCAAGGGCTCAGCCCCCGCGATCAAACGATCACCGTTGAGGGCGTCCTTGACACGGCCAAAGCCGAGATCGAACCTGGGACGTATGAGATTCGCGTCGTGGTTGATTCTATCAATCAAATCTCCGAAGAAGACGAGACGAATAACGAACTCGTCGTGGGGCTGCAGATCCGCCCCTCGCGACTCACCAAGCCCGATCTGGTGCCGACGGCTCTTCTCTTCACCCCGCCATCGCCGATTGACGGCCAGACGACCGTCACAGTGAGCGCGACGGTGCGCAACACCGGCCCCGTAGATGCTGGCCCGTTTGACGTGCAGTATCTCTTCTGTAAGCTGCCCACGCCGCGCAGCACCTGCGCCCCAGAACAATTGATCGAATTTGCCAAAGCTGCAGTGCCCACGGGCTTGAAAGCCGGGGAAGAGCGCTCCGGACGAGATTTGCACGGCACAGAGATTCAGTTCCCTAACCCTCGCGATCCCGCGACAACACGGCTTGAGCCTGGGGTCTATCTCATTCAGGTCCGCGTGGACCCCACAAGCAAAGAGCAGCCCAGTGGCGCCGTCGAAGAGCAAGACGAAGCGAATAATACTCTCATGGCTCTGCTCACGGTCAAGGGGCCTGAGCTCTACCCTGAAAGCATTGCGATTACTCCGACGCTGGTCCGCGCTGGATCAGATGCGCTCGTCACAGTCCAAATTGCCAATGCTGGCACCACATCAGCCGACAATGTCTTGGTAGCGTTCTTGATCAATGGGCGACGCTTCGCGACGGCTACGGTGTCTCAGATACCCGCAGCTTCTGGAAGAGAACCGGCGCGCCAGGCTGCCCAAGTCAGCCTCAAGACAGAGAACTTGCAGCCGGGGGTGCACGAGCTGCGCGTCGTCGTTGATCCCGAAGATACGATCAGTGAGCTCGACGAATCGAATAATACTCTGACTACGGCGTTGACGCTCCAGCCCCCTCTGCCGCGCTTGCCGGAGCTGACTCCCAAGAGCTTAGTGGTGACGCCGGCGTCCCCCATCGAGCAGGGGAAGGGCACAGTCATAGCAGAGATTCTCAACAACGGGATAGCCAACGCTGAGGGATTTGATGTGGAGTTCTCAGTGCGTGAGGCCGGCCGAGCGCGCTGGAACCCCATCCCCTGCACGGCCAACTGCACAAATAATAAACTCAACCCCAACGCAGAGCTGACTGCGCAAGCGCAGCTCCCTGCGCTCACCCCAGGAGCGTATGAAGTCCGCGTAGTAGTGGACCCCCAGGGGCGCGTCGCGGAGCTCGACGAGACCAATAACGAGATGCTGATCAGCTTCCGAGTGATCCGACCACGCCGGCCCGACCTCGCGATCACAGAATTTGCTTTTGACCCACCGACGCTTGCAGCCCATCGCGGACAGCCCGTACGGATTCTCTTCACAGTAGAGAACATCGGCGACGCTTTGGCTGAGGCTTCCGAGGCGCAATGTTCGTATCGTCGTCTGGAGGATGTCACAGCAGTTCCTGTCTCCTTTGCGCGCGTCTCTGTGCCCTCGTTGGTGCCGGGTGGCAAGTTCGCGACGCAGTGTCAGTTGGATACAGGGCCGCCGGTACGCCCAGGCTTCTACGAGTTGACGGTCACTCTCGATCCCCAGAACCGCATAGAAGAGCAGAACGAAGGGAATAATATAGTAAGCAGTGGCACTGGGATTCCAGGGCAAGCCGGCCAAGGGCAGGCCCTGCTCATCTTCGGGCCTGATCTCATCCCCGATCGTGCGACGTTCAAAGTGAAGCGCCCCAAGACCCCAGAGACCATCGCCGTGCCCTTGAGCTTCGAGATCACTCAAGGGGAGCTGCTCGATCTGGAAGTGACCGTCAGAAACGTTGGCCAGATTCCCGCGGGCGGCTTTGACGTGGCGTTCTGCATTCGGGAGTACTTCTCTCAAGCTCCGTGCGCGGAGATCGGCACGCGCTCGCGCACCACAGGCTTGGGACTGACCGACGAGTTCATCGCCAAGACCCAAGTGAGCACGGAGCTCATAGCTCCGGGGGTTTATGAGCTCGGGGTCATCGTTGATCCTCCCAGCCCTGAGCAGCCCTTCGGGCGCGTCGAAGAAGTCAGCGAGTTGAATAACTTCATTGGCGGGCCTCGCGCTCAGCGGGGCTTCCAAGTCGTTATAGTTGGGAAGCCCGATCTGACCTTCCGCGAGCCGCTGGTCTTCCAGCCCAGCGGGCCTGTGCCCCCTGGCACGACACTTAGGATCTTCGCCGATGTCCAAAATATCGGAGCGGGACGGACAACTCGAGACTTCAAGGTCGAATTTGCCTTCCGCCGCGTGGATGACCCCGCTCAGCCCAATCCGGACTTTACGGTCTTTAGCACAGCGATCATCACCGAGCTTGAGGTGGGTCCGGAGAAAGCCAAGCAAGTGAAGGCCGAGCTCGACACGCGCACCCTCGCCCCAGGGCTCTATGAGATCCGGGTCCAGCTCGACCCAGACAATCTCATCCCGGAGCTGAACGAGACGAATAATATACAAACAGCGCGAGTGGTCATCGGCGGCGGGGCGGGCTTGGTTGATCTTGCTGCCGTGAGTTTGACGCTCACGCCCAATCAAGCTGTAGTCTCACGTGGGCAGATCGTGCGGTTCTCCGCGGTGATCGCGAACTTGGGGACGATGCCCAGCGGGCCATTTGTGGTGGAGTTCAGCTACCGCAATCTCTTGGGCTCTTCGGGAACTGATCCCGTCTTCAGCCGACAAACCATCGCCAATCTGGATGGGGGAGCACGGGCCACCCTAGCAGCCCAGTTGAATACGATCTCTCTGTCCCCTGGGACCTATGAGATCGCCGTGACCGTAGACCCAGATAATCAGATTGCAGAGTCGGATGAGGCGAATAATCGCTTAGTGATCTTCCTCACGGTCAACTGAGAGGTGGACGGAAGCAACGCGATCTATTAAGATGAAAGAGGGCCTTAACCCAGTGATCGAACCGCGTCCCCAGAGGCTGCTTCAGGGAGACCCCGCCCGGGCCCTGAGGGAAGGATGCATCCGCTGTGGTTAAGGCCTCTCTTTTCATCCCCTCCCCCTTGGAGGGAGAGGGGAACACAGGGGTGAGGGGGCTGAAGAAGAAAGGAGAAGGACCGATGAGACGCACGACGATCTTCTTTATAATTCTTGGCGCTGTGGGCCTGTGGGCGCTCGCTCAACAGGGCGGATTCTTTCAGAATTACCCCGGAGGCACGAGCAAGTCCGCCTACAAAATCACTCAAGAGAAGTCGAACTACCCCATTCTCTTGACGATGGAGATCCAGCCCATCTCTGCTGACACGTTCACCGTGAAGACGATGAACGAGGTGACGGGCACGCGAACGGATTTAGAGCGGGGGGTATTAGAAGGCTTGGCGCGCGCCCAGCTCGAAGTGAATAGCGAATCCCTCACAGCCTTGAGAAAATTCCTCCCAGATATTCAGCCCAATACGGTCTATGTGCTGCCTAACGGGGCGCGCTTCGAAGCGGGCGAACGCGATAAGATCGCCGGAGTAGACGTGATCCGCGGGGTGCTCACTGACCCGAAGAAACCCAATCAGCGCACGGTGCTCGCCCTCACGCTCAATAAAGCTGTGCCCTTTCCCCCACTCTTACAGATTGAGGAGCGCCGTGGGCTCCTCTTCGTGACAGTATTTACTCTTGAGCTGATCGAGTTCTCGATGCACCCGTGACCCTCTTGAGAGATCTGACGCGCTTAGCTGTACGCAATCTTTTGGCACATAAGGCCCGAAGCGCGCTCACCCTCATTGGGATCGCCATTGGTATGACCGCGGTCGTGGCGCTTGTGTCACTCAGCTTGGGGGCGCAACGCGCGGTCGAGCGACAATTTGCCAAGCTCGGCACTGATGTCATTCTTGTCGTGCCTGCTGGGGGCTTGGGCGGGCCTAGGCCTGCTCCGCTTGATCTCTCTGTGCTCGAAAATATCGCTGGAGTCAGGAGTGTCGGAGCGGTGCGGCGCGAGATACTCCCCGTCAAGAGCTCAACGGTCCCTGGGTTTCTGAACGTTGTGGGGATCAGAAGCGCAGGGGCCCACGAGCTCTTCGGTGGGCTGGAGATCTCTCTGGGAAGGCTCTTTGCGCCAGATCAAGACGAAGCCGTGCTCGGCGATGGAGCGGCGCGCGATCTCAACGTAACAGTGGGCCAGAGCGTCACTATTCAGAACCGTTCATTTCGTGTGGTCGGCATTCTGAAACACACTGGGAGCGATCAAGACGATCATGCGCTCTATCTGTCGCTAGAGAAGCTCGAGGAGCTTACAAACGAGAAGGGCTTCATATCTCTTGCGTTTGTGCGGGCAGAACCCACCGTAGACCCGACGGTGCTTGCACAAGAGATCCAAAAAGTTTTAAGGGAGTCTGTGCCCGATCGCGAATTTGTCGTTCAGTCGTCCAAACAGCTCAGTGAAATTATCAGCGGGGTGCTGATAGTACTGCGCTGGACCCTGGGGGCGATCGCGGGGATCTCTCTCCTAGTCGGGGGAATCGGGCTCACTAATACAATGCTTATGGCAATTCTAGAACGCACTCACGAGATCGGGGTGCTCAAAGCCATCGGGGCTCAGCGCGCCCATATCGTCGCGTTATTTCTTATAGAATCGAGCTTATTAGGACTGCTCGGAGGGCTGGCTGGATTGGTCCTAGGGGGAGCGATCGCTCAATCTGTCGCGTTAGCCATTCAGCAGTTTTTGCGAACAGATCTGTTCAGCATAGCGTTCGATGGAGCATTGATAGGGGGCTCGGTGGGCTTTTCGCTTGTGCTTGGGGCGCTCGCCGGAGCGTGGCCGGCGTGGCGGGCAGCGCGACTCTCTCCTATAGAAGCCTTGCGGTACGAATAATCAAGGACACCCGTCCCATCCCATCCTGACAAATCCCCGGAGGGGCTTCGACAGAGGTCCTTCAGAAGCCACCTTCCCATCGCGTATAACAAGGAACGCTCAGGGGAGGTGCGCAGTGAGCACGTCAAGGCTGGTCGCGGTGGTCCTCACGCTCGTGATGTTCGGCGTGGTCATGGTGGCCAGCGCCAGCCTGCCCGTCGCTGCTCTGCGCTATGAAAACCCAACTTATCTATTGTGGAAGCATCTTATCGCGCTGGGCATGGGGCTCATCGTCTTCAGGATCTTCTGGAAGCTCGACTACCACGCGCTCTTGCGGGCTGATCATATACTCTTATTAGCGGCCTTGGGCCTGACTGTGCTGACGCTCATCCCGGGCTTGAGCGTACGCGGCAGTTGGTTGAGGCTTCCTGGCCCCTTTCAGCTCCAGCCCACAGAGCTTCTAAAATTCGCCCTTATCGTCTCGTTCGCTGCGTTCTCTATTCGCAAAGGGGATCGCATTCGAGATTTTTCTGATGGGGTTCTTCCCGTGCTCATCCTCACCGCTGTCAGCGCTCTTATGGCGCTCAAACAATCGGACTTCGCCATGGCGAGCATCTTCTGGCTCATTGCCCTCTATATGCTCTATGTGGGAGGGGCACAGCTGACACATCTTTTTGGGGTTCTAGGGGCTCTGGTCCCTGTGCTTGCTCTTTTGCTGATCACGGCTCCGTATAGATTTGGGCGACTCTTAGCATTCTTAGACCCATTTCAGTACAGCACGACGGAGGGGTATCAGCTCATTCAGTCGCTCACAGCTATCGGATCAGGAGGGATCTTTGGGCGGGGTTTGGGGGAGGGTCGCGCGAAGTTGCTCTTCCTCCCGGAGCCATATAACGACTTTATCTTTGCGATCATTGGGGAGGAACTGGGACTTCTTGGTGGACTCTGTGTGATCGGGCTCTTTATCTATTTGACTTGGGCAGGGTATACCATCGCGATGAAAGCCCCCGACCGGTTCGGAATGCTCTTGGCTTCTGGGATAACGTTCACAATCTCTTCCCAAGCTGCTATCAACATCGGGGTCGCGTGCGGGATACTCCCCGTGACGGGGCTGACGCTGCCGTTCATCAGCTACGGCGGTTCATCATTGATCGTTTCGCTGGCTATGGCCGGAACGCTCCTCAATATTGCGCAGAGGGGATCGCATGAAGACGTTTCTCGTCTGTGGGGGCGGGACGGGAGGCCATCTCTATCCCGCCCTCGCTACGCTTGAAGGGCTCCATCGCGCCGAGCCGGATGCCCGGCTCGTCTATGTAGGGAGCCGCTATGGACTGGAGATAACGGTAGTGCCACGCTACCCCTGGGTTGAGTTCTATCCCATCTATGTGCGTGGGATCGCGCGGCCGGGCCAGCGCCCTTGGTGGATGCTCTGGGCGCTCGTGGCCATAGCCCAACTTCCCGTCGCGCTCTTCCAAGCCCTTTGGGGTATTCTCAAGGTGCGCCCAAGGGTGATCATCGGCTTTGGGGGCTACGGAGCGTTCG
Source organism: Candidatus Bipolaricaulota bacterium (assembly GCA_036783095.1). Taxonomy (GTDB): domain Bacteria; phylum Bipolaricaulota; class Bipolaricaulia; order RBG-16-55-9; family DRXL01; genus JANXCC01. Next base: position 19,289 of record DAIPXV010000020.1, read on the forward strand.
CCCCGCTGCTGTGGGGAGTTCTCTTCAGAATCCCCATATTCCTCCATGAGCAGAATGTCGTTCCGGGGGTAGTGACGCGCCTCTTTGCGCCGTGGGCGAAGAAAGTCTTTCTCACTTATCCGCAGACGGCTCGGTGGCTGCGAGCCCATTACGTAGTTGTGACGGGTCTGCCCGTCCGCTCAGAGATCCTCTGTGCGCATGCGGACCATAAGCGATTTGGGCTTGATCCACAGAAGAAGACGGTGCTCGTCTTTGGGGGCAGTAGAGGCTCGCAGCTCCTCACTGAAGTCGCGCTGCAGGCGCACCGCCTCCTCCGTGAGGTTCAGTTCTTGATCGTTACAGGCCCAGGCTTCGCCTGGACCGTACACCTTCGCTGGCCAATGGCCAGCGAAGATGAAGGTCAAGCGAAGCTTGTCCCGTATATTCACGAGATGGGCACGGCCTTAGCAACTGCTGATCTTGTGATCTGTCGCGCCGGTGCCTCGACGCTCGCAGAACTCGCGGCTATAGAAAAGCCCGCGATAGTGGTCCCGTGGACTGGAGCGGCCAACGATCACCAGATGGCAAACGCGAGGTCTCTTGCTCGCCTTGGCTTAATTTCTGTAATCCCGGAGTCCGAACTGACTCCACAACGACTTGTCCAAGAGATTCAGACCAGGCTCCGCCTGGACTGTACACCTTGCCGCCGAGGGCGGCAAGACGAACGGTCCAGGCGAAGCTTGGCAGTACATTCCATCCTGTGCGAGGTGCTTGACCATGCGACCAAAGAGCACGATGCAACTTCACTTTCTTGGGATCGGCGGCGACGGCATGAGTGGGTTGGCCAAAGTCTATTCTGAGCTGGGATGGCGCGTCACCGGGTGCAATATCGAAGAGAACCGACGCACCCGCCAGCTCCGAGAGCTCGGCATCCCCGTCACCATTGGGCACGATGTGGCCCACTTGCAGGGCGCTACGCATCTCATCGTGTCTTCAGCCATTCCCCCAGATAATATCGAGCTCCAAGAGGCACAACGTTTGGGGCTGGCTATTCTTCATCGGCTGGATCTACTCCGAGAGCTCACGACGCGGCGCTACACGATCGGCGTCGCGGGCACGCACGGCAAGACCACCACAGCCGCAATGATTACTACTCTCCTGGAGCGCGCCTGGCTTGATCCAACCTTTGTGATCGGCGCGGCCTCTCCAACCTTGGGCACCCACGCTCGCCTAGGCTTGGGGCGCCATCTCGTCGCAGAAATCTGCGAAAGCGACGGAAGATTTGTGAACATCTACCCTCACATCGCCGTGATCACGAATATCGGGCGCGATCACCTCAACTTCTACCAGAGCGAAGAAGCGCTCTTAGAGAGCTTCACGCGCTTTGCGAGCCACAGCGAGCTCTGTATCGCCTGCGCCGATGATCCTGGAGTCCAGCGCGCGATCGTCCAGCACATCCCCTCAGCGCTCACGTATAGTATTGAGCGCCCTGCTGATCTTGTGGCCCACGATATCTCGTTCTCCCAATTCCGCACGAGGTTTCAGATCTCCTGGCGCGGACGCCACGTCGGAAGCATCGAATTGCTCTACGCCCCCGGCGTTCACAACGTCTATAATGCGTTAGCGGCTCTCATCGT
>DAIPXV010000021.1:0-20468 GCA_036783095.1 Candidatus Bipolaricaulota bacterium
CGTTCGTCTTGCCGCCTGCGGCGGCAAGGTGTACAGTCCAGACGAAGTCTGGTCGGCGAGGGGACGGGGGAGGGGTCTTGCAAAGCCAAAGGAGAGACTCGTCAGCACCACAAGCAGCGCAAAGAGCAGCGTCCCCAACGCGAAGTGCGCCGTAGAGAGCGCTTTGGGCAACTCCAACAAGACGGTGATGCCCCCGAAGATCCCAACGACAACGACAAGCCCAAGCGAAGCCATCGCAAGTCTGAGGAACTGGCGCTCGCGCCGCCAGGCGACCAGCGTCGTCGCAAGAACACTCAATCCCACAAGTACCGCGAAGAGCCGGTGAGTCCATTCGATGACGAGCGCCGGATCGGTGAGCGGGGGCAAGAGATACCCCTGACAGAGGGGCCAGTGTGGGCCGCAGCCCATCCCCGAATCCGTCCCGCTCACGATGTTCCCAAAGAGCAGATGCCCGAAAGTCACACAAAGAGTGACAATGCTCAGTCGGCGAAAGAGCGCAGAAGTCTGCATATTAGTTAAGCGACGGGGGCGTGCCCTCTGAGCTGGACGCCCTCCAAGCGCGATAGACAAAATACCCAATAACCCCCAATACTATAAATGGGATGGGCAGTAAGATATACATCCCCCAAGCGTTCGGGCCTAACGACTCAAAGATGCTCTTGCGCAGCTCGTGATCGGCAAAGCCCAAGATCTCTGAGAGAAAGATCAACGTAGCCGTCAGCGTCCCCTTGCGCATGAGGCTCACCTCCCGAAGAAGAGCGCGCGCACGTCGAAGACATGCCCGCCCTCGGCCATCACAAACGCCGCCAAAGCTAAGATCAAGAGCGGAGGAAGCAAGATCGCATAAACAAGGCTGAGCCGCTCAAAGCGCACGTGCATAAAGTAACTAACGATCAGCCCCGCTTTGAGCAGCGCAAACGCCGTGATCAAAAACCACGCGAGCTCCTTGGGCCGCACCTCAAAGAAGTCCACCAAGTACGACATGGCGCTCAGCCCAAAGAGCAAGCCCCACACGACCAAATAGACCCTAATGGGATGATGCTGCTCGCCAGAGTGTTCCATAGTTTCTTACCCCTTCAGAAGAGATAGAAGAACGCGAAGATGAAGACCCAGACCAAATCGACGAAGTGCCAGTAGAGCCCAGCGATCTCCACACGTTGGTAGCCAATCTTCTCATAAGCGCCGCGCAGCACTTGCGAAGCTATGATCGCTAGATAGATCACCCCGGCGGTGACGTGCAGCCCGTGAAAGCCGGTGATCATAAAGAACGACGAGCCAAACTGCGGCGCGCCTATGGGATTGGCCCACGGGCGAAAGCCCTCGCGGATGAGCTTCGTCCACTCGAACGCCTGCATCCCCACGAACGTCAGGCCCAACAGCGCCGTCAGCGTGAGAAAGAGCGCGGCTTTGGCACGGTTGCGCTCGTAGCCGTACTTGACGGCGATGGCCATCGTCCCGCTGCTGCTGATGAGCACGACCGTCATGATCGCGATGAGCAGGAGCGGGACTTCACTCTCCCCGATGTGCAGCGCGAAGACCTTGGCGGGATCGGGCCAGGGGAGCGTGGCGCTCAGCCGCGCCGCTGCATACGCCGAGAGAAACGAGCCGAAGACGAACATGTCGCTGATGAGGAAGATCCACATCATCGCCTTGCCCCAGTTGACCTTGAACGTCTGTTGGTCTGAAGACCAATCAGCGACAAGATCACGCAGCCAGCGGGGCAAAGCCCTTGCTCGATCTTCAAGAGATTGCGTCTGTTGCGCCATAGGACATTTTCTTCTCGTCTTTTTCTATCCGAGACCTACCCCCCTGCCCCCTTCCCGAAACGGGAAGGGGGAGCTCCCCTCCCCGTGCCGGCGAGGGGCTAGGAGAGAGGTCACGTTAGCACGATCAATCCAAAGAGCACCACCCACACGGCAGTGAGAAAATGCCAGTAGGTCACAAAGAGCTGGAATCGTTCGCTACTTCGCACCGTCCACGCCGCGACGATCAGCCCGCCGAGCAAGTGCACCCCGTGCACCGCCGTCAGGAGATAGAAGAAGCTACTCGACGGATTCGTATCTAAAAAATATCCGAGCTTGTGAAGCACAACCCATGTCCATATCTGCCCCAGCAAGAAGAGCGCGCTGAGCACCGCTCCAGCAATAAAGCCCAGCCGTGCGTTTCTATGAGCCCCCTGGCGCTCGGCGAGGCTGGCCCACTGAAGCGCAGCGCTACTGAAGAGCAAGATCGCGGTGTTCACCCACAGCAGCCCTGGCTTGGGCAGCGCATGCCAATCCGAAGACCCCATGCGCACGAGGTACGCGCTCACCAGCGCGGCAAAGACCATCGTCGCTACACCAAGAAAGAGCCACACCCCCAAGCGAGCCGGCGTGATGGAGTCCCTATGACCGTTTGAGCTGTGATGGATCGTCATAAAGCTATCTCACCGCGCTTGCTGGAACTGTTGAGACGGTCGGCGTTGACGGGACATTCTGGGGGATGAAATCGCGTTCGGCTCCAGGGACGCTGTAGTCATAGGCCCAGCGATAGACTGTTGGGGTCTCTGCGCCCCAGTTGCCGTGCGGGGGCGGAGTCGTGGGCGTCTGCCATTCGAGCGTGGTCGCGCCCCACGGATTAGCTTCGGCTCTCTTGCCCTTCAGGGCGCTCCAGATCAAATTCCCCAAAAAGACGAGCTGAACTGCTCCGACAGTCAGCGCCGCAACCGTAATCACTATATTTAATCCGTGGGTCTGCGGCGGCAGGTACTGCAATGCATTGAAATCAAAGTATCGCCGAGGCACGCCCAGAATCCCCATCAGAAACATAGGGAAGAAGATCATATACGCCCCGACGAACGTCACCCAGAAGTGCAATTTGCCCAAAGTTTCATGAAACATTCGGCCCGTCACTTTCGGGAACCAATGATAGATTCCGCCAAAGATCGCCATGAGCGCCGCCACGCCCATAACTAAATGGAAGTGCCCCACGACGAAGTACGTGTCGTGCAGGGGCACGTCGGAGATGACGTTCCCCAAGGGAAGCCCGGTCAGCCCCCCAATAATAAATGTGCTAATCCAGCCGATGCCAAAGAGCATGGGCACATTCAAGCGAATATTTCCGCGCCAGAGCGTCAGCAGCCAGTTATAGACCTTGACGGCTGACGGGATCGCGATGATCAGCGTGCTCACGGCGAAGAAGAACCCAAAATACGGGTTCATGCCGCTCACAAACATATGATGGGCCCAGACTAAAAACCCGATGACAGCGATCGCCGCTAGGGCGATCACCATCGCTTTGTAACCGAAGATCGGCTTGCGGGAGTGCGTCGAGATTAATTCCGAAGCGATGCCCATAGCCGGCAGAATAACGACATAGACTTCCGGGTGCCCGAAGTACCAGAACAAGTGCTGGAAGAGCAGGGGGTTGCCCCCCTCGCGAGGGAGCTGCTGCCCAAAGAGCGTCACCGTTGGGATGAAGAAGCTCGTGCCCAAAAGATTATCGAATAAGAGCATTACCCCGCCCACAAAGAGCGCTGGGAACGCAAACAGCGCCATCACCGATCCGATGAAGATCCCCCAGACTGACAGGGGCATGCGCATCAAGGTCATCCCCTTGGTGCGGCACTGCAAGACGGTCGTGACGTAGTTGAGGCCGCCCATCGTCGCCGCGGCAATAAAAATCACTAAAGAGACGAGCATCAATTTGATGCCCCATCCCGACCCCGGCGCGGCGTTCGGCAGCGCCGAGAGCGGAGGGTAGAGCGTCCAGCCCGCACCCGTCGGCCCTCCTGGTACTAAGAATGCTACTATTAGAACTATCACGGAGAGCAGATAGACCCAGTAGCTGAGCATGTTCAAGAACGGAAAAGCCATGTCACGGGCGCCGATCATCAGCGGGATGAGATAGTTCCCAAACCCTCCCAGCAAGATCGCCGTCAACAGATAAACGATCATGATCATGCCGTGCTGGGTCAGGATCTGATAGTACGAGCCGGGATTTAAAAACTGAAAACTCCCGGGGAATCCCAACTGCAACCGCATGAGCCACGAGAGCACCAGCCCAAAGAACCCAACGAGCAGCGCGGTGATCGTGTATTGGATAGCGATGACTTTGTGGTCCTGGCTGAAGATGTACTTCGTCCAGAAGCTTTGCGGCTCGTGGTGCGTGTGATGGGTCATCTCTGCTCACTCCTAGGGCTTGACAGTTGTTGCGACGGTCGGCTGCTTTGCCAACCATTGCTGAAAGTCTTCGAATCTCTCGACGATAACGGGACTCTGCATCCGATGATGGCCGATGCCGCATAGCTCGGCACAGACAGCTTGGAACTTCCCTATGACCGTGGGAGTGAACCAATAGTGCGTCACCATGCCGGGGACGGCGTCCATCTTGGCGCGAAAGCTGGGGATAAAGAAGCTGTGTAGCACGTCTTTGGCGCGGATATGCAATAAAACCGGGCGACCGACGGGCAGGTGAAGCTCAGTATATGAGAGAATATCGTCTTGGGCTGCTGGATCGTTCAGATCAACCCCGAAGGGATTTTTCGGGCTGATGAGCTTCGGGCTAGCGCGTCCAAGTTTTCCGTCTGGGCCGGGGTAGCGATAGCTCCAGCGCCACTGCTCTCCCAAAACTTCGAGAGTGAGAGCATCGCGGGGCGGGCTGATAAAGCGCGAGTACGCAAAGAGCCCCGGCGCAAGGAGAATCACAATCCCCAATGCTGTAATTCCGATGAGAATCTTTTCGAGCTTGGGGTTGTCAGGGAGAAACTGAGCGCGGCTCTGCTCGCGGTGCCGATAGCGCAGCACAAAATACGCCAAGACGAGATTGAGCACGACGAACGCGATACCGATCACGGCCAGTGTGAGGAGCAGGGCGCCGTCTATCTCGTTCCAGTTTGAGGCCAAGGGGGTGAACCACCAGATGCCGCTGGCTGTGAGGGCGACCGCGCCAAGAACGATCAGAACTAATATAAATGAAACGGCCATACCGTAATACCTCTCGCCATTGTGACACACATCATAATTAGGCCTGATCTATGACGGTGATAATTATAACTAGTCCTCAAGAGTGGTGCAAATGATATAAATCATGCATAAAGATGATGTACGTCATTTGCCCTGCCCTCGGTTCGACTGATATACTTAACCCAAGTTTTCCTTAAGATCGAGGAGGAGAAAAGATGGCTAATCAAAAGAAAGAGCCTGATCTAGAGATCCACGAAGGGGAAGGGCGCTTCCCGTGGTGGATTTGGATCGCTGTTGGGGCGTGGCTTGTCTACGCTTTCTTGATCGGGCCGTTCGCCCTCACTAGCCCACGCTAGAAGCTCAAGGAGGGATGACCCGTGACCGAACAGCGCGTCGTTAAGCTCTGGTTCTTTTCGTCGCTGGTCTGGCTGGCCTTGGGGCCGCTCATCGGCGCACTGATGTCGTTGCAGTTCCTCTGGCCGGATGCGCTCAACTTCTTGGCAGATATGAGCTTTGCGTACAGCAAAGCGCGCATCTTCCATACGAACTTGGTGATCTACGGCTGGATCGGGATGAGTTTTGTCGCTGCGATCTTCTATATCATCCCCAAGCTCTGCGGCGTCCCGCTCAAGTACCCTAAGCTCGCGTACTGGGCCGGCTGGCTGTGGAATCTTGCTGTCTTGCTCAATTTAGTGCTCATCTGGGCGGGGATCGTGGGGAACCCCTTGCTCTCGATCCAGCCCTATGAGTACGCTGAAGCTCCGCTTTTCGTAGATATTCTGATTGTGCTTTGCGCCGTCGCGATTATTATAAGCGTGCACGCCACGGTGCTCGCTCGCACCAAGCCGACTCTCTATGTATCTGTTTGGTACTTGCTTGGTGGGCTGTACACCACGGCGATCACATATTTAGCCGGAAACTTCTTAGTATTGGCGTTCTCGGGGCTGGGCAATCAAATTATTCACGCGTGGTGGCTGCACAACGCCGTGGGGCTCTTTATCACGCCGTTGGGGCTGGGGATCGCGTACTATCTCATCCCCATTGCGTCGCAGCAACCCGTCTACTCCCATAGACTCGGAATTTTAGGCTTCTGGACGCTTATGGCTTTTTATCCGGGCACGGGGCTCCATCACTTCTTACAGATGCCCATGCCCACCTGGATCGGCGAGTTTGCTGTGGTCAGCTCGGTGCTGTTAGCGATCCCTGTGCTTGCTGTAGTCGTCAATCACCTGGCGACGCCCGCGAACAATTGGCGCACGATTTTTGAGTCGTTTCCATTGCGCTTTGCGATCTTCGGCTCGGTCTATTATCTCTTCACGTGCATTCAGGGCCCCTTTCAGTCGACCCACGCCGTCAATTGGTTTGTGCATTTCACAGAATGGGTCCAAGCCCATGCGCACCTGGCCCTCGCGGGTGCGTTCACGTGCTACGGCATCGCCGCGATGATATATATCTTCCCGCGCGTCACGGGCAAGCAGCTCTACAGTCGAACTTTGGCGAGCTGGGTCTTCTGGATCATGGCTGTAGTCTTCCCCTTGTTCTTTCTAGGATTCACGCACTCCGGGCTGGTGACTGCGGTCAGCATCAATATCTTGGGCAACACGATCTATGAGACAATCTCGGCGGTCTGGCTAGCTCGATTCTTCAGAACTCTGATGGGCGCAGGGGTTGTGCTGGGTTTTTGGCTCTTGGGGTATCTGATCGTGCGCTCGCTGCAAGTTGGCCCGAAATTTGAAGAGGGCATGAATGAGATCGCCGAGTCCGCTCGAGCCCGCGCCGAAAGGACGGTGACCGCATGAACTTTCTCTTCCTAGCTACGCAGCCGATGGGCCATGAGCATCAGCCGTGGCAAGCGCCTGCTCAGGCCTCGCCGATCTATTGGGTCCTCGTCGTCGTAGCGGGTGCGGGAATTCTTGCGTTTATGCTGTGGGCGCTCTACGGGAGGCTGCGACCGCGCCGCTGGACCACGGCGGGGTATCACGCCCTGGGGGCACTCGTGATCATCATGACGCTCTTCACGCTCGTGCTCTATATTATCCCCGCCAACCAAGCTCAACAGATTCCCCCAACGGCCCGCGCCTGGGACTGGAAGCCCGGAGAGACTATCAAAGACCCCGGTGGATCAAACGTAGAGGGCGAGCCCTATCGAGGGTATTTCGTCTATTTAGCGAATGGGTGCACGTACTGTCACACGCTCTATCTGCGCCCAGAGGACATAAAGACGGGCTGGGCCGAGGGCGCTCGCCCCGACGAGGTCTCCCAGATGGGGGACTTCGTGCACTTCCCGTTTTCGATGCTGGGCACCCAGCGCGACGGCCCTGATCTCACCGTGATCGGCCGCAAGATCCCCGATATACAGTATCATATCGAGCACCTCGTAAACCCACGGAAATTTAAGCCCAAGTCGGTCATGCCCACCTATCGCTATCTCAGCGAGAAAGATCTTCGGGACTTGGCGGCGTTTTTAGTGAGCCTGGGGAACGACCCGAAAAAGCTGCGCGCAGGCATCACCCCGACTCCGCCGCCCACCGAAGACCCGCGCATCGCCAAGGGCCGAGAGCTTTACAGAAGCGTGGGCTGCGTGGCCTGCCACAGCGTAGACGGCTCGCCCAACGTCGGCCCCACGTGGCAAGGGCTCTTTGGACACGAAGTCGAGGTCACGCTGCCTGATGGCTCAACGCAAATCATTGTCGCTGACGAAGAGTACCTCAAAGAATCGATCATTCAGCCTGCGGCCAAGATCGTCAAAGGCTTTCAGAATGTGATGCCTAGCTACGAAGGGCGCTTCAGCGACGAAGAGCTCCAGGCGCTCATTGAGTACATCAAGAGTTTGCGCTAAAATATCTTCATGGAGGTAGATGACAGTGAGTTCTATAGGACGATGGGCGTTATACGGGATTGTTTTGGGTCTTGTGCTTTTTGTGGTAACGGCCTGTGGAGGCGGGGGGCAGCAGACGCAGCAGCCTGCCTCGCAACCTGAGCAACCGACGCAGCCTCCTGCGGCAGAGCAGCCTGCACCACCTCCTCCGGCTCAGTCCGAAGAGGAGCAGCTGATCGCCCGCGGGCAGTATCTCGCGAGTTCCATCGGCTGCACGGCCTGTCACAGCGCCGACGGGACGACCCTGGTCGGCCCCACGTGGAAGGGGCTCTATGGGCACGAGGTTGAAGTCATCCTCCCCGACGGCACGGAGACGAAAGTCATCGCCGATGAAGAATATCTCAGAGAATCTATCTTAAACCCTAACGCCAAGATTACCAAGGGCTTTCAGGCCAATCTCATGCCCATCTATGAAGGGCAACTGAGCGAAGACGACCTCAAGGCGATCATCGCGTACATCAAGAGTTTGCAAGGCGATCATTCGCACGAGTGAACCGTGATGGACCCGGTCAATCTCTTAGGGATTTTGTTGGGCGTGGGGGCGCTGGCGCTGATCGTGCTGGCGGTCTTTCGTGGCGAGTTTCGCGAGATGGAGCAGCCCAAGTACGAGATGCTGGGCCGGGAGCCGCCTCCTGAGGCGCCGCCTGCCCGGCCCGGCCGCTTGGGGATCGAAGACCGAATTATTCGGTTGGGGCTAGCGATCGCTGGGGGGTATTACGCTTCACGATTTGGGTGGGGGACGCCCGTGGGCGTTGTGCTGACAGTGCTGGCGTTGTATCTGGGCGTGACAGCAGTGATAGCTCGCGATTATGTCTATAAAATCTTTCAAATAGACACGCGCCTACCGGAGCACCGGCGCTAATAATCTTTTGACCTCTGCTTAGCTATGCCGTAGAATACCCACTAAGAGAGATTCTGTTTCTCAAGGAGGCAAGATTACTGCGACTTATGGAAACGCAAGCACCAAGGCAGACTAAACGGACAACACTGTGGATCATCGGAGCGGTGGTCATCGTCGCTGTGGTCATAGCCGTCCTGGCCGTCTGGACCCTAACTAAGCCGCCCTCACCCGCCGTCGGCGCGATCTCGGCGTATACGCTTGACAACGGCCTCAGGGTGATCGTCTATCAGGACACGACAGCCCCAGTCGTCTCGGTCAACGTCGTGTACCGCGTCGGCTCGCGGGATGAACCCACTGGCAGGCGCGGCATGGCCCACTTGATGGAGCATATGGCTTATAAAGGCTCCAAGAACGTCGGCCCCGAAGAACACTCCAGGCTCATTGACCAAGCCGGCGGCCAAGATAACGCCTTCACAGCCGACGACATGACTGGCTATTGGGCGCGCCTGCCCAAAGAGAAGCTCGATTTGGCACTCTATCTTTTCGCGGAGCAGATGCACAATCTTGTGCTCACCCAAGAGCACTTAGATTCTGAACGTGAGGTTGTCAAAGAAGAGTGGCGCTTGCGCTTGGAGAACCAGCCCGTCAGCAAAGCATTCGATAAATTCAGGGATATTGCGTTCGCGGGCACGCCCTACGCCAAGGGCCCCGAAGGCTATATGGAAGATCTCGACAACATCTCTCTTGAAGACCTTCAGAATTTCTATCAGACGTACTATGCGCCCAATAACGCTGTTTTAGTCATAGCGGGGGACGTGCGCCCCGACGAGGCGCTCTCGCTCGTGAAGAAGCACTTTGGAGGGATTCCCAAAGCTCAGACTCCATCGCCGACTCAGATCACGCTGCCTCCACAAACGCAGATGCGCGAGGAGACTCTCGAGATGGCCGTGCAGTTGCCCGTCGTTATTGGAGGGTATCAACTGCCGGGCAGCGGCCACCCCGATCAGCCGATCCTCGAGGTCGCGAGCTCCATTCTCTCGCGCGGGCAGAGCTCACGACTCTATAAACAGTTAGTGCGGGAGCAGCAGATCAGTGTGGCCGCCGGGGGGTTCCCCTTGGTCTTCAAAGACGTTGGCACAATGCTCATCTATGCGTTCTTCACCCCTGACAAGGACCCCGCGCAAGTCAAAGAAGCTCTCTTAGCGGAGATCGAGCGTTTAGCAAGCGAGCCTATTGACGACAAAGAGCTGCAAAAAGCCAAGAATCAGCTCACGGCGCAATATATCTTTGGCTTGGATTCGCTCTCCAGCGTGGCCAACGAGCTAGCCGAAGCTGAGGTCATCTACGGCGACTACAGGGAGTTCGAGAAAGCGAAGACCAAATATGACGCGATCACCGCAGCGGACGTCCAGCGCGTCGCGCAGACGTACTTTAAGCGAGAAAATTTAACGCTTGTGACGCTCAAGCCCGAAGGAGGCGCGCAATGAGACAGTTCATGGTGTGTAAGTTCCGAGGGAAGCCAACGGATGAATCCGCCGGCTCAGGAGGTGAAAGCATGCTGAAGCATGCTGACAAGCCCTCTTCAGCGGGCTTCCATATGCTTAGCCGGGTGCTTCAGCACGCGGCTAAGGCAGTGCTCGCCTTGCTCGTACTCGGCCCCGTAGCTGTCTGGGCACAGCAGAGCAATGTCGAGCCTATTCAGCTGCCCCCGATCAAGACGGTCACATTAGAGAATGGACTCAAAGTGATCGTGATCGAGCAGCCGTCGCTGCCCATTGTGCAGTTCTCTTTGCGGGTGCGCGCGGGAGCCATCCACGAGCCGACCGACCGCACCGGGTTGGCGACGTTCACCGCGATGATGCTGCGCCAGGGGACGACCAATAGAACCGCCGATCAGATCTCGGAAGCGATTGATTTTGTCGGCGGCTCGCTGGGGGCGAGCGCTGACGTTGAGCGCACCGACGTGACCGCGCGCGTCCTCAAGAAAGACTTTCAAGTTGGGTTGGAGCTCTTAGCAGACATCGTGCAGAACCCCAACTTCCCCGAAAAAGAGATGGGGATCGTTCGCAATCAGCTCTTGGCGAGCGTACGTGGGATGCGCGATGACCCATCGGAATTGGCTTCAGCTCATCTGGACTTTGCGCTCTTTGGCACGATCCATCCCCTTGGGCGCGCCATGAGCGAGCAGAGCCTCAACGCCATTACCCGCGATGACTTAGTCACTTTTCATGGGATCTACTACCGGCCCAATAACGCTGTGCTGGCCGTCGCTGGAGATGTGAAAGCCGATGAAGTCATCGCTGCAGTAAAGAAAGCGTTTGAAAGCTGGCAGAAGGCCGACGTTCCCCCAGCGCCCCTGCCGGAGCCCGTCAAACTCCAGGGCTATAAAGTGCGCTTTGTCCACAAGCCCGGCCAGACGCAAACCCACATCGAGATCGGGCACTTCGGGCTGGCTGTCACCGACCCAGATTATATCCCGACAGTGCTAGCAAATTACGTCCTAGGCGGGGGCGCGTTCTCGTCTCGTCTGTTGCAGATCATCCGATCCAAAGCGGGCAAGACCTACTCGATCTTCAGCTACTTCCCCAGCTACAGCTTCCCAGGGTACTTCAGAATCTCGACGTCCACTCGCAACGAGCAAGCCTTCGAGACGCTTCAGCTTGTCTTAGACGAGTTCAAGAAGTTCAAAGAGAACGGGATCACCCAAGAAGAATTGCAAGCGGCTCAAGACAACATCGCCGGCAGTTACATTCTCAGGCTGGAGACGCTGTCGGGGCTGACGACGACTGTACTCAATAACGACTTTTACGGGTTCTCAATGGATCGGAGCAAAAACTGGCGCAAGCTGGTGCGCTCGGTCACTCTCGAGCAAGCGAACAAAGCGATCAAGGATCGCTTCGATCCCGACAATCTCGCGATCGTCCTGCTCAGCGACGTGAAGACGCTCGAGGGCCGGACGGAGCTGATTCCGGGGATTGCACTAGAGAACGTCAATGTCGTAGACTGGCTAGAGCCGGTGACGGCGCCCGCCAAGCCGTATACAGAATTTCTTGCGGCGTTGGCGGCTCCCAAGGGCCCAACGCAATTAGAATGGAAAGCGCAGATCACTCCCGAAGCCAAGGCGCTCCTCGAGCGAGCGTTTACCGCTCAGGGGGGCTTTGAGAAGGTGGCCCAGCTCCGTGATACGTATGTTAAGGTGCGTGGCAGCATCTTCCAGGGTGGGCAAGAGTTCAAAGTTGAGGGCGAAGTCTGGATCAAGCTGCCCCATAAGCTCAGACAAACGATCAAATTCACGGGCGGCCAGAGCACCGTGATCTATAACGGGACGCAGGGTTGGCTCGAGGCTGGGGGGCGAGTGCGCGATCTGCCAGCGCAAACACTCGCTGAAATCCGTGAATCTATCGAGTTCGACTCGCTCTTGCTCTTATGGAACATTGCGCGGCCAGAGTACAAGTTCGAGATTACCGGCACAGCTCTGGTGGACGGGCAAGAGACACAAATTCTTCGCATGACCAACGATCAAGGAAAGTCGGCGGACTTCTACTTCGACACCAAGCGCTTCGTGCCCTTGAAGATCGTCACCCAGACATCGGAGGGCAAGAGCAAAGAACAGCTGTTGGGCGACTACCGTCAAGTTGAGGGCTTGTGGGTGCCATTTGTCCTTAAGACGCTCGAAGACAAAGAGTTGACCGATAGCTTTGAGGTTTTAGAGTTCAAAGTTAACACTGGCGTCGGGGACGAGCAGTTCGAGAAGCCGTGATAGACTTTCTCGAGGGCGAGGTCGTCGAGCTGACAGAGAATTCAGTGGTCCTGGCCGTCAACGGCATCGGCTACCGTGTGTCTATTTCGAGAGCGACGGTGGAGGCGTTGCGTGGCCAGACCGGCCCCGTGAAGATCTATACGCACTTACACTACACGCCCAACGATCTCGCCCTCTACGGCTTTGCGACTCCTGAAGAGCGTCAGCTCTTTGAGCTCTTGATCTCCGTCTCCGGGGTCGGCCCCAAAGTCGCGATGGGCATTCTCTCGGCGACGACGCCACAATATTTCGCCGAAGCGATCTTGCAAAACCGACGCGATCTTCTAGAAGATCTGAAGGGCGTGGGGCGCAAGACCGCTGAGCGACTGATCGTCGAACTCAAAGAGAAGATCGCTCAGATTCCGCTGCGGGGCGAGCCGACTCTCGCGCCGGCGACGACGCAAGAAGAGCTGGCCATCAAAGCGCTGACGCGCTCGCTCGGTTTTAGCGAGCAAGAAGCGCGCCGCGCCGTCGCTCGTGCCAAGGCCACTGGCGCGACAACAACAGAAGAGTTAGTGAAGAAAGCGCTGGCACTGCTGTCGTAGCTCAACTTTTGAGCACAGCGTACAAGATCATGCTCACGATGCTGATGAGCAATGCCCCAAGCAGCGCCCACCCGAAATTCTCTATCACGAACGCGGGTATTAAGAGATCCGTGAGCCAGAGCATCCCCGCGTTGATCACGATCAAGAAGAGCCCGAACGTGACGAGGGTTGCTGGGAGCGTCAGAAATATAATGATGGGGCGCACTAAAGCGTTAAGCAACCCCAGCACTAACCCCACCAAGATCACGGTGCTCAGATACTCTGCGCCTTCGATGCGGATATGGGGCTGGAGGAGCCAGGTGGTGGCAGCCACGGCCGCCGTCGAGACGACCCAGCGGATGACGAAGCGCACCAAGATCCCATCTCGCATGGCTTACTATAATTGAAGAGAGGTGTGATTGTCAAGCGTGCACCCTTTCTAGGGCGTGGATGAGCCTGTACTATAGTCAATAGTGTCTTCACTATAGTCTCCGCAGGTGTCACTGTCGCTTGAGCTAAGGAGCTGCTTGGTGGGAGTATGGCTTCAAGAGAAGTTTTCTGCTACGCTCATCAAAAGATACCAAGAAGTGCTCGAAGAAATCCGCCCGCCCCAGGAGATTGACGCTGCTGATCAGCTCATTTGAGAAAACGATTCTGCATCGCATTTGCTCTGTACCCACCTGTAGTTGTACCTCGTGAGTGTATCCTAGCACTCGGCTTCCGATACCTTGTAGGTAGATCTTCTCCCCACTTTCTAATGCTAGCCCTAGTACGTGGGCTAGATCTCCCTGGAATGTCGAGATACTCGCGCCGGAGTCGACTAAGGCCTCTGTGCGGATCTCATAATTGCCATGGCGCAGAGTCACAGGAATGATCGGATAGTATTGTCCGCGGCGGTTGACGTAAGGGAATTCCATCATAGGACGTAGAGCCCTTCGTCCTTACGCGGGACTTTGATCAAGAATGGGGTCTGCGCTGACTTCTGGCGCGCACTTTCGAGGGCTTCTTGGGCGGTGTTCCCTACACCAACGATGACTTCGCCAAGAATAGCCACCCACTTACCGGCGTAGGGTTCCAGCTCATCTTGGTGGGTCGAGACCCAATCCAGCTCTTGAGTCTCCAGCATGGGATCACCTCGTTGTAATTGTAAAGTAGAGGACTTCAGCGTGCAAGCTGATTGCGCTGAGTTCCTGCACAGCGTATCTTTTGTTATTTTGCGCTGCTACCGCACGATCACGAGCTTGCGCGCCTCGCTCACGTACTCTCGCCCATCGAAGCCCCGCACGACAGAAATGGACGCTCGCAAGCTAATCATCTATTATCTTAAGTTTGGTCAAGCGTCGGGAGCCAAGGAAAAGTCAGCTCCGGTGTCGAGCAAAAAGTGATACGTGCGCCAACCTCAGCGCGTGTGCTGAGCCAAATACTCTTCACCCTCAGGGGTTAGCCTAAAAACCCAGAACCCTCCCCCAGCCCGTCGACCTTTAATATAGTAGCCTGATCCATCAGCATACATGTGAAGATAAGGCATATTAGCTCTAATCTGGTTGTATTGAATCTTGGCTTCTCTAAAGCTTTATCTTTAATTTATTGTACATAACCTACTCCCCTTAGTCAAGCCCCCCTGGTCTGGCCCTTGTACAAGCCCACAGTTGCTTTCTCCGCAAGAGCGAGTAGAATAAAAAGCATGGAAATCTCAGCCGAAACAACACAGATGCTCAAGGTCTTCAATCCCGCTACAGGACAACAGATCGCCGAAGTGCCCATCACTCCGCCACAGGCCGTCCCGGAAGCCGTCCGCCGCGCTCGAGCAGCCTTCCAACATTGGAAGAAGCTTTCAGTTGCCCAGCGCGCCCGCTACCTCTACGCCGCCCGCGACTGGATCGTTGATCACCAAGACGAGATCATCGAGACTATCTGCTCCGAGACTGGCAAGCCGCGCACCGAGGCTTTAGTTGCCGAAGTCTTCTACTGCTGCGATCTCCTCGGATTCTATGCGAAGAACTCTGAGCGCTATCTTCGCGACGAGATGCGCAGCCCCCATCTGCTCAAGACCAAGCGCGTCTTTGTGATCTATCAGCCCTTGGGCGTCGTCGGGGTGATCTCGCCGTGGAATTATCCGTTCACCCTCGCTATGGGCGACGTCGTCCCGGCACTCATGGCCGGCAACACTGTGATCTTAAAGCCCTCAGAATACACCCCCTTGACGGGGCTCTTGGTCGAGCGCATCTTTCGCGAGGTGGGCTTGCCCGAAAATGTCCTGCAGACGCTCTGTGGGTATGGTGACACCGGCGCAGCGTTAGTAGATCACTGTGACGGGATCGCGTTTACGGGCTCGGTCGCCACGGGAAAGAAGGTCGCCGAGCGCGCCGCGCAGCGCCTCATCCCCGTGCTCTTAGAGCTTGGCGGCAAAGACCCGATGATTGTCTTAAAAGATGCTGATCTGGAGCGCGCAGCGAACGCCTGCGTCTGGGGCGCGCTGACCAATACAGGACAGACGTGCATGTCCGTGGAGCGCGTCTACGTCGAAGCCCCAATGTATGATGAGTTTGTGAAAAAAGTCGTCGAGAAAGTGAAAGAATTGCGAGTAGGGATAGAGATCGGCCCGCTCACGACGCCGCGACAATTGGAGATTGTTGAACGCCATATCCGCGATGCTGTCGAGAAGGGCGCGCAGATTCTCATCGGGGGAAAGCGTAGAGAGGGGCTCTTCTTCGAGCCAACGGTCTTAGTGAACGTTGATCACTCGATGCAGATCATGCGTGAGGAGACGTTTGGGCCGGTCATCCCCATCATGAGAGTAAACTCTGCTGAAGAAGCCCTGCAGTTGGCGAACGATTCGATCTATGGGCTCTCGGCGAGCATCTTTACGAAAGATAAGAGAGTCGGGGCGCAGCTGGCACGGCATATCGAATCGGGCAACGTCTGCGTGAACGACTGCATCACGAACTTTGCGATACTCGAAGCGCCCTACGGCGGGGTGAAGCAGAGCGGGCTGGGGCGCCGCCACGGGGAGTGGGGGCTGAGACAATTTACATGGCCCCAGACGGTCGTCATAGATCGCTTCGGCCTCAAGCGCGAGATCTTTTGGTATCCGTACAGTGAGAAAGTGACGCGCTGGATCGCGCGCGGGATTCGATGGCTCTATCGGCGCGGCCTGCGCGAACGATTTTCTCACCCTCACCCCCGTCCCCTCTCCCCTCCGAGGGAGAGGGGAGAGAAGGGGTGAGGGGGTGACCGGGAAGGGGTGTGTGAGACTATGTCTTCAAAGACTCTCAATCGCCGATATTGGGTGATCTTCGGTTCAGTAGGCATCGTGGTGATTGCCGCGATTGTGGCGATCTGGGTGCTGATGGTCTCGCCCCAGACGCTGACGATCTGTCCCTCGGGGTGCGCGTTTTCGCAGATTCAGCAGGCGATTGATGCCGCCCGCACCGGGAGCACCCTGCAGATCCAATCGGGGACGTATCAAGAGAATATCTCCATCACCAAGCCCATTCAGCTCATTGGCCAGAGTGCGACACTTCAGGGACAGATCACGATCTCAAAGACGGAGAACGTCTCGATCACGACGCTCACTATAAACGGCCCGGTGCGCATCGAGGAGAGCAAGAAGATCACTCTTGAGTACAACACGATCTCGAAGAGCCCCACCGAAGGGGTAACGATCATCAAGAGCGATGGGGTCGTGCTTCATCAAAACACTATAGCGGGGAACGGCGGCGACGGCGTGCGCATCGAGGGCTCGCGCGTGGAGATTCATCATAATGTCATTGGGGGCAACAAGGGCTATGGGATCTCCGCCGACAGCGCGTCGCAGCTGTCGGGGGAAGACAACAGAAGCGGCTATCGAGTCCCCCAAGACTTTCAGACGATCCAAGGAGCGATTGACGCCTGGGACATGGGGATGGGAATCAACGGCCTAGGCGACGTCAACGAGAACGTCCCTAAAGAACTGCTGACGGGCGACGGGGTCATCTTCATCGCGCCGGGGGTATACAAAGAGCCGCTGACGATCCGCGAGAAGAACATAAGAATTCGCGGGGCCGAGCGCGAGAGCGTCATCATTGATGGCACGGGCTTGGGGGACGTGGACGGGATCACGATACGCGGCACGGCCAAAGTTTTCCTCGAGAATCTCACGGTGCGCAACTTCCGCGACGACGGCGTAGACGCCGAGGGGAAGATCGAGCTGACGCTGCGCAACGTGCTCTTGGAGGGCAACGGGAGCACCGGCGCGGAGATCGCTCACACTGATATTAAAGTTTGGCTCACCCGCACCGAGATCAAGAACAACCGAAATTACGGGCTGTGGGCGCTCAGCCCTCAAAATATTGTAGAGTGTCGCGAGACGAGCGTCGCTGAAAATACTACAGATTTTGGTTCGCTCAACGAAGCGGCAGCTATCGAGATAGCCCAGAAGTGTCAGTGACGATATAATAATCTCTATGTTGGCGCAACTGTGGGCTCGTATGCGTCGTCGCATGGCGCTCTATAAGCCCAAACGATTTCGCGATCACTATGAGTACGCGGCGTTCTTCGACGCGCGCAGCATTGTCTTAGCTGGCGACGACATGGCCGTCCTCGAGTACCCCAACGAAGAAGTCCAGCAGAGGATCTTTCGTCATGCTGTAGAGAAGTTCGATCTGACAGAGCGAACGATTTTAGACGTCGGCTGTGGCCTGGGGTATCTCAAAAAGTATCTTGACGAGCAAGGGGTGCGATATCGTTCGTACTTAGGAGTTGATCTGAGCGAGAAAATGATCGCCGGAGCGCGCAAGCGCTTTGGCCCATATTTTGAGCGCCGCGATGTGCTAGAAAAACCCTTCTCGGAGGGCGAGTTTGATATCGTCTTCTTGCTGAGCGTCTTGGGCTATCCCATTAGCGACGACCCCTTCGGGTATATGAGCGCGCTCTTGCGCGAGCTCTTTCGGGTTTCGCGCGAGGGATTGGTCTTCACGCACTTGGCGCCTGGACGTCGTCAAGAACCATCGGATTTCACGGTCGTCCCGGAAGAGATGGCCAGCTGGTGCCGAACGCATCTCTCCCCACAGGTTGTGCTCGACGACACGTTAGGGCTAGTAACGTATGTGGTGGCCGTACACAAAGTGTAATATAAATGAACAAAGGAGTTAGACTCAGATGGAACGCACAGCAGAATGCGGAAGGCTCACCAAGAGCGAGGTCGGCAAGAAGGTCTCGCTGATGGGCTGGGTCCATCGGCGGCGGGATCTGGGTGGCTTGATCTTCATAGATCTGCGCGATCGCTCCGGGATCGTGCAGCTGCTCTTCAGCCCGGAGCAGAATGCTTATGCCCGCGCTCGCGAGCTCAATCGTGAAGACGTCATATACGCTCACGGCACGGTCGTGGCACGCTCCAAAGAGAATATTAATCCCAAGCTGCCCACCGGCGAGATCGAAGTCCGAGTCGAAGAGCTCACCGTGCTCAATCGCTCCAAGACCCCGCCGCTTGCCATTGATGTCATAACCCCTGCCCAAGAGGCTCAAGAGCTGGTGCGCTTAGAATATCGCTATCTCGATCTGAGGCGCCCAGAGCTTCAGAAGAACTTCGCCCTGCGCCATCGCGTCTTTTTAGATATTCGAAATTTTCTGAGTGAGCGCGGCTTTTACGAGATCGAGACGCCCATGCTCACCAAATCTACCCCCGAAGGGGCGCGAGACTATCTCGTCCCCAGCCGAACGTTTCCAGGGAAATTCTTTGCGCTCCCGCAGTCGCCCCAGCTCTTCAAACAGCTCTTGATGGTCGCGGGATTTGAGAAGTACTTTCAGATCGCGCGGTGCTTCCGCGACGAAGATCTGCGGGCCGACCGCCAGCCCGAGTTTACTCAGTTAGATCTCGAGATGAGCTTCGTCTTCGACGAGCGCCCGATCGTTGAACTTATCGAAGAGCTTCTGAGCTTTCTCTTTGAGAGACATTTA
This sequence comes from Candidatus Bipolaricaulota bacterium, assembly GCA_036783095.1. GTDB lineage: Bacteria > Bipolaricaulota > Bipolaricaulia > RBG-16-55-9 > DRXL01 > JANXCC01. The sequence continues at coordinate 18,923 of DAIPXV010000021.1, forward strand.
GGGGTGCGCGTGCCGCGCCCGTTCCCCAAGCTCAGCTACGCCGAAGCGATGAATCGCTACGGCTCGGATAAGCCCGATCTGCGCTTTGGTCTCGAACTCATAGATCTCTCCCAAGTCTTGAGCAACTCAGAATTTCGAATCTTTTCGGAGACTATCAAGAGCGGGGGAGTCATCAAGGGGCTCTGTCTGTCGGGTGGGGCCAAGTACTCGCGCAGCCAGCTTGCAGAGCTGGAGAAGCAAGCCCAAGCCCTCGGCGCCAAGGGCTTGCTCTGGGCAAAATTCACTGAGCAAGGCCTGGAGTCGCCCATCGCCAAGTTCCTCACCCCACAGATCGTCACAGAGTTGCAACGGACAACCCAAGCTCGCCCAGGCGATCTCCTTCTCATCATTGCTGGGGAGCCCAAGACTACTAATACAATACTCGGGGCGCTTCGCCTAGAGCTAGGGCGTCGGGAGGGGCTCATTCCCAAAGATCGCTGGGAGTTCTGTTGGGTATTGGACTTCCCGCTTTTTCAATGGGACGAACAAGAACAAAGACTTGTGAGCGAGCACCATCCGTTCACGTCGCCCAAGAGTGCGGATATTGAGCTTTTGGAGAGAGAGCCCTTGAAAGTCCGCGCCAATGCTTATGATCTCGTGCTCAACGGGGTGGAGCTGGGCGGGGGGAGCATCCGTATTCATAATCGCGAGCTCCAGCAAAAAATCTTCGATCTGCTGGGGCTTACAAAAGAAGAGGCCGAAGCGAAGTTCGGGTTCTTCTTAAGAGCTCTTGAATATGGGGCGCCGCCGCACGGCGGGATCGCCTTGGGGTTGGATAGACTGATTATGTTGATGGCTGGAGCTTCTTCTATTCGGGATGTGATCGTCTTCCCTAAGACGAATACCGCATATTGCCCGCTGACTGGAGCCCCAGTAGAAGTGAGCGAGAAGCAACTGCGTGAGCTGGGGATTCGGGTGATTGGGGGAGAAAGCTCAGAGAGGGCGGCATGAAAACCCTGTGGCGCTCTGTGATCCCTATCGTTGTGGTGCTCTCGCTGGTGGTGTTGGCCGCGGGGATCTCCCGCGTCTCGTTTGTAGGGACGCGCTACGGCCCACCATCGGAGCCCTCGGAAGAGTCATCGAGTACCCTACGTACATCTCCCCAAGACGGACAGAGCCTTGCCCCTCTGCTAGAGCAGATTATCGCTGTGACTGCTCTTGCTTTGATGCTCTTTGCGATCGTCGTATCGCTCCTTCGTCCCAAGTCCTTGTGGGAGGCGCTCAAGCGTGTTCTCCCTGCAGCTCTGTGGTTTGCTGCGATCTTATTAATTCTCTTGCGTTGGCGCGACCGACCATTCTTCAAAGAGCCAAAGGGCGCCCCTACGGGTGTAGGGACTGTCCCTGCTGAGCCCGATCAGCCCTTCCCAACACTAGAACAAGTTCATGTTCCCTTGTGGATTACGTTTCTCTTTGTGTTGGGGGCTCTGCTCGTGATTGGGGTGACGATCTTTGTTATGTGGCGGCTGTGGCGGGCGCGCACTCGAACTACCCCCATCGAAGAGCTTGC
>DAIPXV010000022.1:0-20204 GCA_036783095.1 Candidatus Bipolaricaulota bacterium
GATCGTAAAACATCAACGTTTTGTTGCTTTGGCCCTCCAGCTCTCCGTAGATGACGGGAAAGCCGTCCGTGGGGAAGATCTGAGTCTTGAAGCCCACGCTCTCGAGCATCTGTTGGACGAGCTTGGCGCATGGCTCCATCCCAAGATTTTGAGCAGCGACGCTGGGCTGGCGCAGGAGCGCCTTGAGGCGCTCGATAAACTCTTCACGATGCTCGTCAATGTAGCGAAAGATTCGCTCCATGGAGACCCCCTCTATTTTAGTTTCTCTAGTTCTTTCCGATCCCAAGTGCTCTTGGGGTAGATCGCCAGAGCTTTCTCAAATGCTTCTTTCGCTTGAGCGACCTTCCCCAACTTAGTATAAGTAACCCCCTGCCACCGATAGGAGAGAAACAGAACAGTCTGGTCTGAGGTCAACGCTTCGCTCTGCTGCAGCTCACTGAGAGCTTTCTCTGCGCTGCCGCCAAAGAGCATCGGCGCATAGAGATAATAAACCCCCAAGGCCAAGTGCGCTTCAGCGTTGTAGGGATCGAGCTCGATCGCCCGCTCAAGATTGCTCTTTGCTTCCAGGGCGTGAGCGAGCGCGTGGAGCCATCCCTTCAGACTGATAATGCGCATCTGGGACTCTCCCAGCAGCTGATAGCCCTCAGCGAGCTCAGGGGCTAGCTCAGTCAATCTTCGAGAGAGTTGCTCAGCAGCAAGATAATACGGAAGGGCTTCGTGAGCTTGGGTGACGTCCTCCCACGACATCCCTTGGTACCATGTGCCGAGCTCAAATTCGAGCCGTGCCTCCCACAAGAGCCTTTGGGTTTGAGAGATTTCTGCGAGCTGATCGAGGAGCGCGCGCGCTCGTCGTAAGAGTTCTCGTGCTTGCAGATACCGGGGCTCACTCCCAGCGTTATAGAGCTGGCGGCGACCCTCAAGGTAGAGACGCTCGACCTCGTCGAGCGAGCTGACAGAATCTGAACTAATGATGGAACTGCTCTGTGGTGGTGGTGCGGGACGCAACGTGGGCACTGTCAAATCTGAGGTGTTCTCAGAGTGCTTCGGGCGCTCGTGAGAGACCCATAAGCTCCCGCACGCGGCGAGCACCCCTAAACTTGCGATGAGCGCCCATCTAAGCTTTTTCACAGTCTTCATCAATACCGAATTGTCACGAGTTCTGCAACTCACTTGCCCAGCTTGGTAGGATCGAAGAGATCATCAGGAAGCTCCTGGATTCTCACATCGCCGATCTGAATTGTCGTTTTGAAGCCCTTGAATAAAAGATCTTCGACGATGACCTCTGCGGCATACTCGTCATCTTGGAGCTTGGCATACTTCGTGTACAAAGTTCTTTTCAGGGGCTCTCCGCTGACGGCATGGAGGATCGCTTGGATGGGCTTCAGTTCTTTCTTATCGAGCCACAGCGTTACTTTGGCAAAGGCGACTCTTTCACTGGTCGCTTCCAGGGAGAGCCGGAGTGCGTCACGCCCGTCGAGCTTCTCGTCGTATTTGGCTTTTACAACGTACTTCCCTGAAAACTGAATCCCGGCAGCCTCGGCGATGGAAGCATCGCCGAATATCTTCTGTTGCCCGGAGATCTTGAGGGGCTGTAAGAGCCCCGGCTGCCAGAAGTAGATATCGTCCCCCACGACAAGATAAACTGTGCCCCGAAGACTCTCTGGGGCTAAGAACTCCACGCGCGTGCGCACGCCCTCCGGGAAGCGCTTATTATAGATGGTCATCACGGCTTCGCCCTTACCATCGGGGCGTTCAGCAATGATCTTGCTTGACATCACATAAGAATTCGCCTCGATGAATCGAGCCTTGTCAGCTTTCTCAAGCAACTGTTCGTCGGTCTGAGCCACACCCATCATTGCTGCTATCAGCATCAAAGCTGCTAACTGAGCGATTCGCATGGAAATCCCCCCTTGTTGTGTTCACTGTAGTTCTACACAAAGCGCAACGCTTCGACCACTTGTACACGCGCTGCCCGCCACGCCGGATAGATCGTGGAGATAAGCGTGGAGAGAGACGCGATCACAAACGGCCCCAGAACATTCCCCCAGCTGAGACGAATACGCAGAGGCACAGATACTGACCATCCTGGGGCTTCATAATAGATGTGAGCTTCGTTGATGAGCCAACCCACTCCCCACCCCAACGCCAGGCCCACCAGCCCGCCGAACACCCCAAGAAGCACCCCTTCACTGACGAAGAGCCCGAAGACTTGAGCGCGGTTCGTCCCAATGGCCCGAATCGTCCCGATCTCGCGCATCCTTTCAAAGAACGACATCGTCATCACTTCTAAGATGCTGAAGAAGACGAGCACGAAGATCGCTGCGCCGATGAAGTGATAGATCGAGCCGAAGTAAGCTTTCACCTGCTTGCGAAATATAGCGAGATCATCCCAAGTTTTGATCTGAAGCTTAAGGCCAGCTTCGGCTAGACGTTGTGCAAGACGCTTCCTAGCTGGTTCAGTAGCCTCAATGCTCTTGAGAGCAACGATGATCTTCTCCACGCTCCGGGTGCTGAGAATGTTCTGAGCGAACGCGAGCGGCACGACGGCCAGGCGGGCATCTATTTCTGGAAGGCCTGTCTCTAAAAGACCCCGCACGAAGAGGTTGCGGGCGTTGTACTGCCCGCCCACCGTGGTGGCCATCACAACGACGGGTGGGCCAGGAAACCCATCGTGCGGGCCAAGGTCTTCCTTGCGAATGCCCAACTGCTTAGCCAGACCTACGCCGAGCACAACAGTATTCTGATCATCGGGCTGAAGGTAACTGCCGCCTCCGTCCATCAAGAGATATTTTAAGCTAGCAATCTCACTCGCGGGCTCGACCCCGCTGGCCATGAAGACTGAACTCTTCTTCTGCGTCCCAATAATGCCTGTGACCGTCAGCTGGACCGTATAGTCTTTGAAATCCGGGTCTTCCTTGAGAATAGCAACGACTTTATCTAGTGTCTCTGGGTTTATTAAATATTCATAGCCCTCGGCACTCTTGTCCCAGAACCTGGGGTCAGCTATCTGTAGATGCCCATTTTCCATGACAGCTTGTTCCCCCAAGCCCCAGTCCATGAAATCAAAATACCCCTTGAAGACAAACAGGCTGGCCGTCCCCAACGCAATCAAAGACAGACTGAGGAGTGTGCGACGGCGGTTGCGAAAGACATTTCTTAGAGCGAGCTTCAGCACTTCTGGGAGCCTCCAGAGAGCCCAGTAGGGGTGCCGAGGGAGGGAGTCGAACCCTCACGGGGGGTGAGCCCCACGGGATTTTGAGTCCCGCGCGTCTGCCTGTTCCGCCACCTCGGCTGCTGTTAAATTATATCCGTCCGGATCAGCCCCGTCAACGCCTCGACACAAAAAAGTGTCAGAAACTAGACGACCCCGTTTATAATATGCTAGGATGCAGGTCGGGATGGAATACGACCCGATCGTGCTCAGCCAACGGATACGCTTTGCTTACGCTGAGCACCTGATACGCTGCACCGACCTGCCTCCTAGCGAGATGGAGGAGCTCTTGAGTCTAGACGGCGATCTCGATCAAGCTTGGCGCTGGCTCGCCTTCGGCATAGCCAAGCGCCGCTACGACCCCGCCGAGGTGCGGGGCTTGCTCATCTATCTGTTTAGTAATTATTATCCGCCCTTGGTGCCCGACCCTGCCAAGGGAGAGCTTCTGCGTCGCGCTATCAAGAACAAGACTCTCAAGCCAAGCGAGCTTACTATAGAAAAGCTCAGCGGAACACATCTTGATTGGCAGGATGTCTTTCGATTAGTCGGGAAGGAATTCAACCCCTCGCGCGTCAAGGAGCGCGTTCGGACGATCTACGAAGAGCTGAAAGGAGCCCATCATGGACGATAAATGGTTTCGCGAGCTGATCAAGCCGCTGCCAGCAAGCTCAGATCATACGCACCCATCGCGAGCAGTCTTGCAGGCATATCTTCAGGGGCGGTTTCCCGATATCTGGCGTACGGGAGCGCACTCGCCGGATGCCTGGACGCTCACGGAAGTCTCTCAGCATCTGTTGACATGCGGAGATTGTGCGCAGCAGCTCGCGCTCATGCGCCGCCAAGAACTCGAGCAAGTCACGCTTCCCAACGCACTCCGCACCCACATCGTCGTCTATGCAATTGTCTTGGCCGCGCTCTTCGTCCTGAATGCTTTCTTAGTGCTGATGTTGCCTGCACCTGTGGTCTTGCGGCCTTGTGGAGCTGGGATCGAGAAGGCAGGATCAGCGGAGCCAACCGAATTGCTCGGAGCTCTTCCCTCGTCCTTGAGGGTGTGCAACCCCGTGCCGGCACCGCGGCCCCCCTGGCAGACCTGGTGGGTCGTGTGGGTCCTTCTCGTGTGGACACCGCTGTTGGGGCTCCATCTCTTGTGGGAGTTGATGGGAAGGACGATCCCCGCGCAGCGCCGTCCGGCTGCGACCTCGCTAGCGAGCTTCGTTCTGTTCTTTTTGTAGTAAGGCCGCAAGTGCTTGGGTTAATCTGTCGAACTCCTCGATGGAGAGGGTCTCGCCACGGCGTTGCGGATCAAGCTGAGCGCGCTCTAGTGCTTCCAGGGCGATCTCTTGAGGGAGAGCCAGGAGGGGCGAGCGCGTGAGCGCTTGTCTTAACGTCTTGCGCCGCAGATTGAACGCTGCGCGCACAACTTTAAGAAATAACTCTTCTGGGGCACAGAAGGTGGGGCGCTCACAGAACTCCAAGCGCACGCAGGCCGAGTCGACCTCCGGCATGGGAAAGAAGACCGAGCGCGAGACTGAAAAGAGCCTCTGCACGCGCGCGAAGCTCTGCACGAAGATCGTGAGCGCGCTGGCCTCGCGCGTCCCAGGCACAGCACAGAGTTTCTCCGCGACCTCCGCCTGAACTAAAAGTGTTGCTGCCGTAAGAATATCGTGCGCTTCGATGAGCTTTTCCAAGATCGGCGCCGTCACGCCATAGGGCAGATTGCCCACTACAGCGATCTTCTTATCGAGAGCGATCGTGCGCAGATCGAGCTGCAGAAAGTCTTGATTCACAATAGTGACGTTTTCGTATGGGCGCAGATGCTCTTCGAGCAACGGGATGAATCTGCGATCGATCTCGACGGCGATGACGCGCCCCACGCGCTGCGCTATCTCTTGGGTGAGCGTGCCGATCCCCGCGCCGATCTCGACTACTGTGTCTTCGGAGGAGAGCTGCGCGGCTGTGGCGATCTTTTTTAAGATATTTTCGTCAACGAGAAAATGTTGACCGAGGCTCTTCTTTAAGCGAATCTTATAGCGAACCAGAAGATCTCGCACGTACGATGGAGTAGCAAGAGACATACTCTAGCGCCAGCGGGTCAGGATCTCCTCCCGGTGGAAGAGCTTGACATTGATCCAGAGCAAGCCCACATCAAGCACAAGGAGAGCTGCGCAGAGCCCTCCCAAGAGCGCGGGTTTCCCTAGCATCTGGCGGAAGACTAAGAAGAACATCGAAAGCAAGATGGGCAACATCGCGAAACTGCTGAAGAGCTGAGCCGTGCGGAGATCGCTCACCCGTGTGGCAATGGCCATCGAAGCGAGCGTCATGAACGTCGCTGCAAGCGGGGCAAAGAGACCTAGCGCCATCAGCCATAACGAACCAAACTGTTGCCAGGCAATCTCCAAAACGTTTGCTGGAAGAAGCGCTTGGATAACAGCGAGAAAGAGCGCAAACGCCGCCCAGGTGATGAGGAGCGCGGGCAAGACGGAGGCGAGCATCTTGGCGAGAAAGAGCTCGCTGGTGCGCAGCGGCGTCGCCAAGAGGGGCTCTAAGCTCTTCTGCTCTTTCTCGCTCATGATCGCATAGATCGCAATCTGATGTGGGATCACCAAGGGAAACATCATAAAGTACAACAACGGCACGAGAAAGAGCACCCCGACAACCTGAGGGAGCTCTTCCGGCGGGATATGGCGCAGATCGCTCAAGGAGAAGAGCTGGAAGAGCGAAGCCCCGAGCAATATCAACGGGATGGCGATCGTGCCAATCCAAATCGTCTTTCCCCCGCGGAACGCCTCGCGCCACTCCTTGCGCATCACGACCCACGTGCGCCTCATCGCCCCTCCTCCGCAATGAGATCGAGATAGACTTCTTCTAAAGTTCTGCTCTGCTCACGCACAAATTGAATCTGCGCCCCAAGCTCGATAAGCTTTTTAATGAGCGCGGGGTTATGCTGCTCAGGGTCGTCGAGTTCAACGAGGAGCCGTCGGCCATCTTGCTGCACGCTGCGCACGAAGGATAGCTGCAAATCTTCTGGGAGCACAGCAGGCTCCCTTAGATCGATGACGATCTGGCGGCCGTAGAGCTCGCGCTTAAGAGAAGCAGGTGCGCCGATCTTTATCAGTCGTTGTTTGATTAGCCCGATGCGCGTGCAGAGCTGCTCGGCTTCATAGAGATTGTGCGTACACAAGAAGATCGTGCGCTTCTCTGAGGCAAGCTGGGCGATAAAGTCGCGCACGGTCTTGGCGGCTTCAGGGTCGAGCCCTGATGTCGGCTCGTCTAAGAAGAGCACTTTAGGCTCGTGGAGGAGTGCCCGCGCAATAGCTAATTTCTGCTTCATGCCCTTGGAAAACGTCCCCACGGGGTCGTGACGGCGCTCCCATAATCCGAGTAAGCTCAGATATTTTTCGATCTGGGTGTGAGGGCTGGACAACTCATAGAGATCCGCGTAGAATTTGAGATTGTGCCATGCAGAGAGCTTCTCATAGAGTCCGGGGTGCTCAGGTAAGATCCCCACGAGGGTGCGGACGCGCTGGGGCTGGGCCACGACGTCTATGCCGGCGACCATAGCGCGCCCGCTCGTGGGCGCTAGCAGCCCGGCGAGCATCCGCACGGTCGTGGTCTTCCCCGCACCGTTGGGGCCGAGAAACCCGAAGACCTCACCTTCGGCGATCTCCAGAGAGAGACCTTCGACAGCGACGCGGTCCCCAAACCGACGCGTTAAACCCTCTGCGATGATCATGGTGCTTTCTGCTGTTGCGCTTCCCACTCCGAGCGCAACAGCCCCATCACGATAGTATTGAAAAATCTCCCATTGTGATAGCGGTTTTCACGTAAGACGCCCTCGCGTATAAAGCCCGCTTTCTCATAAGCACGTATCGCCCGCTGATTATACTCGTACACGTGCAACCAGACTCGGTGCATTCCTAGAGTCCCAAAAGCATAGTTGACCATCAAGCGCGTCGTCTCGGTGCCATAGCCCTTCCCCCATTCTGTCTTATCGCCGATCAGAATACCAAACGCACAATGTCTGTTCTTCCAATCTATCCGATGGAGCCCTGTCGTGCCGATGAGCTTATCGCTCCCTTTCAATGCAATGCCCAGAATGATGTCGGTGTCGCTCTTATGAGCGCGCTCGATGAACTCAAGCTCAGACTGTAAATTTTTGGGGGTGTACATGATCAGCGTAGCGATGACGTCGGGGTCGTTGACCCAAGGGAGCAGCGTTGGGGCATCATCGCGCTCCAGCGGGCGCAAATAGATCTTCTCCCCAATGAGAAATGGATTTCTCATGCCTTGCATTATAGCACAGAAGAGTATGCATTCATAGTGTTGGATCCTCTGGAGGAGCGCTTGGGCACTGGCGCAGCCCAGCTCGATATTCATAGCGACATTGGGGACAGAAGGGCATAGAGTTACCTCCGATCGCGAAGAAACTTGCGGAAATAGATGATATCTCGGCGCTCTTCGTAACCGAGCTTGCGGAAGAGCTTGAGCGAGGGCTCGTTGGGGGCTTCGACGAGCGCAGCCACAATAATAATCCCCTCATGAGCGAGGGCTTCCTCGACTGTTGCGACGAGTTGTTGGGCCAGCCCCTGACGCCGATAGCACGGATCAATGGCTAATCTATTGATCCAGCCCTTGCGTCCGTCATGGCTGCCGAAGACCGTCCCAACTATTTGTCCATCAGCTTCGGCGACAAACATCAAGTGCCCTGATGCTTGCAATTGGCGTGCGACTGCTTGGAAGCTGTCGCGTCCCTCAGGCTCGAACGGGAGTCCTGCACGCTGCCACAGCGCGATCACGCTATCATAATCTCGCATCTTCATTGGACGGATCTGCACGCTCATGGCCGTACTTGCTCGAGGAAGCGCTCGATCTCCTGGGAATAGATCTTCTTGAGTTTAAGGTCATCTCCTACTACTAGAGCGATATTCTTTGGATCGAGCTCGGCTCCATAGGCATGGCGGAAGAAATGCCGGAAAGCCCGAAGCGAGTCGAGCAGTTTGTAGCTCTCTTCCGACAGCAGTGCCGGGCGCACCCCGGCGATGGGGATCTTCATGCACCAGAACAGCTCTCGATGGTATTCCGCACGCTCAGTAATGTGATTCTCGAGGAAGTCCGCCACGATCTTGAACAGATCTTCAAAAGCTGAATAGAGGTTGTGCAGCTGATACCCCAAGCTCTCCAGGTAGACCGGTTCATCGAGATGAGCTTGGCGCTCCTCGATCTTGGTGAATATCTGGGAGATCTCGTGGAGCTGAGCATCGAGTGCTGATTTTAAGAGGGTCCAGCGGGCTTCGTCCATCGGATTCCCCCCTGAAGAATCTGCTCGCGGCGCGGATGCTGCTGGGCGAGGGCTCTGTCTAATATATGGGTGGAGAACTTCGCGCTCATGGTTCTTAGAGTATAGAGGCTCGATGAGCTCTGTGCAAAAGCGGCCTCGGGGAGGTATGATAGATCTTCAAGGGAGGTCCTATGAGCATCATTCGCGATCCATCGTTAGCTCCCGCCGGGCAGAAGAAGATCGAGTGGGTCCAGCGGCGCATGAGCCTGCTCAATAGAATTAAATCTGAATTTGAGCGCGAACAGCCCTTCAAAAATTTAAGGCTTGCCCTCAGCATTCACTTGGAAGCCAAGACGGCTTATCTTGCTCAGGTATTGCGCGCCGGAGGCGCCCAGGTCGCCGTCACCGGCTGCAATCCCTTGAGCACCCAAGACGATGTTGCGGCGGCCCTCGCGGCCCAGGGTGATATCTTCGTGGCCGCCTGGCGCGGCGCTACTCCCCACGAGTACGAGTCACACTTAAAAGCCGTCTTGCAGACCAAGCCCCATATCATCTTAGACGATGGCGGAGACTTAACAAAGCTCTTGCACGGCGAGCTCTCTGACTTAGCAAAAGATATTTGGGGCGGCACGGAAGAGACCACCACAGGGGTGCGTCGGCTCCGAGCCCTCGTCGCCCAGAAGAAATTGCTCTTCCCCATGTTTGCCGTCAACGACGCCCAGATGAAATTTCTCTTTGACAATCGCTACGGCACGGGGCAGTCCACCTGGGACGGCATCATGCGCACGACCAATCTCTCAATCGCTGGTAAGACCGTGGTAGTAGCGGGCTACGGGTGGTGCGGGCGCGGGATCGCCCTGCGCGCCAAAGGGCTCGGCGCTAACGTCATCGTCACTGAAGTCAACCCCGTGCGCGCTATTGAAGCTGTCATGGACGGCTTTCGTGTGATGAAGATGATCGAAGCAGCGCCCTTGGGCGATATCTTCGTCACGGCAACGGGGTGCAAAGATATTATTACTGAAGAGTCTTTGAGAGTGATGAAGGATGGCGCGATCTTGGCGAATGCGGGGCACTTCGACGTCGAGATCAGCAAGCCCGCTTTAGAGAAGCTCTCAGTGGCGCGGCGCGTCATCCGTCCTAATATTGAAGAATTTGAGCTGCGCGATGGGCGTCGGCTCTATCTCTTAGCCGAGGGGCGCCTGGTGAACTTAGCAGCCGGGGATGGGCATCCTGTCGAAATTATGGACTTATCTTTTGCGCTCCAGGCGCTCACGTTAGCTTACATAGCCCAGCATCACGCGGAGCTCAAGCCAGGGCTCTACCCCGTCCCCCCGGAGATAGATCGGCGCGTCGCCCTGCTCAAGCTCGAAACAATGGGGATCGCTATAGACGAGCTCACCCCGGAGCAGCGGGCGTACCTTGAAAGAGCGCACTAAACTGAGTATACTGATCCGAATTTCGTGCGAACCAGGAGGTCGGATGGATGACGAATACACACGCTCAGACAGCTCTCAAGCCGCGCTTGCCGAAGATTCTACCCGATGGGAAGATCCATGCCATCGGGCGGAGAAAAGAATCAGTGGCGCGGGTCTTTCTCAAGCCCAACGGTGAAGGCAAAGTGATCATCAACGGTCAGCCGGCAGAGCAGTATTTCGCCGCCGATGGCTTCATTAAAGATCGGATCACGCAAGTGATCCTTAAGCCCTTCGCCGTGACGGGCACGATGAACCGCTACGACGTGATCGCGACCTGTCGCGGCGGAGGCTTCACTGGACAGATGGAGGCCATTCGGCTGGGGATCGCGCGGGCCCTGCTGGCGGTCAACCCTGATTATCGCCCGATCTTGCGCAAGGAAGGGCTGCTCACGCGCGACCCGCGCATGGTCGAGCGCAAGAAGTATGGCTTCCACAAAGCGCGGCGCGGTCAGCAGTTCAGCAAGCGCTAACAAGCTTCGCTTGCCCAGACTTCGTCTGGACTGTACATCTTGCCCGGCCTCTGGCCGGGCAAGGCGAACGTCAAGCGAAGCTTGTCCAGACGAAGTCTGGGCAGAAAGGAGATCTGCATATGAAAGCTGGTATTCACCCGGAATTGAAGCGCGTGGTCATCCGCTGCGCGTGCGGCGCGGAGTTTGAAACGCTCTCGACAGTAGATAATCTCCATGTCGACATCTGTTCCAAGTGCCACCCGTTCTTCACTGGGGAAGAGAAGCTCGTAGACACCGAGGGGCGAGTGCAGCAGTTTGAGCGCCGCTACGGCATAAAGAAAAAATGAGCGATGCGCTTTGAGACCAAGGCCGTCCGCGCAGGGTATCAGATTGATCCGATCACCGGGGCGATCGTCCCGCCGGTGCACCAAGGAGCGACGTTCGCCCAAGAAGAACCCGGAGTTCATAAGGGCTATCCCTACGGGCGCACCGGCAACCCCACCCGTGCCCTCTTAGAGAAAGCCATCGCCGAACTTGAGGGCGGCCGGTACGGCTTAGCGTTTGCGTCGGGGCTGGCCGCTGAAGACGCTATCGTGCACTTACTTCGGCCCGGCGATCACGTGCTCTGTTGCGACGACGTCTACGGGGGAACGTATAGACTCTTTGAGCAGGTGCGCCGCCACTATGGGCTCGAATTCAGCTACTTCGATACGACAGCCCCAAAGATTAAACTTCAGAAGAACACTAAGCTTATCTGGCTCGAATCTCCGACAAACCCGCTCTTGAAGATCGCCGATATCGAGGCGATCGCGCGCCAGAAGGGAGACGCCCTGCTCGTCGTGGATAATACATTCGCGACCCCGTATCTGCAGCGCCCCTTGGAGCTTGGCGCGGATATCATCGTGCACAGCTCGACGAAGTATCTCAGCGGGCATGGCGACGTCATCGGCGGGCTGATCGTCACGTCTCATCCCGAAGTCTATGAAAAATTAAAATTTCTGCAGAACGCTATCGGCGCTGTGCCTGGCCCGATGGACTGCTGGCTGGTGCTGCGGGGGCTCAAGACGCTGGCAGTGCGCATGCGAGCCCACTCGGAGAACGCCCAAGCGATCGCAGAGTTTTTGAGCGCACATCCGAAAGTGGAGCGCGTCTACTACCCTGGGTTGGCAGCTCATCCTGGGCATGAGATCGCCAAGCGCCAGATGCACGGGCTCTACAGCGGGATGCTCAGCTTCGAGCTGAACGGGGACGTCAAAAAGTTCGTGCGGGCGACAAAGCTCTTCACGCTCGCTGAGAATTTGGGGACGGTAGACTCGCTCACGACCCATCCGGCGACAATGACTCATGCTTCGATTCCCCCAGAGGAGCGCGCCCGTCGCGGCATCAGAGACAATTTAATCAGACTTTCCGTGGGGATCGAGCACGCCCAAGACCTCATCGAAGACCTTCAACAAGCGCTGGAGTGTGCGTAGCCTATGCGCGTGGCAGAGAATCTTTTAGGGTTGATCGGACAGACGCCTATGGTCGCGCTCAGCCGGATTAATCCCGTCAAGGGCGTGCGGCTGCTCGCGAAGTTAGAATATTTTAACCCCGGTGGCTCGGTTAAGGATCGCATCGGGATCTCTATGATCGAAGCGGCCGAGCGCGACGGCAAGCTCAAGCCCGGCGGCTGGATCGTCGAGCCCACGAGCGGGAACACTGGGATTGGACTGTGCATCGCTGCTATTCTGAAGGGCTATCGAGTCGTCTTCACCATGCCCGACAAAGTCAGCCCAGAGAAGATAGATCTTCTCAGAGCATACGGCGCCGAAGTCGTCATCTGCCCCACGGCCGTCGCCCCGGACGACCCGCGCAGCTATTATTCGGTAGCGAGACAGATCGCCAAGGAACGCCCGGCGGTCTTGCTCAATCAGTACGAAAACTTGGCAAACCCTGAGGCGCACTATCGCACCACCGGCCCGGAGATCTGGGAGCAGACCCAAGGCAAGCTCGATGCTTTTGTCGCGGGAATCGGCACCGGGGGCACGATCAGCGGGGTGGGGAAATTCTTAAAAGAGCGCAACCCGAAAATCAGAATCGTTGGGGCTGATCCCGAAGGCTCGATCACTTATTCTGAGTTCTACAAGCTTCCTCATAACGTGCACACGTATCTCATTGAAGGGATCGGCGAGGACATCATCCCCAAGACGCTTGATTTTTCCGTGATAGACGAGATCATCCGCGTGACTGACAAAGAAGCCTATCAGATGGCGCGGGAGCTCGCGAAGAGGGAAGCGATCCTCACGGGCAGCTCCGGTGGCGCGGCGCTCGTGGCTGCGCTCAGGTATGCCGAAAGAGTCAAAGAAGGGACGATCGTCGTGCTCATCCCCGACACGGGGCGCCAGTACCTCAGCAAAGTCTATTCTGACGAATGGTTACGCAAGCAAGGGCTGCTCTGATACTTTTGCTCGGCATGGCGCTCGCAGGTTGCGATCTCCTTGCTCCGCCGACTGTCATAATTCGCCAAGGCTTTGAGGTCGGCTGGGAGGGCTGGCAGAAGGGCTCCGACGTCCCGCAAGACCCGAACACCAATCGTCCCGTCGAGTGGAGCATCGAGCTGAGCACCAAGCAAGCGAAAGAAGGCTACGGCTCAGCACGATTCTTCCTCGATGGCCGCCAAGGTGACGGCACGATCTGGCTTGCGAAATTACTGACCGCACCCAAGGGGCGCCCGCTCATGGTGAATCTCTCGTTCTATCTCTGGAGCCCGGAGCAGAGTTCTAATATCCGCGCGTATGTCGTCGCGTATGCTGGGGCGCTCCTGCCCGTCGAAGAAGCCGAGTTCACGCATAGGGAGCCCGCGGACAAGACCAAGGGTTGGCGGCGGTATCAATTCACGATGCCCGTCCCATCTACGGATGGGGAGCTGTGGGTGGCGTTTGGGATCAGCGTCGCCTGGGAGACGCGCTTAGAATATTTTATTGACGACGTGCGCGTCGAGGTGCGCTAAGCTATTTATTTTCGGAACCCCGGCGGCCAGGGGTAGTCGGGTGGGCAAAGATCGGCTTTACCATTGCCAGAGAGTTCATTGGCCTCTCCTGACACCTTTCCTTGAAATATCAAACTCTCTGCCATGGCGTCTATGAGTGGATTGGATACCGATAGATCGAAGCAAGGGTGCTGGTACAAGGCGATCCCATACTCTGAGTTGCTCAGTATCTGATTGCCCAGAAGAGTTGGGGAGGACTGCAACTGCAAGACAACGCCCAATCTGTTCTTCATAATATAGTTAGACTGGATCAAGGGCTGCCCCCCTTGTATGAGTATTCCTGCTGATGGGGAAAAGAAATCTAGCCAATACCAGAGCTGAGGGTCTAGGGGAAGGGCACTCACATCATTCTGGATGATCTCGTTCCCCTCTAAAGTGGCTTCGGCTCCTCTGAGCCAGATGCCCCAACCGTTCCCTTGAACATGGTTCCCCTGCGCTATGAGGCGGGGGATGAGAAGCTGCCTTGATGTTGGATCAAGAGCTTGAGTGACTCCTATGCCAAATAGATTATCCTCAACGCGGTTTTGCCTAAGCTCAACCGAGGCAGCCAAACCAACAGCTACACCAAAGCCTTGCGGACGAAACGTATTTAACAAGAAGAACAGATCGCCAAAAAGAGGAAAAGCTCCAAGCACTTCTGAGCTAAAGCCGTTTTGGGAGATTTGATTGTTTATCAAGAGGGCTCGAGCGCTGTCTTGCACGATCACCCCATTAAGCGTGTTCCCTAGGATCTGATTCCCCTCTAGGTGAGCCTTGGAGGTTTCGCTCACGAGGACCCCATACACGTTATTCTGGATAATGTTGGCTTGTATAGAAGCCTCAGCCGAGTCTTCGAGCTCTATGCCTGTACCTGTGCCATAGATCTTATTATCACGGATGATCACATGGCTAGACTTGCTGACGAAGATAGCGGACAAGCCCCCTTTTTGTTGCTGGAATTGATTGCCCTCGATGCGGTTTGGCAGAGGACTTTCCGTAGCCAAAGAGACGCCTATATGATTCGAGGAGAGCTGGCTCTCCATAAGGGTCAACTGGCTATTAAAAATCCATATGGCTACCAAGTTGTTTGAGAGCTTGGCTTGTCTTAAGGTTATTTGAGCCTCTTTGGCGAGAATACCCGCCACGCTGTCAATAACGGATACTTTCTCTATGGTGACCGTAGCAGGCCCAGTGACTCTGATGGCCTCCCAAGGGCTTTCTCCACGAAGGTCTTTGTTGTAGATGAGCACAAGCTCCTGAGACTCGCCGGAGATCGTCAGATCCTTAGAGATGCTGATTTGGCCCTGGTACGTACCGGGGCGGACTTTAATAGTATCTCCCGGCTGGGCTGCGGCGACGGCCTCTTGGATTGTCTGATAGCAAGGAGAGTGACCGCCACAGGTGGGATCGTCATCGTCCACCCATAGTGTAGAAGTGAAATGGGAGAAGCCTGTCCATGCGAGCGCGATCCAAGAGATCATGAAGATTGCACCATATTGTCTTAGAGTTTGCCTCATAATGCCTCCCTCGTCGTTGTCTATAGCTCATTATATGTCACAATCAAGGGGAAAAGTCAAGAGGGCAAGAGAAAAATCCCGCCCAGATCGGCACTCGGGTTTCCTGCACATAGCCTGGCTCACCGCGAGCCCGCTTGCTTAAACTTCCTTTCAAGCATATAATGCTCGGTACTATTCAGCTGTCATAAGGAGGGTCTATGCGCAGAATCTCGCTGATAGCCGCCGCACTGACGCTGACGGTAGTAGTGGCACTTGCGATCCCTGCCCTCGCCGGGACCATCGAAGTCCCCAAGGATTATCAGACCATCCAAGCGGCCATCAACGCCGCCCAGCCGGGCGATCTCATTCTCGTAGCTCCCGGTACGTATAAAGAGAATCTCACAATTCGCAAGAGCCTCGAGCTACGCGGCACCGATGCCGGCGTCATCGTGGATGGCTCGCGCGCCCGCAGCGCTCCAACAATTCTCATCCAGCGCACCCGCGACGTCATCATTCAGAACCTAGAGATCACCGGCGGGCGCCGCGGCATCCAAGTCGAGCGCAGCCGCGACGTCATCATCAAAAATAATATTATTCAGAAGAACCGCCGCCAGGGGATTCTCGTCACCGACAACTCCCAGAGTACGCAGATCATCGAAAATAAAATTTTTGACACCGCTCCCGACGAGGGTAATGTCCTTGGCAACGGCATCATTCTCAACGGCGACAAGAACGCCCAAGTCTTGAAGAACTTTATCGCTCGCAGCGCCTGGAGCGGCTTAAGACTCTTGAGCGCCGTCGCCCACATCGAGGGCAACACTTTCGAGGAGAACCAGCATTACGGAATAGAGATCTGGCCCAATTGGGTGGACTCTCCCGACGTGCCCTCCCAAGCTACTGTGCTCAACAATACTCTGACGGGCAACGTGCGCGCCGGGATCTTTATCACTGAAGAGTCCATCGCCACAATCGCGAGCAACCAGATTCTCGATACTGTGAGAGATAGAGACAATCAATATGGGCATGGCATTTGGGTCGCTGACGGCGCCCAAGTCGCTCTCACGGGGAACGTCGTGACGGGGAGCCAAGGCCACGGGCTCTTCATCGAGTCTGGGCGCGTCGCCCTGAAAGCTAACAGAGTCACCGCGAGCGGCAGTTGTGGCATCTTTATCAGTGAGGGCGCGTGGCTAGCTCCCCCTAGCGGCGAGCTTGAGCTTGTTGATAATGCCCAATCTCTTTGTGGGACAGCAGCAACACTGCACGCCGCGACCTTGCCGGATTTGTCTTCTTCTCTCAATGCCGAAGAGCCCTCGCAGCCTGTGATCGTCAGGCCGGGAGAGTCGGTCACGCTCTCGTTCATCGTGACCCAGCCGGGACGGCTCAAAGCTCAAGCAGTGACCCTCACCCAAGATGCTTCGCTGGTGCTCTCGCTCTTTGGCCCAGGCCAGGAGATGCCCTACGCCCAAGCGCGCAGCTCTTCCGTGCTGTCGGTGACTGTGGACGTACCGTCGGAGACAGTGACGCTAGGGACGCGCTGGCACGCTGTCATACAAAACTTAGGGCCGACGAATGCGCTGGTCATCCCGCAGGTTTCCGTTCCGGTCCGCCAAGGAAGCTGTAAGGATATTACTGACGAATTCGGGATTCTGCTCGATCATGAGCTCGATTCTCCCCCGTTCAGCGAAGCTCAGTGCGTTGTGCTCTATTCTTCGTTGCGTGCGATGCCCACGGAGATCCGACGCACGGTCACATCTATTACGAACAATCCCCCGGACGAGCAAGTCGCCGGGACATACACGGGGATGGGGCGGATCAATCTCTTCGGCCCAATGTTGCGCCGCACGCTCTCGTTCGTCTTTATTCATGAAATGGGCCACGCCGTCCAGGATCGCTTCGTGACGAGCACGCAGAACGCCCGTTGGCGTGAGCTCTTCCGACGCTCCGGGAGAGATCTAGATAACTTCGTGAGCGACTACGCCCGCACCAATGACCACGAAGACTTCGCCGAGACGTTCGCAACATACGTGGACGACGCTTTGGGATTGCTGCAGATCGCGCGGGAGCGCGCCGCCAAGGGTAAGCCCTTACTGTTAGAGAAAGTGAAGTTCATGGCCGAGCTCTTCCGACAATTGAACCCAGACAACTCCATCTCCACGTTCGTCTATCAAGTGCGCATGAAGACCGACGACGAGCGCACGCGCTTGTTAGTACGCCGTGTTTCAGTCTCTTTCGACAGCGACGGCTTGCCCGTCCTTCCTGCGACGATCGAGTGGGAGGAGTTTTAGTATAATAGCGTTGGTGACAGCTATGTCCAAGACGACCATCAAGTTCACGTACGAAGACTACAAGAACCTCCCGGAGTCCGAGACCAAGCGCTATGAGCTGATCGAAGGGGAGCTGCTCATGGTCCCATCGCCCAGTTTTGAGCATCAAAATATTTCGGTTCATCTTGAGTTTGCGCTCTATGAGTTCGTGCACAAACACCAGCTAGGGAAAGTCCTCGATGCTCCACTTGACGTTGTCCTCGATGACGAGAACGTCGTCCAACCGGATATAATCTTTATTTCCAAAGAGCGCTCCCATATCATTCATAAAGAGGCGATTCGCGGGGCGCCGGACTTAGTGATCGAGATCCTCTCGCCGTCCACGGGAGAGCGTGACCGCACGGCCAAGAAGAAGCTCTACGCTCGCGCCGGAGTCACAGAATATTGGCTCGTAGACCCTGAAAAGAAGACTATCGAGGTGCTCGAGCTTGGCGCATCGGGCTTTGAGCGCGTCGCTCTCTACACTCACGACGAGACGCTCACGTCGCCGCTCTTACCGGGGCTGTGCATCTCGCTCAGGGAGATCTTCTCTCTTGAGGCTTGATCTGTTGCGAGACTTCGTCTACGGTGAGGAGCTTCTCTTCCCCACTTCTCATATCTCTGAGCTTGACTTTGCCTGCGACGACTTCATCTGGGCCGACGATCACTACGAAGGGGATCTCATAAGCATCCGCGTATTTGAGCCCATCGCTGATCCCCTTGGCTGAAAAGTCCATATCGGTCTTGATCCCCGCGCGGCGCAACTGCTGGCAGATCGCGCGACCCTCAGCCAGCAGCGTCTTAAACGGAATGACATAGACTTGGGTGACCGTCTTGCGCAGGGGTAGATCGCTACGCTGCTCTTTCAAGACTTCGAGGATGGGCTCCAAGCCGAACGAAATCCCTACCGCAGGGATCTTCTCGCCGCCTCCAAGAAACTGCCCGATCATATTATCATAGCGCCCACCGGCAGCGAGCGAGCCTGTCACAGAAGAGCTTTTGGCATAAACTTCGTAGATCGTCCCAGTGTAATAAGAGAGCCCTCTCGCTAGCGAGGGTGTCCACACCACACGAGGGTCTTGCAGGACACTCAAGACCGGCTCCAACTCGCGATACCCTTCACTGTTTTTGAGGGCCTCACGGTCTTGCGCACCCGAGAGGAAGCGCTCGGCATTTGGACGACTGATGCCGCGTTCTGCCATCTCGCGCAGCACCTCATCCGGCCCGATCTTCTCGAGCTTATCTAAAGAGAGAATAGCTGCCTCGGTGAGCTCCTTGGGGATCCCAGCAGAGTGAGCGAGCTCATACAGAACTTTTCTATTATTGATCTTGACGTGAACGTCAATGCCCAACTTCTCAAAGACGTCGAGCGCCAATTGCACGCACTCTGCATCAGCTAACGGGGAACTCGAACCGACAATATCTGCGTCGCACTGATAGAATTCTCGTGTGCGGCCCTTCTTGATGGGGCCGTCGCGATAGACCGTGCCGATCTGATAGCGCTTGAACGGGCGCTTGATAGTTGGATTCATCCCCACAAATCGCGCCAACGGCACGGTGAGATCGTAGCGCAGCCCTAGCTGCCGGCCCCCTTGGTCTGTGAGCTTAAACGTCTCTTTGAGGATCTCTTCGCCGCCGGAGTATTTTGCCGATAAAACCTCCCAGCGCTCGACCACAGGGGTCTCCAGCGGGCTGAAGCCGTACAGCTCAAAGACACGCTTCAGTATAGAGATGACTTCGTCCCGAAGGATCTTCTCTTCGGGAGGGAAGTCGCGCATCCCGCGGGGGAGTTGGAGTTCCATGACACAGACGAATCAGCCCCATCATGAAGTGATGGGGCAGAGCGTGGCATCACTTCCAAAGACTGCCTACGTGGCCTTAGCTTGCTGGGCCTCGACCTTCTGCTTGACGTATTCGATCGCTTGCCCCACCGTCTGGATCTTCTCCGCGTCCTCGTCGGGAATCTCAATCCCAAACTCGTCCTCGATCTCCATGATCATCTCCACGGTGTCCAACGAGTCCGCTCCCAAATCTTCTATGAACGAAGCGTCGTCGGTCACCTCGTCAAGCTCCACCATCAACTGCTCCGCGATGATCCGTCTCACCTGCTCAGCGATGTCAGCCATAGTCCTTTCCTCCTCTATGAGCTTGATCTTGGCGCAAA
Source organism: Candidatus Bipolaricaulota bacterium (assembly GCA_036783095.1). GTDB lineage: Bacteria > Bipolaricaulota > Bipolaricaulia > RBG-16-55-9 > DRXL01 > JANXCC01. Next base: position 19,384 of record DAIPXV010000022.1, read on the forward strand.
AGTCTGAGTTTGTCAAGTCCAGCTAGGCCATCACCACCCCACCATCCGCATTGATCACGTGCCCTGTTATATACGATGCGCGCTCCGAAAGCAAGAAGCACACCACTTCCGCGACTTCTTCGGGGCGGCCAAACCGCCCTAGCGGGATCGCTTCGAGATATCTTTTTCGGAGCTCTTCAGGCAATTGTTCAGTCATGGCCGTCTCGATGAACCCCGGCGCGACGGCGTTCACTCGGATCCCTCGCGAGGCCAGCTCGCGCGCCACGCTCTTGGTGAATCCGATGAGCCCGGCCTTGGCGGCGGCGTAATTCGCCTGCCCGGCGTTGCCCATCTGACCGACCACAGAAGCAATATTCACAATAGCTCCAGAACGCTGCTTAAGCATCCAGCGAGCCACGGCCTTGGTGCAATGATACGCGCCCGTTAAGTTTGTTGTCAAGACCGCGTCCCATTCGTCGTCCTTCATCCTGAGCAAGAGATTATCTTTAGTGATCCCGGCGTTGTTGACTAAGAAATCTATGTGCCCCTCGCTCTTGAAGATCTTTTCGATCAGCTCGTCTATGTGATCGCTCTTGGTGATATCAGCTTGGGCGAAGACGCAGCGTTCGCCCAGCTCTTGTTGGAGGGCTTGGCCAGCTTGTTGGTCGCGGGCAAAGACGTAGACTTTGGCGCCGCGGGCGACGAGCATCTGGGTAATAGCTTTGCCGATGCCGCGCGTCCCTCCGGTGACGATCCCAACTTTCCCGGCGAAATCTTGAGGCTCGTTTATGGCATCACCTCGGCGAAGCTGAGCGCCTCAAGCTCTCGATCTATTCTTTTGA
>DAIPXV010000023.1:0-20153 GCA_036783095.1 Candidatus Bipolaricaulota bacterium
AGCTTGTGGAGTAGGTGCGGAGGGCCAGCCCGTAGGGCGTGAGGACGGTGGCAATGTCCGCCCAGCGCGTCCCGGCCAACACTGTGACGGTCTGCTCGTCGGGGTTGAGCTCTTCGATCATCCTCAGGGCTGATAGATCTAATACAATTCCGTGCCGAGTAGGGATGGCTCCACCCAAGCCGAAGGTGGCCGCGCCGCGCGGCACCACGGGCAGCTCTCTTGCATAAGCCCAGCGCAGGGCGGCGATCACGTCATCGGGGGTAGCGGGCTGCACGATGAGATCAGGAGTGCTCTGCTTCAACAAGAGGCTCTCGGCAAAACGAGGCGGCTCCCCCTGGTCGCGGGCGTAGAGCCGTCGGCTCGAAAGCTCTGTGTAGACCTTCGCTCCTGGCGAGAGCCGCCGCCGCAACTCTCCAATATCACTCTTGGCTGCCATATAATGAGGGTATGATAGCACGGTGGAGGGCTTTTGTCAAGTTTTATCACTAAAAAATCACAAAATATTTATTTATATCGAAAAAATTATGCATTTTTTTGAGAAAAATCGCGATTAAATTGAACAAATGGCTCTACATTAAAAACCGGCTGCTGAAGCCAGACTTCGTCTGGACTGTTCATCGTGCCGCTCTAGGCAGCACGGCATACGGTCCAGGCGAAGCCTGGCGGATTCATCCGCCGGTATACTGTGCGAGCTCCGTGAGAAATTGCAGCACGATGGCAAGCTCACCGTCGGTGAAAGCCTGTGCGGCGCGCGCGACGCTCAGCACGTCGTCCCACGTGACGAGCGAGTAGAGCTCAATCCCATGATCTCTGAGCGTATCCCGCGCGCGGTGCAGCCCAGCTTCTTGAGAGAAATACTCAAAAACACAGAGACAGTGATGCACCGTGCCTCCAGCAGACTCAATCCCGCGCTGGAAATTGAGCTTGCTCCCCCCGTCGGTGACCAAGTCTTCCACTAAGAGCACGCGCTGGCCCGGCTCTAGGACGCCCTCGATCTGGGAGGATTTTCCGTGGCCCTTGGGCTCTTTGCGCACATAGATCATGGGCTTGTGGAGCTTCTCTGCCAAGAGCGCCGCATACGCGATCCCGGCGGTCTCCCCACCGGCGATCACGTCAATCTGAGAGAGCCCGATGCGCTCTTGCGCGATCTTTGCGAACGATTCGGTAATCTCTGCGCGGATCTGCGGGAACGAGATGAGTCGTCGTACGTCCACGTAGACCGGCGAGAGCCGCCCCGACGTCAGCCGGAACGGCTCTTGTGGGCGAATCTGCACCGAGCGAGTTTGCAAGAGCTGCTGCGCAAGATTCATAGCTAAGAGTATCTTATACCTTTGACAGGGTCCTTTGCAAACTGTTATCATACTGTAAGATGAGAAGACTTCTTGCTACCAAGCAACGTGCCCTCGAATATTTTGTGAGCCGAGCTCTGCGAGAGCTGAAAGGCCAGATTGTCAAAATCTTTCTCTTTGGAAGCTTTGCCCGAGGGGATTTCGACAAAGCTAGCGACATCGATTTATTAGTGATTTACAGCGGTGATAAAGACGACTTTTTCGACAAGCTAGATGAGATCACCTTTGACACCGCTTTGCAGTATGGCGAGCTCATCGAAGCGATTCCTATGTCCATCCATGAGTTTCGCGCGCGAGAAAGTAGCTCTTTTCTGCTCCGCGAGGTGAAAGAAGGGAGGATTCTACACGCGATGCCCAAAGAAGAAGCATTAAAGCTCGAGGCCGGCGATTACCTGGAGCTGGCCAAGGAGTTTGTTGCCTATGCCAAGGGGGCTCTGAAGCGCCGCGAATATCGCTCGGTGGTCGATCAAGCTTATAATGGCCTGGAGTTGGCAATGAAGGCCCTGATTCTGCTCAGGAGTGAGCGATTGGCTCGTTCTCACGGGGGAATTGTGCAACAATTCGGAAGGCTTTACGTTAAAGACGGCCCACTCAAGCGAGAGATAGGCCGCTCGGTCGGCCGAGCTTTGCGCTTGCGCGGTATAGCCCGCTACGATCCCAGAGCTCAGATCACTTCCGAAGATGCCAAAGCCGTCTTAAAGACGGCTCAAGAACTCCTGAGCTTCCTAGAAAAGGGATACGAAAAGCTCTAAATGGGAGTGCCTGCAGTTTGCTTTTTTGCGGAGGTTCGTGCTATAAATGAGTCACCGAAAAGATTTTAAGGGAGGTTGCTATGCGCAAGTTCGCCGTCGCTGTGTTGGTCATCGGGATCGTTGCGGCCCTCTCTATGGGGCCGGTGGCCCAGACTGTTCAGAAGCTCGACCCCGTCGTGATACCAGGGTTGAGCGCCCCCGTCACGGTCGTCCAAGATAAATACGGAATCCCCCATGTCTTCGCGCAGAATGTCTTAGACTTATATCGAGTCGTCGGTTGGCTCCATGCGCGCGATCGGCTCTGGCAGATGGATAACTTACGGCGCACGGCCAATGGCACATTGGCGGAGCTCCTCGGCCCGCGAGCGCTCTCCCAGGACGTCACGCTGCGCACCTTGGGCATCCGCCGCGCAGCAGAATTGAGCGAAAAGAATCTTACCCCGGAGATCCGCGCTGAGTTAGAAGCTTATACAGCGGGCGTCAACGCCTACATTCAGAAGATCAACGAGACCGGCCAGCTTCCCCCAGAGCACAAAGAGATCGAGCTCACTAAAGTCGCCCCGTGGACTCTGCTCGATACTTTGGCGATGGGAAAGCTGTTGGCGTTCGATCTCTCGTTTGATATTGACGCGTCCAATGTGCTCACGTACTTTAAGTACCGAGAAGTAGGCAGTCAGAAGGGCTTCAACGGGCACGCGCTCTTCTTCGAAGATCTCTTCCGGTCGGCGCCTTCTGATCCCGCGACGATTATGGGCAGCGCCGGGGGGAGATTAGAGTCTACTGGGTCTTGGGAGTCAGAGCTGCCGGAACTCTCCCCAACGGTGCTAGAGATGCTCGCAGACTTTGTCGAGCGCTTGCGCGAGATCGAGTTTTTTGCGCCGATCTTCCGGCGTGCTGAACTGATGGAGACCGGCAGCAACTGGTGGATTATCGGTCCGAAGCACTCTGCGAGCGGGTATGCGATTTTGGCTAACGATCCCCATCTGGGCCTAGATATGCCCGGCGTTTGGTACGCGATCCATCAGAAGTCTGCGGACGGCATCAATGTGGTCGGCACGACCTTCCCCGGCATCCCCTACGTGATCTTGGGGCACAACGACAGAATCGCCTGGGCCGCAACGGTCAACCCGCTCGACGAGACCGACATGTACCAAGAATCCGTGGTCGAGCGCGACGGAAAGCTCTTCAGCAACTATCAAGGGAAGCTCGAGCCGCTCGTCGCTATCGAGGAGTCATACAAAGTCAATAAAGTGGGCGACGGCCAGCCCGATAACTTCGAGGACGCACCCAAGACGACGACGTACATCATCCCGCGCCACGGCCCTGTGGCGAGCCTCGATCTCAAGAGCGGCCAAGCGGTCACGATTCAGTACACGGGGTTCTATGCCACACAAGAGATCAAGACATTTCGGTTGTGGAACCGTGCTCGCAATCTCGAGCAGTTTGCCGAAGGGGTGAAGTACTTCGACGTGGGCTCTCAGAACTGGGGCTACGCCGATGTTGAGGGGAACATCGCGTACTTCACAGGCGCCGAAGCCCCGTTGCGCGAGGATTTGGAGCGCGGCGCGGTGGCGCTGGGGCTGCCGCCGTTCTTCGTGCGCGACGGCACAGGCTCTGGTGGCCACGAGTGGGTCGCCTTGCAAGAGCAACCCGAAGAAGGGCACGCGATCCCCTTCGCTATACTCCCCATGAGCGAGATGCCCCAGACGATCAATCCGCCGTCGGGGTTCATCGTGAGCGCCAATAATGACCCCGTCGGTGTCACCGTAGACAATGACCCGCTCAACCAGAAGCGCCCAGGGAGCAACGCGATCTATTACTTAGATTGGAACTACGACATCGGCTTTCGCGCCGGGCGCATCACCGAGCTCATCAAACAGAAAGTTGCCAAGGGCGAGAAGCTTTCCGTTGAAGATATGATGCAGATACAGTCGGACACGGTCTCGCTCATCGCGCGGCGGCTGACGCCCTTTGTGCTCAACGCCCTCAAGAACGCACAAGCTGAGGACGCCGCCGATGAGCTGAAAGATCTCTTAAAAGACCCGCGGATTGCTGAAGCTGTCGAGCAGTATCTCGCGAAGTGGAGCTTCGCCACGCCCACGGGCATCCCCGAGGGCTTCGACGCCAATGACTCTATCAGTACCGACGGCAAGAGTTTTTCGCTCAACACCCCCTCAGAGAGCGAGATTACTGATAGCGTCGCTACGACGATCTTCAACGTCTGGCTCAGTGTGCTGATCCAGCGGGTCATTGACGACACGTTAGATCGTCTTGATAAGACCATGCCCAAGCCTGGCGGGTTCTTCGCGGTGAAGGCGATCATCAATCTTTTAGAGAAATTCCCCAAGAAGAAGGGCAAGGGCGAGTCAGATATAGAGTTCTTCGATGTGCCCGATCTCTTCTTGTCCCCCGAAGAAGAGCGCGACTGGCTGATCTTAAAGAGCCTCCAAGAAGCTCTTGATCTCCTTAAGGGCGACACATTCGCGAGAGCATATAAGAAGTCCGAAAAGCTCTCGGACTACCGCTGGGGGAAGCTCCATCGCATCACGTTCCGAAATGCCTTACATCCGCAGACGAATAAGTTCAGCATCCCCCCGGCGGTCTACTCTCAGCCCGAATACGCCGACGGGCTCCCCGTAGACGGGACGCTCGCGGCCGTGGACGTCGCGAACTATAACGTCAAGGGCACCAACGCCGAGGATTTCAGGTTCAGCCGTGGGCCGTCGCAGCGCCATATTGTCGAGCTCAATCCCAACGGCATCAAGGCGTGGAACGCGCTGCCCACCGGCCAGAGCGGGGTCGTGAACACGCCGCACTTTGGGGATCTGTTGGGGTTCTGGCTCGTCAACGACTACTATCCGGTGCTCTTCAGTGAGGAGGAGATCAGAGCGAACGCGGAGTCCGAGCAGGAGTTTCGCGGGAGCTGACGCTATCCGGTTCACCCTCATCCCCGTCCCCTCTCCCCTGTAAGGGAGAGGGGAGAAGGGGTGAGGGGAAAAAACACAGTTCAGCTCTTCGGCGATGACGAACATGGTAAAATAACTACGGTTTTCGTCCGAGTGTCTAGTTGATAGACCACTCGGTAATCCCCAACGCGAATCCGATAATTTCGCTCCGAGCCCCGCAGCTTTAATGATCCGTGGGATATGCTGTGGATCGAGCTTGCGCAGATCTCGCTCGGCTGAACTTTTCCAAAGAACTTCATAAGAGCCCATTCTTTTTCAGCCTTCTCTTCAGCTCAGCCAAGGGTATGGTGGGCCCGTCTCGACGTTCTGCAATGACCGCAAGATCGTGCAAGTCTTCGAGAAGTTCCTCATACTGCTCAACAGGCAGCACTACGGCAGTCTTCTTTCCCTTCTGATCCACAATATACTTTTCTTGAAGTTTAGCCATTGCTCTCCTCCTCACTCTGCCGCTAGTCTAATGAGAATCCCCCTCAGAGTCAAGATCAGTGACACCCATCGGCGATGGTGCGCTCGGCCTCCCATATTATAAAAGAAAATCGCTAGCACTATAGCCCCTTGCTCTGCTATAATAGCCCCTCTATGAAGGGCTTTTATAAGACTCGGGTTTACTTAGTGCGTCACGGCGAGACCGACTGGAACGCGGAACTGCGCGTCATGGGGCAAGTAGACATCCCGCTCAACGAGCGCGGACGCGCTCAAGCCCGCCGCACCGCCGAGCTGCTCGCCCACGAGCATTTCAATGCGATCTATTCGAGCGATCTTGTGCGCGCGGTCGAGACGGCCCAAATCATCGCCGCGCCCCATACGCTCGATGTGCTCACGATCCCGGAGCTCCGCGAGGCTTTCTATGGGCTGTGGGAAGGGCTCACCCGCGATGAAGTGCTCAAAAAATTTCCTGAAGAGTACGCAATGCGCAGGATTGACCCTGCGAACTTCCGCCCCTCCGGCGGGGAGAGCCGAAAAGAGCTTTATACCCGCGCCGCACGGATCTTCTCTGAAATTGTCGCGCGCCACCCCGACCAGCAAATCCTCATCGTGAGCCACGGCGGGACGATCCGAGCGATCTTGCGCTACGCCCTGGGCCTGGGGCCCGGCGATGGCCACTTCGCCGTAGACAACTGCGGGATCAGTATTATTGACAAAGAAGATGACGGCAGCTACGAGATCTTCACGGTCAACTCCGTCTTTCACTTGAGAGAGCTGCGCACGGAGGATTTCTTCTAAATCCCCTCACCCCCGTCCCCTCTCCCTCGACGGGGAGAGGGGAGCTGGAGGTGGTGAACACCTATGCCGCGTATGCCGGAGTATCAGCGACTGCTGACTCGCACACTACGTCAGAACATGACGGAAACCGAAGCGCTCCTCTGGGAGCGTTTGCGCAATCGTCAGCTCAGCGGCCTCAAATTTCGCCGTCAACGACCATTAGGGCGATATATCGTGGATTTCTGCTGCGATGAGGCGAAATTAATAATCGAGATTGAGGGGACAATTCATGACTCACCAGATCAGAGAGCCTATGATCAAATCCGACGACGCGAACTTGAGGCTCACGGTTACGTGATACTACGCTTTCGGGTTGAAGAGGTTCAGCATCAGCTACCTGATGTATTAAAGCAAATTCAGCAGATCGCCCTAAAACTACTCTGTCAAAAGAGCCATGATCCCCCTCTCCCCTAAGAGGGAGAGGGGCCAGGGGTGAGGGGGACAATACCACTCCCTCGCACCACCGCCATCACCGGCCAGCCGCGCAGCGTCAGCCCCTCATAGGGCGACCAGCCACACTTGCTCTGCACGGCCTCACGGGTGATCGTCTTCTTGATATCGGGATCAATGATGACAAGATCGGCGTCCAGCCCAACGGCAATCTCGCCCTTGGATAGCCCAAAACGCTTCGCAGGGGTCCGACAACAGACCTCGACCAGCCGCGCGAGCGAAATTTTATCAGCATTGACAGCATCAAAGAGCAACGGCAACAGAAACTCTATTCCCGGCACCCCCGCGGGCGCTCTCTCATAACCAACGCTCTTCTCTTCAATAGTGTGCGGCGCATGGTCGGTCGCAACTATGTCTATTAAGCCCTCCCTAAGCGCCCACCAGAGAAACTCTTGGTCTTCTTCAGTCGCTAGAGGCGGATTCATCTTCAGCCACGCCCCGCGCTCCTCTCTGTCTTTGGCTGTGAAGTACAGATAGTGCGGGCAGGTCTCGAACGAGACGTCTATCTTCGACTTTTTCGCTTCTAAAATAGCTTCAATAGCCCGCTGGGTCGTCACATGCGCGAGGTGTAGCTTTGTTTCATAAGCTGCTGCTAAGTCTAAGACATAACAAATATCGTCGGCCTCGCGGGAAGTGACGTCTTTGGGATCGCCGCCGCGCTGCGCGTGTACTGTAAGAATCTTTTCGGTCTGGGTGACGATCTTAAAGATCTCTCGGTGCAGCTTCTTATCACTGATCATGAGCTGTCCTGTGGTCTCGCCCAGATAGAGCTTGAACGCGTCCACGTGCGGGGCAAGCTCATCGAAATTCTGAAGATTTTCTCTTGTGATCGCGCCGTAGATGTAAGCATTGATCGAAGAGACTTGCGCACGCCGCCGGTAGTCGCGCACGCGCGCCACAGAATCTAACGGAGGCTGAGTGTTGGGCATGGCGAAGACCGTCGTCACGCCCCCAGAGAGGGCCGCGCGTCCCAGCGACGCCCAGTCTTCTTTGTGAGATTGCTCGAGATCTCGGGCGTGCACGTGCACATCAATCACGCCAGGCAGGACGATCTTGCCAGAACAGTCTATGCGCTCTTCTCCTTCAAGATTGCGCCCAATGGCGCGAATTTTCTCGTCGAACGCGATATCAAGTTTCCGAAGTCCCCCGTCTATGAAAATCTCAGCACCAGTGATGACAGTCATAATCCCTCTCGCTACTTACTGTGAATCACGGAAGGCACGGAAAACTCTACGGAAAACACGGAAACCAGAGAAGAGCCGTTTTCTGTGCTTTCAGTTCTCTTCGGTGCTTTCCGTGATTCAAATCTCCCTCACCGCGCCGATGATCTCTTCGACACTCGAAAAGCCGTTCTCCCTCAGCCATTGCTCAATCCCCGCCCAGAGCTTTTCAAAAACCGTCGGCCCCTCCCATAGGAAGAGCGTCCCGATCTGTACTACTGAAGCCCCGGCAAGAAAGTGCTTGATCGCGTCTTCAGGCTTGGTGATGCCCCCCACACCCCAGACGGCAATCTTCGCTCTGTGCTTCTGAAAGAATTTGTAGAATCTGTGGACTTCCGCAAGCGCGATGGGCAGTACCGCTGGCCCGCCCAAGCCGCCAAAGCCCTCGTTGGGACGAATCACTTTCGTTCGCGTCGTTAAGTCAATATCGAGCGTCAACGGCTCAGAGTTGATCGTAGCAATATACGCCAGATCGAAGTCGAGCAACGTCCGGGCAATTTCTTCAAAAAGCTTGGGGACATTGTTGTACGGCGCAAGCTTGACCCCAATGGGGATCTTCACCGCGCGCGTGACAGCTTGTAAGACAGCGCGCACACTTTGCGGGTCCATAGCGATGGGGACGTCTTCTAAATTAGGGCACGAGAGATTGAGCTCGAGCGCATCCGCGCCAGCTCTCTCTATTGTCAACGCGATCTCGCGATATTGCTCGACGGGGGGAAGCTTATGCGCGCAAGGGGCACTCGCGATGCTCGCGATGATGGGTTTGCCGAACTCTTTGAGTTTTGGGATAAACTTGGCGTACTCTTGGTAGCCCAGATTGGGCAGGCCCATCGAGTTGAGCGAGCCGATCCCACCGTCTAAGTGCGAGCGCAGTCTTGGCTCAGGGTTGCCTTGGCGGGGGCAGTGGGTCATGCTCTTGGTGACGACCGCGCCAGCAGCTGAGCGCGCGATGCGCTCTAACTCTTCATACGTCACGCAGTGGGGGCCAGAAGCGTTCGTGATGGGCGGGTAGAGTTTGATCTCCATACTTGAGGAAATTATAAAGCTTCCTAGCGGGGGCTGCCAAAATAGCCATTCATAAATCCGATCTCATGGGGTGGCCACACTTTCAAAAACGGCTCCCCAATAAAATCTTTCGCGCACACGAACGGAAAATCCCAAAAGCGCCCATCTAAACTATTGCGGCTGTTATCCCCCAAGACAAAGTAGTGCCCCGGCGGAACTGTCAGCAGAGAATCGCCCATCTTCCCAGAATTGTAATAACACCGGCGCTCCGGGTTGGGATGGTTTGGATGATTGAACGCATCATCGGTCATGGGGACGCCGTTGACGTAGACATAGCAATCTTTGATCTGGACGGTCTGACCACCTACGGCGATCAGCCTCTTGACGTAGCGCACCCAGCGGGGAGCTTCGTCGGTGCCCTCGTTGTGCCAGAAGACGATGATATCGCCGGGCTTGGGCTTGCGAAAATAGAACGAGATCTTATCTACAAAGAAGGAGCTGCCAGCGGTGATCGTAGGCTCCATAGACCCCGTGGGCACGCGCATCCGCACGATGACAAAATTCATCGTGATGAGCGCTAACACTACAGCGACGACGATGATCTGCAGCCAATCGAGAGCCCACTCCATCCCCGGGCTGGTCTCAATCCCCCGACGATTGAGCACCCGAGCGAGCCAGGGCTTGGGGCGTTCCTCCTCAAGAACGATCTCGACACGAGGAGCTGTCGGCTCGCCGAATAAGGAGTCGTCTGGCTTCAGATCGTCAGGCATCGCTTACTTGCTGCTGGCTTCGAGGGCTTGCCGACGGAGATACGTCAAGCGCGCGCGGCGTGCTCGCCCACGCTCCACTACTTCGATCTTGGCGATCCGCGGTGAGTACAAGGGAAAGATCTTCTCCACCCCAACGCCATACGAGACTTTTCTCACCGTAAATGTCTTGTTGACGCCGCTGCCGGCACATTTGATGACAGTTCCCTCGAAGATCTGAATGCGCTCCTTCCCCTCCTTGGCCCCCTCGCCCCCCTCCAAGATGCGCTCGTGCACCCGAATCGTATCCCCGGCACGAAATTCCGGGATGTCCTTCTTCATAAGTTCCTGCTCGATCTCGCGAATGAGATTGCCCTTCATAGACGCTCACTCCCTCTGTGAGAGATTATCGGCGCCCGCGCAGCCGATCTAAGATAATAGCCGCCGCCGCGCGCACCGACAAGTGATTATAGTCTGTTGGCCCCCAGATCGGGGGTAGAAAATAATCCATACGCTCTAAGACCTCGAGCGCCAACCCCCAGCCCGTCCCAAAGAGCACATAGACCGGACGGACATCCTGCTCGATCAGCTCACGCAGCTTCTCATAGCTGATGCGGGTTCCGGGCAGCTCCCGCGCGTCCGTGCCGATGAGCAGGGGGGCGAGGCCCTCACGCTCCAAGACCTCTTTAAAACTGGTCTCTAGCCTATCAACAATGCGGGCCAGCTGCAAGGCCGGGCGCCGATAGGCCAGATCGGGCTCGGCCTTCAGCCAAAAATCTATTAATCTTTGGGCAATCGCCTGCTGGCTGGGTAGCGGCGTGACGATATAAAACTGCGCCACCCCATACGTACAAGCGCTGCGCGCAATATCCGTCACGTCTATAGGGGTGATCATCGTGGTGACGATCTTGTCATGGCGATCCCGACAGGGATAGTGCACAAGAGCAATATAGAGATTGCCCATAGGTGCTCACTTCTGAAGGAGATCTGGTCTGTTTTTGAGGGTCTTTTCCAAGGCGGCCCGGCGCCGAAATTCTTCGATCTTCTTATGGTCGCCGGTCAAGAGCACCTCCGGGACGCGCAGCCCGCGAAACTCCGGAGGGCGCGTATACTGCGGCGGCCCAAGCAACCTCTCGTTGTAGAACGAATCGTGCTCGAGCGACTCCTGCCTGCCCACGACCCCAGGCACAAGCCGCGCCACACACTCCGCCACGACCGCCGCTGCCGCCTCCCCACCACTCAAGACATAGTCCCCAATGGAAAGCTCATCGGTGCAGATATGCAAGACGCGCTCGTCCACGCCCTCGTAGCGCCCACACAGCAAAATGATCGCACGCTCTTGGGCAAGCTCCTTGGCAATCTGTTGCGTGAAGAGCTTGCCCTGGGCCGACAATAAAATGACTCTGGGCTCAACGGAAAGTTGACTCTTAATAAACTCGACGGCGCGGAAGAACGGCTCGGGCTTGAGAACCATCCCTGGGCCGCCTCCATAAGGACGGTCGTCGACTTGTCTATGCTTGTCGGTTGTGAAATCACGCAGGTCGTGAATATAGATTTCGAGAATACCGGCCTGGCGCGCCGCGCCGATCACCCCCGCGGCGAAGAACCCCTCAAGCATCTGCGGAAAGATCGTGACGATATCAATGCGCATGGCGAGTCGAGCGCGTCTTGGAACGAGCGCGGCCGCGCCGCCGCGGGCGCTTAGCCGCCGCGCGCGGCGGTGGCACCGGTCGCGCTTCGATCACGTCTAAGATCACCTCTTTGCCGACCGTGGCCCCGATCGCCCCGAGCACCTCGCGAATCGCTTCCGCGGTCCGGCCGCCTCGCCCCACCAGCCGCCCCATCTCATCTTGGGGAACGCTAATATTGAAAATATCCACCTTGGGCGTCTCGATCCGCTCAACGGTGATCTTCTCTGGCGCATCGACTAAAGCCTTGATCAGATACTGCAAAGTCGCAAAAATGGGATTCACGTCTTAGCTAAGCGCTGCTTGTGGAACTCGGCTAAGACGCCCTTCTTAGAGAGCAAGTGGCGCGCCGTATCGGTCGGCTGCGCCCCCCGCCCGAGCCACAGGAGCGCCTCGGCGGTGTCGATCTCATACTCTCCATGCAGGACGTCGTACCACCCCAGGTCAGCGACCACCCGGCTGTCCCGCGGGCGCGACTCCTCAATCACCACGATCCGATACGACGGCTGCGACCGTCGCCCTGTTCGCTTCAGCCTGATCTTTAATGCCATGAGCTTCCTCCTCTTAATATTATCGCAAAAACGGCATCTGTGGGAACTTCTTGCCCTTGAGCTGCTTCATCATCTTGCGCGCTTCCTCAAAGCGCTTTAAGAGCTTGTTGATATCGCTGACTTGCGTGCCACTGCCCAGCGCAATGCGCCGCTTGCGCCGCGCGTTCAAAATCTCGGGATGGCGCCGCTCCTCCGGAGTCATAGAATTAATGATCGCTTCAACCTTGATAAGAGCTTTTTCGTCCACCTCGACCTTCTGCATCCCGGGGAGTTTTTCTAATAATTTCGTGATCGGCCCCATGCGGCGCAACTGCTGAATTTGTTGGCGGAAGTCTTCGAGCGTGAAGCTCTCCTTCTGAATCTTTCGCACAAACTCTTCGGCTTTTTTCGCATCCACGCGGGCCTCAGCCTCCTCGATGAGCGAGAGGATATCGCCCATCCCCAGGATGCGCTCGGCCATGCGATCGGGATGGAAGACTTCCAAGTCTTCTAACTTTTCGCCCACCCCAATGAATTTAATGGGTCGACCCGTCACCGTGACCATGGAGAGGGCTGCACCGCCGCGGGCGTCGCCGTCGAGCTTCGTCAGAATGATTCCCGTCAGCCTCAGCCGCTGATCGAACGTCTGGGCAATGTTGACGGCCTCCTGACCGGTCATCGCGTCTGCTACTAAGAGAATCTCTGTGGGCTGGAGGCGCTCCTTCATTTCGACGAGCTCCTTCATCAATTCTTCGTTGATCTGCAGGCGCCCCGCTGTGTCTATAATTAAGACATCGAAAGAGTTTTTGCGCGCCTCGGTGAGCGCCCCCTCGGCCACCTCAACGGGTGTGCGCCCCTCGGCGTAGACGGGATAGCCGAGCTTGGCCCCCAATTGCCTCAATTGCTCGATAGCCGCAGGGCGCTGCAGGTCCGTCGCTGCGAGCAAGACCCTCTTCTGAAGCTTTTCCGTAAGATACTTCGCGAGTTTTCCGGCCATCGTCGTCTTGCCGGAGCCCTGCAGCCCAACGAGTAAGAGTACACTGGGCCAATTTGTCAAGTGCAGGTCGGCGCGCGTGCCTCCCAGAATCTGCACCAATTCGTCCCGAACGATCTTGACGATCTGTTGGCCGGGGGTGAGGCTCTCTAAAATCTGCGCTCCCAGGGCCTTCTGCTTGACGTCGTCAATAAATTTCTTGACGACCTTGTAGTTGACGTCAGCCTCGAGCAACGCCAGCCGGACTTGGCGCAAGCCCTCGTCTAAGTCCTTCTCGGTGAGGGCACCGCGCCGGCGCAACTGCGTCAAAATACTATTGAGCTTCTCAGTCAGCGCGTTGAACATAAAGATCAGACTGGCTGCTGATTGTACCGTATACTGACAGCGTTGTCAACGCCAGCCGCAGCTTCCCTCAGGTTTGCAAAGCGCACACCGCGAACTTATAATCGAAACAGCAAAAAGAGCAGGAGAGAGAGACCGTATGAGTCTAGCGGTGGGCTTGACGATCCTGGCTGTCCTGACGGTCTTATCGTTCTGCTTCTCGCTCTCAGAGATCGCTATTGCGTCAGTAAGCCGGCTGCGCCTCAAGACGATGATCCGCGAGCACCCGCGCCAAGCGCGGGCCCTCCAAGCACTCCACGACGATCCCACGTCGCTCATCACAGCACTCGCTATCGTCAATAACTTCGTCAATCTCTTCGCCAGCTCCATCGCGACCGTGCTGACCCTGCAGCTCTTTCCCCAATTGAGCGGCTCCGAGACCGCCCTGCTCGCCACGATCTTAATTACGATCTATCTGTTGATCTTCGGGGAGATCACCCCGAAACATTTGGGCAAGAACAACGCCGAGCGCCTCACGCCCATCGTGATCGGTCCGCTCTATTGGCTCTCGGTGGCGCTGCGCCCGCTGACCACAGCGTTCCAGGGGATAGCCAATGGGCTGTTGCGCTTGCTCCCTCCACACTATCGCACGCGCGAGCCCGTGCACGTGAGTGAAGACCAGCTGAAACTCTTAATCGAATTGAGCCAAGAGCGCGGCATCCTTCAAGAAGAAGAGGGCGAGATGATCCGGCGCATCTTCGTCTATGACGATCTTGTGGTGCAGCACGTCATGGTGCCGCGCACGCGCGTGGTCGCCATAGAGATCCATACGCCCTTGGCCGAGGTGCGCGAGATCATCGCGCGGGAAGGGCACTCCCGCTACCCCGTCTACGAGCGCAATCTCGACAATATCCGCGGGATTTTGCATGCGAAAGATCTCCTGCGCTTCGGCTACGCTGAGAAACAAAAGCTCGACGAGTACAAAAAGAAACTCCAAGACGAGCTGCCACGGCGCATGAAGGAGGCCCAATCCCCCGAAGAGCTCAAGAGGCTCGCTGAGGAGAAGGCGTTCTACGAAGCGGAAGTGCGGCGCCTGCGTGAGCTGCTCAGCGGGGCGCGACTGGAGCATATTATTCGTCCAGCGTTCTTCACCGCACCTAATAAACCCATCCGAAAGCTCTTGCGCGATTTTCAGAAGAACAAAAAGCACATGGCGATCGTCGTGGACGAGTACGGTGGGATGATGGGGATCGTCACGCTCGAAGATATCCTAGAAGAGATCGTAGGGGAGATCCGCGACGAGTACGACGAAGCAGAGGAGAAGCTAGCGGCGCTGCAGATCAAGCAGCTTGCGCCTACCGTCTATCTTGTCGATGGGGAGACCCCGCTCGATGAGCTGAACGCGCGGCTCGCTTTAGACCTGCCCCTCTCTGAAGCAGTTACTGTTGGGGGGTTGCTCTTGCATCGGCTCGCGGAAATCCCTAAAGTAGGGACGACGCTCACGGTGGACGGCGCGCGCCTCACCGTGGTCGAGGCCACAGAGAAAGAGGTGCGCAAGGTGCGCGTCGAGATCTTAGCAACGTCGAAAGTCTAACTACACAGGAGGCAACGAGGCACGATGACAAAAGTCTTTCGGATCGTCTTCGTAGCTCTATGGGCAGGAGTAGTCGCGCTGACGTGGGCGCAAGAGGCCCCCGCCGACCGCTATGTGCTGAACGTCTCATTGGACACAGAAGATCGCGTGATCTCCGGCACGGCGACGATCGACTACACGAACGAATCGGCAGACCCGCTCTCGGCCATCTATTTCTTGCTGATGCCCAATTACAGTCGGGAGCCCAATCCCCATCTCGCCCCAGCAGTGCTCGATAGTTCGTATTGGAGCGGGTTCGATCCCGCCTGGATGAAAGTCTTCTCCGTGAAGACCCTTGACGGCATGGCACTCAATTTTACCCTGGAGCGCGGGCCCGATTGGTTCCAGACGTACTCGTTAGACGATACAGTATTACGAGTAGACTTGCCTCACCCACTCGCTCCTGGGGAGAAGACGACTGTCGCCATCGAATTTGAGACGAAGTTCCCCCACGTCGCCGTCCCAGACGAGGGCTTTTACAACGAAACATTCACGTGGCGCTTCGGCTGGAGCCCCATCCCCGTGCCCGCGACCGAGCTCATAGACGGGCAGTATATCGCTCCACGGCCATACTATAAGTTCCTGATGCCTGCGGCGCTCTACGAGATGGAGCTGGCCCTGCCAAAAGAGTACGTCGTCGCCGCTGGAGGCGACCACCAGGCTGAAGAACCCCATAAAGAGCTGAAGGGGCATAAAGTAGTGCGCATCACCACGGATGTGCCCGTGCGCTCGATTCCCATCAGCATCAGCGATAAATTCAAGAAGTACGAACTTACTGAAGCGATTCCCATCGTTGTGTACTACCGTCCAGGGCACGAGGCCAACGCGCGGTTGCTCGCGACGTACGCCCACGAGATCTTGGAGTACTACCAAGCGCACTTTGGGGCTTATAGCTACAAGCGCCTGGTGATCGTCGAAGCCTCATCAGACGGGTATTTCGGGATGACTGCCGATGGCTTAATTATTCTAGGTAGCTCGTTCTTCTTTGAGAAAGACTTAGGGGTCGCCGGGGCGCTCGATCGCTTGACAGAGTATATTTTGGCTCACGAGATCGCCCATCTGTGGTGGGGCATCGGCGTTGGGGCCGACCTCAACGCTGAAAACTTTCTCTCTGAGGCGTTCTCGGAGTATCTCTCGATCACGTACTTTGAGGAGAAGTACGGGGAGTTTGGCCCCAATCTCATCCAGATGGAGCGCTCAGGGCTGTTAGAGAAATTCATTCAGTCGCAGTTGGGGTATCTCAATCTCCGGAGGCATCTCAGCGAGCTGCCCTACGTGCTCGCCCACAAAGATCGCTTCGATGAGGCGATCATCAAGCCCCAACACGATGTGCGCTATGCCAACTATAGCGCCGTGAGACTCTACAATAAGGGCTATTTAGTCTTGCGGGCGCTGCGCGGGCTGCTTGGGCACGAGATGATGAATCAGATCCTGCGCACCGCCTATGAGCGCTGGGCTCATAAATTCATCACGGTGAAAGAGTTCGAGAGCTTAGTCGAGGAGATCTCCGGGAGAGATCTTTCAGAGTTCTTTGCGGCCTGGCTCCATCGCGATGACGACCCTGCGCTCTACTTAGATTACGCAGTGACGAGTTTTGAGAACCAACCCTTGGAGCTTCCCAAAGATGCCCCCAAGGATAGCGAGAGATACCTCGTGCGCGTTTTTCTAGAGCGCAAGGGTCCCATTCGCATGCCCGTCACGGTCGTGGCCGTCTCCGAACTCGACGAAGAGTTTACGTATACTTACGAGAGCGACAAGCCCGCAGAGACCTGGGAGTTTCGCTCCAAGCACCCCATCAAAGAAGTCCGGGTTGATCCCAACGAAGTCACCCCCGACGTCAATCGCTTGAATAATTACTACCCCATAAAGACGCGCGTCATCACCAACGGCGATAACGATCTCCCCTTAGATGCCTATCTAGTTCGCGTCAATCCCTTGGGGCAGACGGTCGAAATCGGCTTTCTCAACGACTATCGGATCGTTTTTGCCAATGGCTACGCTGGAGGATGGCTCAATCTCGGGCGCGGGACTATTGCTTCGGCGATCATAGCCCCAACCCCTACGGATATATTTGGGCTGGTGAGCATCAGTTGGCTGACGTTTGCCCAACCCGATATTGGGTATCGTGGGACGTGGTGGGTCACTCATGAACAATTTGCCCTGACGGTAGCCCGATTGCTCGATGCACCTGAGGGACCAAGTGGCCCCTTCGTCCCCGTCGTCTTCGCCGCGTTCGATTACCAGCGCAGCGAGCTCTTGCGCGATCTCTATATCTTTGGGCTCTCCCTGCGTCAAGGGCTCGATTTTACACAACTTGCCCTGCAGGGGATCACGCGGCTGCGCCTGTGGCCCAACGTCTATCTCGATGTCGCGGGCGACCTAGGCTTGGGCTTCAACACCCGTGGCAGCTTCCGATTCACTTTGAGCGAGCTGGGGAGCTTCAAGGATACCACGGGCTTCCCATTTACAGATCGCTTCCGGTGGTTTGGGTACGCGGCGCTGCACTTCCCGCTCCAGCGCGAGCTGGATTATAATATAGTCAATCTCGCGCTGATCAAAGAGATAGATCAAGCGATCTATGTGGCTGCAGGGCGCACTGCCTCGACGTTTGAGAGCTGGTTTAGCACCGAAGGCGCGAAGGTTGAAGCGGGGCTGGAGTTTCACGTTCGCGGCTCCAGCATCGGCGGGCTGTTGCCCTTTACGCTGGTGTTGCGCCTCAGCTATCCCCTCGTTGGGGCGACAGAGCAGAACCTTCTCATCTCGATTGGGGTGGCGTTGCAATAATGCGTGTCCCATATAGATGGCTGACGGAGTTTGTAGGCGTTCCCATAGATCAAAGCTTCGTACAGGAGCTTGCGGAGCGGCTAACGTTAGCAGGGCTTGAGGTCGCGGCGGTCGAGCGCGTGGGCAAGCCCGATGGAATTGTGGTGGGAAGGGTGTTGACGGTCAGTCCCCACCCTCAGGCCGATCGTCTGAAGATCTGCGAAGTCTCCCTGGGGCGCGAGACCGTGCAATTAGTCTCTGGGGCGCCCAATCTCACCGAGAATGCGCTTGTGCCCGTCATCCGCCCTGGGGGAAGACTACCTGACGGCAAGATCGTCGAGACCGCGGTCTTCCGTGGGGAGCGCTCCGAGGGAATGATCTGCTCGCGGGCCGAATTGGGGCTCGAAGAGAAATCTCCTGGCATATGGCTCTTGGAGAGCGAGCTGGGCTGCCAAGTCGGCCAAGACTTCACTCAGTATTTGGAGTTCGATGACTTCATCTTCGTCTTAGAGACGAAATCGAATAGACCTGATGCGCTCAGCGTGCTCGGGGTCGCCCGTGAGGTGAGCGCGCTCTATGATCTCGATCTGCGCAAACCCTCGCTTGCTCTCACCGAGGGCACCGAAGAGATCGAACGCTTCGCTTCTGTCAAGATCGAAGATGTTCACGGCTGCCCACGCTACGCGTGTCGCCTCTTCAGCGATGTTCGCTGGGGGCCGTCGCCGTTAAAGATTCAACATAGACTTGTCAAGGGCGGCCTGCGCCCCATCAGCAATATCGTAGACGCAACCAATTATGTGCTCTTGGAGCTAGGCCATCCCACCCACGCGTTTGACTATGACAAGCTGGAAGGGCATACGATCATAGTGCGGCGCGCGCGCCCCACCGAGAAGATCGTCACGCTCGATGGGGTTGAGCGGGCCCTCACTACGAATGACTTAGTCATCGCTGATGCGCGCAAGCCCGTGGCGGTCGCTGGGGTCATGGGGGGCTTCGAGACCGAGGTCTCCGAAACGACTCGGAGAGTCTTATTGGAGTCCGCGTACTTTGACCCAGTCTCGGTGCGGCGCACCGCGAAACATTTGGGGCTGCGCACGGAAGCGAGCCATCGCTTCGAGCGCGACATGGATCCAGAAATTCTCATCACCGCGCTCGATCGCGTGGGAACGCTGCTGCAGCAGTGGGGGAGCTGCTCAGTCGCCCGTGGGGTCATCGATATTTATCCCAAGAAGTTTGCACCGCGCTCCTGCGTGCTGCGCCACAGCCGCATCACGAAGATCCTTGGGGTAGAGATCCCTCCGGAGCAGAGCGAAAAGATTTTACGGAGATTAGAGTTCTCCCTGGAGCGCGAGGGGACAGATCGCTGGCGCGTGGGGATTCCCAGCTTCCGCAGGGAAGTGGAGCGCGAGATAGATCTCATCGAAGAGATCGGGCGCATCTACGGGTACGACAAGATCCCCGCGGAGCGCCCGGCGCTCCCCTTGGTGGCAGGCCGCCGCGAGCGCGTCGAAGAGCTCAAAGACAGAATCCGAAGAATTCTCACGGCTCTGGGCATAAGCGAGGCCGTCAACTTCGGGTTCGTCTCCAAAGCCGATGCAGAGATCTTCGGCATAAACGATGCTCTGGTGCGGCTGCGCAACCCCATGAGTGACGAGTTCTACGCGCTACGACCGAGCCTATGGCCGGGGCTGGTGCGCAATCTTCAGTATAATGCGTATCAGCAAGTCGAGGGAGTCCGGCTCTTTGAAATCGGCAAGGTCTTCTCTCTCGAAGGCGCAGCGGTGCGCGAGCGGATCTCGTTAGGGATCGCGCTCGCCGGACGCGCGCTCGTGCCCCTGCGCGGCAAAGAGCAGTTCTACGATTTCTATGACCTCAAAGGGATCGTAGAGGCAGTGCTTAACGAGCTGGGCCTGAAGAATTTCGCCTTTGAGCCAAGCTCGGAAAAGATCTTGCATCCGGCGCGCCAAGCGCTCGTCAAGGCCAAAGACGATATCTTAGGGATCTTGGGCGAGCTCCATCCCGATATAACGCAGCGCTACGATCTCCCTTGGAGGGTCTATCTCTTCGAGATGAACGTGGAAGAGATCTATCAACGCTTGCAGACGATTGCTCTTCCCCAGTGGGTGGAGCTCCAAGCTCGGGTGACTCCCAAGTATCCGGCCTCGCGGCGGGATCTGTCGCTCTTGGTGCCGGAGAACGTCCCTGAAGCGAACGTGCGGCGCATCTTAGAGAGCGAGCGCCGCGTCGAGCGCGTCTTCTTGTACGACTTATATCGGGGCAGCCAGATCCCCCAAGGGATGAAGAGCTTGACGTATGAAATTACTTTCCGGGACTGGACCAAGACGCTCAGCGACGACGAGGTCAACGAGATCGTCGCACGCATCGAAGCGCGCCTCAAAGAAGAACTAGGCGTGCAGATTAGGAAGACCTAACAAGCTTCGCTTGACGTTCATCTTCGCCAGCCAGAGGCTGG
>DAIPXV010000024.1:0-19915 GCA_036783095.1 Candidatus Bipolaricaulota bacterium
TCCCTAGCCCCCTCACCCCTGTGCTCCCCTCTCCCTCGGAGGGGAGAGGGGCCGGGGGAGAGGTCACTTCCGTCGTTGCTCGTCCTTCCACCACAACATGTCGGCGAAGAAGAGCGTCCCGAAGTTGGGCTTAAAATTCTCGTTGTTCCCCAGATCGGCCTTGCTCGCGAAGAGAAACTGCTGGTTCACGAGATAAATATAGGGCAGGTTCTCCGAGACGAGCTGTTGGAACTCTTTGTAGATGCGCTTGACTTCTTCATCATCGAACGTTGTTGCTCCAAGGTCGAAGAGCTCATCCACGCGCTTCTCCCACGCTGGGGGGCTCTCTTTGGACGAATAGCGCCAGAAGTGCAAGCGCCCGTTGGTCTTCCAGACGTTGGAGCCATTGTTGGGCTCGGGACTACCCGTCAGCCCTAAGACCATCGCTTCGAAGGTGCTTGTCGTCAATTGATTAATCAGGGCGTTGAAGTCCACAGGGCGGGCGTTGGCCTTCACCCCGATCTTGGCGAAGTCGTCTACTAAGAGTGAGACGATCTTCTCGCGGATCTGATTGCCGGAGTTTGTGGCGAGCGTAAACTCCAGCTCGCGATCTTTCTCAGGGCCAAAGGGAGTTAAGTCCGTGGGACGGTCTTCGGGGTTGGCAAAGTTCTTTAAGAACTCATCAGTGATGTTGCGCACCCCATCGCCGTCAACGTCTTTTAAGCCGATCTCGTCGAGCAGTTGTGCCGCCCTCTGTAAGCTGTACTCGTACTTGGTGAACGACTCGCTCTTGTCATAGTAGGGCGAAGGGATGCTGACGGGGCTCCACTGGGGAATCGCCAGCCCGTTATAGATATTCTCAATGATTGATTCTTTATCAATAGCATGGGCCATAGCCCGCCGGAACTGCACGCTGCGGAAGACCGCTTGCAACGCTTTATAGAAGGGCTTATTGGGATCAACTTTCTCTGCGTCTTGATTGAACGCGAGATACGTCTCCCCAAAAGTTGGACCATCTTTGAGGAGCTTCCAAGAGTTGACGGTGTTGAAGCAGATCGTGACATCTTGCGATCTTTGGACGCAGTCTTTTTGGAGATCTTTGACGCCTTCCATCAGCAAGGGCCAATCGGTGGGGCGCGGCCCAAAGACGTCAGTCTCTCCAGACTTGAACTTCAAGAACGCTGTGTTCAGATCGGGCACGACCAGAAAGACAAACTGATCGAAGTACGGCAGCTGCACTCCGTTGGGGTCAATCTTCCAATAGTATGGGTTGCGCTCGAGGATGACTTGTTGGTCTACATCGTAGCGCACGAAGCGGTAGGGCCCTAAGCCCACGAACTCGCTGGCAGGCGTGCCCAAGCTCCATGTATTATTGAAGAGCTCAGGCGAGACCCCCGCCCACTTACCCGCTTCGGCTTGTTCAAGCACCTTCTGAGCAGTATCGAGAGCGCGCTGGAGCGCCTCGATGAGCTCCGCTTGCTCTTCGGGGACGGCGCTCTGCAGGGCTTGCAGGGTCTCCTTGACAGCACTGACGCCCGCTTGTACTCCTTCGAGCTCTTGGGCATTGACGGCATCGCCCAGCGCGGACACCCTGCGGTCAAGCTCAGCAAGCTTCTCCGCAGAGACGCTCTGCAGGCCCTTACGATTATCCTCGATGACTTTCTTGAGGCCCTCAAAGTATCCCTTGGCGCCGGGGTTGAGCTTGGCGACTTTATCAGCGAGCTTATACTTGGGCAGGATATCAAACGTCAGCGACCAGAAGATGGGCCGGAAGGGCTTGGGCATGATCACTTTGACAGTATAATCATCAATCTTGACGAACTGCAACGGCTTGCCCTCGACATATAAGAGATCGCGCCCGGCGGAGTTCACTTCGGGATTGAGATGGAGATCGTTATACGTGAAGAGCACATCGTCCGCGGAGAAGCAGCACGTTCCATCGGACCAGCGCACGCCGCGCCGCAGGTGCAGGGTGAGCTCTTTCTTGTCCTCAGAAATCTCCCAGGCGACGGCCAAGCCTGGCGCGGGAGTATAGTCCTCCCAGCGGGTCTCGATGAGCCCAGCGTGCATCAAGCTCGTAATATCCGTGGAGCTTGTCTCTTGAGCGACGACAGGGTTGAGGGTCTTGGGCCCGCTGATAGTGCTGATGACGATCTTGCCGCCGGGGACGCCCGGCTCGGCCAAGCCTTCAGGCGCGCTGACGACCTTCGCGTCCTCGGGGACGACCCCACCGCGCGACGGTTGCGGCTCGATCACGGTAATATCTATCTTCTGTCCGGCAAGCTCAATAGTCTTTGGGCCGCTGCTCGCAAAGCCCTGAACCTGAAAGTGCAGATGTTTCGTCTCGCCCGGCTTGAGCTGAGCCTTCTGCGAGCCCAGACGCTCCCCTTCAAGAACGAGCGCGATATCTTCAGTAACTTCGCTTGTGCCGGGATTGTGGAGATAGACGTTAAACGCGACTGTGCCCTCCCTGACAACGATGCGATTTGTGGGGAAGACTTCTATGCGAGTGACCGAGAGCGCCCCAACCTGCCCCACTGTCTCTTTAGGCTCTTTTGGCTGCTCGACCTTCACGGAAGGGGGCTGCTCCGGCTGCTTTGGCTCTTCGATCTTTGGAGGCTGCTGCTCTCCCGACTCTGGGGGCTTCACCCCAGGCGGCACCCCTTGGCAACTGATGAGTAAGCCAACCCCGATGAGCATCACACACGCCAAAAGACTCTTTCTCATGGTCTCGTCTCCTTTGATTTAATTATAGCTGATATCAGCGGCGGTGCCCATACTGGGCAATACCGATCAGGCCCATCACCAAGCCCACAAGAGATGCCCCATAGGAGAAGAAGCTCAGCGCGAAGCTCGGCTCTATGAGTCTTATCACCATCAAGAAGGGCAACACTGCCCCCAGCACTAGGAGAACTCCGGCGATCACGATGAGCTGCAGGGGCGTGAACCGTCTCATCAGCGATAGAGCCAGCACTCGACGAAGTGTCCCGCGGAGGGCTCAAACTCCGGAGGAACTTCTCTATCACAGAGTCCGGCCATGAACGCCGGGCAGCGCGGGTGGAACCGGCAGCCCGACGGCGGGTTCACTAAACTCGGCGGCTCCCCTGGGGGGATCTTCTTGAACGTCTGGGCGTTCGCCGGATCGGGATCAGGAATCGCCGCGAGGAGAGCTTGGGTGTAGGGGTGTCGCGGCTCTTGGAGGAGCTTCTGCACTGGGGCTTTCTCGATGAGTTTGCCCGCGTACATCACGAAGATCCGCTCGGCGAAGTACCGCACCGTCGAGAGATCGTGTGTAATATAAATCACACTGAGATTATGAGAGCGCTGCAACCCGCGCAAGAGCTCCAAAATCTCTACTCTGACGGAAGCATCGAGCATGGAGACCGGCTCGTCGGCCACAAGGAACTTGGGCCTCAAGATCATAGCTCGCGCGATGACTAATCGTTGCTGCTGCCCTCCAGAGAGCTGATGCGGGAATTTATAGAGAAAATCCTCGACGGGGGTGAGCTTCACTTCTTCTAGGACCTCGCGAATGCGGTGCTCCCTGTCCCCTTGGAAGTCATTAATCACTAAAGGTTCCATCAGAATGCGGTGCACGTCCATGAACGGGGGCAAGGCCCCGTAGGGATCTTGTTGGACGTAGCCGATCTGCCGACGGTACCAGCGCAGGTCCCCATCGAGCGGGCGCCCCTCGAAGAGCACCTGGCCCTTGGTGGGGCGGTAGAGACCCAAAACAGTCCGAGCGAGCGTAGATTTCCCGCAGCCGCTCTCGCCCACGACGGCGATGGCCTCGCCGTGGCGCAGCTCAAAGCTGACGCCATCTACGGCGCGGACGAACCCCGCTCGCCCAAACACCCCGCGGCGCAACTCAAAGTGCGTATGCAGATCCTTCACAGATAACAGCGTATCGTTGCTCATATTAGCGATAGAGCCAACATTTGACGAAGCGTCTATCTCGAACTTCGATCATCGGCGGTTCTTGCTCACACTGAAAGAACCTTGATGGGCATCGTTCGGCGAAGCGGCAGCCCTTAGGGGGATTGATTAAGCTGGGCGGCCGCCCCGGAATGAAGTCGAGCGCCCGTTCCTCACGAAGTCTGGGCACGCTGGCCATGAGCTTCTGCGAGTATGGATGCAGCGGGTTGGGATAGAACTGCTCGGCAGTGCCCCATTCGACAATCTGTCCGGCATACATGATCGCCACGTGATCGGCCAGCTCACTGGAGGTCGCGATGTCGTGAGTGATGAGTATATAGCTCTTGTGTAGCTCTCTTTTGATCTGCTTGAGCACGTTCATGATGTTGGCTTGGGTGAGCACGTCCAGGGCCGAGGTGGGCTCATCTAAGATGATGAGATCGGGGTTAGTCACAAGCGCCATAGCGATCACGGCGCGCTGGCGCATCCCGCCGCTGAGCTCAAACGGGTAGCGGTTGAGGAAGTCAGGGGGGACGCCAACGAGCTGGATGGCCTCGCGCGCCCGCGCCCAGGCGTTCTGCTTGTCCATCCCTTGATGGATCATGAGGGGCTCGGCAATCTGATCCCCCACCTTGAGCACCGGATTGAGCGAGTTCATGGCCGCTTGAGCGACCATGGAGATCTTGGTCCAGCGCACCTCCTTGCGAAAACGCTCCTCGCTCCAGGGCATCACGTCCACGCCGTCCAGCTCCACCCGTCCGCTGTAGGTGTGGACGTTCCGCGGCAGCAAGCGCAAGATCGCTCGCGCAAGAGAAGTCTTGCCGCACCCTGATTCTCCTAGGATCGCTAACGCTTGGTTGCGCTCCAGCGCAAAGCTTATAGTATCAACGGCCTGCACGACCCCTTGCGTGGTGCGAAAGTATAATCGCAAATCTTCGACGCGCAGCAACGGGGACGCAGCCCCCAATCCCACGCTCGCTCGACTTTGTACTTCAGCTTTCTCTCTCATAATTCCCTCAATCTGGGGTTAAAGATGCGATCCAACGCAAATCCTAGCAGCGAAAACCCAAGCGCCGTAAACATTAGTAATACCGAGGGGCTGAGCACCCAGTAATAATAGCCCTTGTAGAGCGCACCGTTGCTCTGGGCATCGTTGAGGATCTTCCCCCATGTGGGCAGTACGGGGTCGCCGAGCCCTAAGAGCCCCAACGATGCTTCTAAGAAGACCAAGCCTGGGATGAGCGTGACAAACCCCGGCACCAAGATGGGGATGATCCGCGGGGCCATGTAGCGCACGATGATGCGCAGATCGCTCGCCCCATAGGCCCGCGCCGCTTCTATATATGGCGACTCTTTGATCTGCAAGAAGATCGCGCGGTAGACTTTGATCCCCGCGGTGAAGATTGATAGAAGCGTAATCGCGATCATCATCACCCAGATGCTGCGGGAGTAGAACGTCCCGATAATAATCAAGATGGGCAGGTAGGGCAAGATAATATTCACTTCGGTGATGCGTTGGATGAGCGCGTCTATCCATCGGCCGTACCATGCCCCAATGGCAGCGATGATGAGCGTAGTGAGGCTCGTCCCCACGGCGACGATGAACCCGAACGCCAAGGCCACGGGGGCTCCCCACAGCAGCGCGACCATGAGGTCGCGTCGCTTGTGATCGGTGCCCGCGAGACCATAGACCTTGCCGTAGACCACGAGCTTAGCGTCTATATCAGCGTTCTCTTCAAAGAGTGTCCCGATGATCTGAAGTTCATAGCGCCCCTTGAGTGGGACTTGAGGAGCTGTCGGAGAAGCAAAGAGCCCAACTTCTGGAGGCCGATTCCCCAAGCGGCGTTCGAGCCGCGTGTCCTGAGAGATGCTGTAGCGATCGCTCGCGGTCAGCTTGCGCTCCCCAAGAGAGATCTCTCGTCCATCGGGGGTGCGCCAGCTCACGCGAGCATAGGGCAAGAGCTCTCTGTATTGAGCTTGGAAGAAAAGAGTCAGTTCGCTGGGGAAGTCATCGTAGAAGTAATCAAACGCGAGTGAGATCGTGACGGTCTTGTCCACGCGAGTCTTCTTGACAGTTTGGGATGGGCTGAGCGTACTGAGGACAATCGTCTCTGGGAGTTTTTTCGCGGAGAAGAGATTGAGCCAGGCGGGTCGAGCGTAGCGCGGGCTCTCTTGCCAGATATCCTCGCCGCCGCGCCAGAGCCGGATCGCTTCATCGTAGGGGATAATAAAGACAGCGGCGATTGCCAGGGCGATCAGCCCCGCGATAATTGCCAAGCCCACCAGCGCCGAGGGGTATCGTCGGATCTGCCGCAGTCCCGTGCGAATGGCGCTCACGCCACACCGCCCTCCGCCCCCACTTTGACCCGGGGGTCCACCAACGCGTAGATAATATCGAGCAAGAAGACCGTGAGCGCCAGTAGATACGCATAGATCACGGTCGAGGCGATGATGACCGGGGTATCATAGAGCCCGATCGCTTGGAAGGTGAGCCGACCGATCCCCGGCCAGTTGAAGACTGTCTCTAAGATGATCGCCCCGCCCCACAGCCCGATGAGCAAGAACGCAAACTGGGTGATGATCGTGGGGAGCGTCGGGCGCAGAATATAGCGCCGCTCGATCATCCCTGAGGGCAACCCCTTGGCGCGCGCCATCTCCACGTAATCTTCGCTCGCAAAGATCAGAAAGAACGTACGTCGGGAGTAGATTGCAAGAAAGAGCGAAC
Source organism: Candidatus Bipolaricaulota bacterium (assembly GCA_036783095.1). Taxonomy (GTDB): domain Bacteria; phylum Bipolaricaulota; class Bipolaricaulia; order RBG-16-55-9; family DRXL01; genus JANXCC01. Next base: position 6,620 of record DAIPXV010000024.1, read on the forward strand.
TGAGCCACAGGGCCAAGGTGGGCAAGATCATATGCTTGAGGACGCTCAGGGCGTATGGGAGAGTCTCTTTGGGCGGCGGGGCCTCGACCATGCCCCCAAAGGGCAAGATCTTTAAGAGCGACGCGAAGATGAGAATAAGAAAGATCCCGTAGAACCAAGCGGGCGCGGCCGAGGTCGGAGTCAGCGCGATGACTAACTTATCCAAAAATCCCCCGTAACGCCGCGAGAGCCACAGCCCCGCAAAGAGCGAGAAGAAGAAGAGCAAGAGATTGGCCGTGCCAAAGAGCAAGAGCGTCGCGGGCAGACGCTCTAATAGAATCAGTCGCACTTGGCGCGAGCCAGAGTCGCTGGAGAGCTGCTCGGCACGTCCCAGATTGAGCGTGAGCGCGTCCCACAGATACGAGAAGCTACGCACGATGAAGGGCTTATCCAATCCTAAGCGCTTATATTCGAGCTCTTTGCGCTGGTCAATGATGCGGCGCAGCTCGCTTGGGGGAAGCCCTTGCAGGGAGCGATCCCCCAAGACCGAAGCCCCTATGGCCTCGTCAATCTGGGCCTTACGGATCTGGTCTACGTAGCCGCCCATGTTGGCGATCAATATAGCCAAATAGACCCCGACGACGACCGTGAGCGCCAGGGCGACCACACGATAGACTGTGTATGTCACGACCCTTCTGATGGTCTCGGTCATACTAAGCCCCCTCACCCCTGTCTCCCTCTCCCTTGGAGGGGAGAGGGGACGGGGGTGAGGGTGAAAGAATGATCTCTCTTACTGCACCGTGACGAACGTCGTCTCCTCCGTCGAGGGGATGCTGACGAGCTTAGAGACGACGATCACTTCGAGGCGATTGCCCCCGGCGGCGAGCTGGGCCGTCTGCTCTGGGCTCAGCGCGACGCGCCACAGCCCGTCTTGGACAGCTTGAGCTTCGCCTACGAGGGCGAGCTGGCCCTGTGCGTCAAAGACCAAGAACTTCACAAAGTCTATATCTTTGACAGCGTAGGGCTCACCCTTGAAGGTCACCTCGACGTCGAAGGTCGCGGATCTACCGATCTGGACTTGCATCGGCCCGGTGACGTCAACTTCCGCGATGCGGGCCTCGCTGAAGCGCAGCCATTTGTCCGGGGGATCGGGGAAGTCCGCAAATCTCTTGATGACGATGTTCTTCTCCACCGGGTAGACCGCGTCGAGATAGAACGGCCCCTGGCCCACCCAGAAGTGCTTATGCGCATTGTACCACTCGCCCAGGAGCCGATAGCGCTCTTTGGCTTCCTCAGGGGTGATGAACTCTCTGAGTGCGTTCTCATAGGGGATGAAGCCCTGCTCGAACGCCTGGGCGCGATATTTCTCCAAGATCGCCAGCGTCGGCCCGGCGATGTAGCTCGCCCGCTCGACTTTCAGTTTGTCTGCTTTCGCTGCCGAGAACGCTAGCTCTTTGTTCTGCTCTCCTAAGATCCCGATAGCAAGTGCTTGCAGGGGCGTCGAACTAAAGAGATAATCTGCGCGCGAGCTGGCGATCCACTCGGCGTCGGGGTAGAAGAGATCGCTGTAGACCTCGACGATGAGCGGGTCTTTCTGCACGATCTTCAGCCCGCGGAAGTGCTTCATGAACGATTCAAAACTCGAAACGGCCGCTTCGTCGTAGATGGGGCTTTCGGGCTTGGCCCGCTCAAATGTTAAGATAAAGCTGAGCACGAAGTCCGCGAGAGAGACCCTCGAGCCGTCGTGCCATTTCATCTTGAAGAGGTCCTCAGTGTAGTAGACGACGCTCTTGGTCTTGGCCGTGACTCCCCCGGGATACTTCTCGGCGACGGTGATGAATCGCTGATTGGCTGGGTCCCAGTCGGCCCAGGCGTCTTCGGGGACTGTGATCTCCGGGAGGAATGTGAGCGTGACCCAATCGAGGGTCTTCGTGACGGGGATGCCCTCTTGGACGTAGACGTCTACGGACTTGACGCGCTGGGGCCAGTAGAGCCCGGTGAAGGGATCGGGCAAGGTCGCGGAATCGACTGTCGCGCGGATAATCATCGTATCGAAGATCCAGTTGGTGCCAGCGACGGGGTTCCACGGCTCGGGCATCAAGTTCGGCGCGCCCCAGACCAGTCTCTCTGCCTGGCGGCCTTCCACCCGTAGCGTGAGCGGCCACAGCGCCGAACCAGACATCCCTCCGGCTAAGTCCGACGCTAAGCGCACCTCGGCGCGTCGCGCCCACGTGTCAATCTGGTCTACGAGCCAGACCCGTACCGAATCTTTCATCGCCAGGCGAAGGGCTTTCTCCATTAGCTCTCGGCGCTCCTCGATGGTCTTATAATCGCGGCGCCCCAGACGATCGGAGATTTTGTCGAACTCCGGGTCAGGGGTGTATGCCTGCCAGAGGGGATCAGGCCGTCCCCGACGGGTGTAATAGAAGTCGAAGTTACCCGCTAGATCGCGGCTGATCACCGTCGAGACCCAGCCCGCCGTGTAGAGGTGCCATTTGCCGTCAGCGGGATCGCTGCCGATCCAGATGGGCGAAGCCTCTGCGGCTGTCTTGTACTGACGATCTACAGTGAATCCCAAGTTCTCCAAGAGCGTGGCGACGTAGTCGCCCACCTCGCGGCGCTTATCCTCCACGCGGATGATAAAGATGAGCTTCACCGGCTCGTTATTGTAGTACCATTTGTTCTCTTTGAGCTCCGCGCCAAGCTTCTGCATCTCTTGGGTGATCACGGCCTTAGCTTTTTCAGGATTCGGGGCGTAATACGCTTCTAATGCCTTGGCCACGTGCGCGAGCCGCGCATAATCGGGGAAGACCGTATTGATGGGCAAATATCTTGGCACGGCCAGGCCGCCGTAGATCTCTTGGGCAATATAATTTCGATCGACGAGCCAGTTGAGGGCTTCGCGGATCGCTGGCACGGAGAACGGATTGAGCGCGCCGGTCTTGAACGTCGGCCCCACGGGGTTGAGCGTCAGCTCCGCTGAGCCCCCGTAGGACGTCTCATACCCTAGCGTGGGATTGGCCTTCACCTTGCGGGCCAGTTCTGGGTCGCGGATCCCGAACGCATAGAGGTCCATTTGTCCCGCTGTGAGCATATCTATGACTTTTGCCTGATCGGGCTCCTGGACGAAGACGACTTCGGTAATCAGCCCTGGGGTGGGCTGGACTTGAGCCTCTTCTGGGGGTGGGGGAGTTTCAGGCTGTGTGGGGGTGAGCGCCTCCGTTGGTGGAGTCGGCTGTGTGGGCTGCGTGGGCGGTGGCTGTTCGGTCGGCGGCTGTGTCGGTGGTGGTGGCTGTTCTGACGGTGGCTGCTGCGTCACTTGTGGCGGTGGTGACGGTTGTGGTCGCTGCCACGGCTGGGCAATCAAGAGAATCGCTATCCCGATGACAACTAAGACCCCAATAGTGAGCCAGATCCGACCCTTCTCAGTCATTATGATCGTCCTCCCTTGCTCATGGGCTTATCTCTAGCCTAGCACATAGGGCCTCGAAAATTCAAATCGCTTTCTGGACCTTGCCGGCTTTCAAGCACCGCGTGCAGACGGTGATCCTCATGGTGCGTCCATTGACCACCGCGCGAACTCTTTGCAAATTGGGCTTGAATGTCCGATTATTGCGATTCCCGGCAAAGCTCACCTGGTTGCCAAATCTCGTAGTCTTCCCACAAATCGCGCATGTAGGCATAGTGTTCGTCACCTCTGAGAGTAGTGAGACCCTGTTATCGCAATTATCGCAAAAAATTGGGGCTCTCGCAAGGGGGGCATATCCCAAAGAACTTTGAGAAGATGAAGCTCGCTACGACGACAAAGAGCCAGGTGTAGAGCTTGCCGCGGACGTCTACTACGACGCGCTGTATTTGGGGGATTGAGTTTAAAGCCCCCCTAGGTCCTCCATTGTAAAGTCTAGATCTTTCAAAATCTTGTTCAGAGTGCCAGCAGCGATCTCTTTTCTCCCATGTCTTGGTATGACCGTATATAATTTACGCTCTGGGTGCCACCAGATTTCATGGCCTCCTTTTGCGCGGCGTCTGAACCGACAGCCCAATTTCTTTAGTTTTCGTGTGAGTTCGGCATAAGTCACGGAATGGCCAGCACGAATTCCCCTTTGAGCACGCGCTTTGCTTTGTGTTGGTATCGCTGAAGCCCCGGAGGAAGAGGGAGCCCATCTTGACGGCGTAGCTCCAAGAGCTGTCGAGCGACATCTTCGAGATTTTCCAAAGCTTCCGCGATGGTAGCCCCTTCGGCGTGACAGCCTTGTATCGCTGGGCAGATCGCTAAAAAGCCACCTTCCTCCAGGGCTTTAATCTCTACCGGCAACTTATAGTGAGCCATTGATCCCACCTGCTTATTAAAATACCAGTGCAGCGCGATCTTGTCAACGCAGATAGAGTCTTATTGTTTGATCCTTGATGCTCCAGGCAAGGCCAAGGGACAACCTCGCGCCGATGAAAGATTCTAGCTCTACCCCAAAAGCCAAGGATTCTTCTTCCTGCGCGAAGACTCTCGCGCGCAGCTTTTCGTTCAGCTCAGCCGTCACACTGACCCGCCAGCCTAGACTGTTCTCCCAGAGGCGCTGGCCCGTGCGTGTCTGCGTCACCCCCCACAACGAGACCTCAAGCCAATTGTGCGAGACCTTCCAGCTCCCGTTCCAGCCCAACCCAATCTGATGGGAAATAAACGCTTCTTCGTGGCGTCGGTAGAAGAGCGACAGGCTTTGCCGCCTGCTCAGACTCGTGAGGAGAGGCAGCGTCGCCATCACCGACTGCTGAGCTGTATTCCCATCTCGACGGAGCAGCGTTTCTAAGGACGCTAAGAGCACGCGGTTCTCATAGCGCACATAATATGAGGGCTGGAGCGTCTTCCAATTGAATCCCAACACCACGCTGTAGAGATGCTCTCGCAGCGCGTCGCTCCCGAAGGTGAGCAGACTGAGACTGCTCAATCCGGGCAGAGGGACGAGGATCTTTGGTTCAAGCGACGGGCGTGGGTCGTAGGGCGTTATGAGATACTCTGTATCAGGGAAGCCGTCCCACGGCGGGAACGGCTCTTGTTCGATTTGCACAGGCTGCCAGCTGTTGGGATCAGCGGCGTCTATCACTTCAAAGAACGCGCCGTCGGTGATTCTGTATGCATAGAGTTTAAAGCTTTCATCGCGATCTGAGAGAAAGAGCACGAAGTGCCCATCGGGCGAGAACGCCGGGGAGAGATCCACCGCGCGGTCGCGGGTGAGCGCCGTGAGCCGACAGCCCTCTGCGGTGAGCTCACAGAGATAGATATCTTGAAACCCCCCGCGACGCCAGATCGAGAGCGCGATCCGTTCGCCATCGGGAGAGATCGCAAACGATTCTATAAAATAATCATGTATCGAGAACTCTTTCAGCGTCTGCATCTTCCGGGTTTGTAGATCGAAGATGCTCAACATCGGGCCTTGGTCGCCCCAGCGATAGCGGGCTAGTAAGGCTTTTTGTCCATCGGGGAAGAGCGCGGCGCGATAGACGCGAGCACCTTCCGTGAGGCGCGTCTCGTGCTTGGTCTTTGGGTCATAGAGATAGAGATCGCCGTAAAGATAAGAGTGTTTGTGAATCTCGCGCTTGATGATGATACCCTCACCCACATCCCCTCTCCCCTGAGAGGGAGAGGGGAGCTGAGGGGTGAGGGGCTGCAGAGCGTGCTTGAGCACGCTTGCATTTGCTGAGCCGGTGGATTGATCCGCCGGCTTTTCTAAAGATTTTCCCGCCAGCCGCCGAAAGATCTTTTCGTCATCGCTCCATAGCCCAAGCGACAGCGTCGCCCACGGATCATTCGCCCTCAGGCGATGCCATTCCTTCAGAAAGTCTGAGCCAAAGCGCTCTTCGAGATAGCGCACAAAGCGATGCTCTCCCCCAATCCCAGGGCGCACATCAGGAGGAGTGTTCAGGGCTTCTTCAGCGAGATATTCGCCGATGCCCGCAAGCAGCTCAGAAGATTTGAAGTTCGGTAAGATAAGCTTGCCCAGCAGCGGTCGTAACACCTCCGAGACCCCGAAGACAAAATCAGCGCTGACAAGCTGGGCGTACTCCGAAAAGACGCTCTGCTGCACCCAGCTTGGGAATTTGGGGTTAAAGCGCTCGGCGAGATCTCCTTGAGCGACATAGATCGTAATTTTGTTCTGAAAGATATCAAGTTCGCGATGGGCTGTATCCGTAGCGTCACAGAGCACAATATCAATCTTCTCTGGGGGGGCGTAGCCGAGCTTCGCAAGCAGATACTGATACGCATCCTCGGCGGCGACAGTAGCTTCTTGAGCTAAGCCCTCTAGTCCCGCGGGGAACGTCACGCGGAAGTGCTCAGTATGGACCGTATACCAAGAGAGACTTGGCTCGCCCAGCCTCTGGGCAAACGCAAGCCACGGCAGCCCCAGGAGTACCCCCAGCGCCAAAACAAAGCGCATGCTTTATTGTACGCGCTGGGGCGGGGGGAAGGGCAAACGGCCTTCATGACTTGCCGCGCTCTCTCCTGCGCGTTACAATCTTGTTCATTATATAATAGTCAGGAGGTGGATTGATATGCAGCGATGGTTTTCGTTAGTAGCGCTCGGTATTTTGCTGGTCGGTTGGCCTAGCTCCTTCGCCGCGCAACCCCCGGATATCTCTGGGGCGTGGGCTCATCTCCAAGTAATGTCTTCAATCACTAACGCACCGGTGCTCGGCACGATCAACCTCAAGACGATCACGACCCTGCGATTGGAAGTGACGCAGAAGGGCAACGATCTTTCGATCGTCTTTGAGCCGTGTGCCGTCGAGAGCGAGAGCAGCTCACTGTTCTTTAAAGTGATCTTTCCCGAAGCGTTCGTCAAATATATGGGCATCGACACCAAGCCCGCGCGTCTCGAATTTGTAGGAAACGAATGGCGCCTCTTCCAGCCACGCTATACGATCGTGCGTGGGGTACGTCTGCAAGACCCAGAAAGAGATCCGTTGCCCACCGATCCCAACGATCCTCGCGTCTTCGACCAAGACAAAGATGGCAAACCGGGCATGACTATCCGCGTCATTATCTTGGGTTTTATCGAGGGCGAGATCTATATCATTCAGCGAGATTGGAACAGCCTGCGCAGCACCATCCTCACCCCAACAATTATCGATGGGCTGATGGAGTGGGGCAGCGAACAAGTCGTCCTTGGAGCAAGCAACCCTCTGCTTGGGGGACAGGCCGAGAGTTCTCCTGACCCCAAGCCGGAGAACAGTTACTTCCGCACCACGCGCATTAGTGCGAATACTGACTGTGCCCAAATTCTCAAAGAGCGCGACAAGCTCTTCGCTCGGTGAAAAAAAAAGATGATTATGAAGATTTCAGGGACTCGATGGCTTCTCGTTGTCCTCTCGTTGGTGGCGCTTGGGCTTTCTCTAGCAGCTCGTGCCGAACGCGCTCACTTTGTCCCAACAAAGCTCACGCCCGCCGTGCAAACCGTGCTCGCTCAGGGTCGCACGGCTGATATATTAGTCGTGTTCCGCGACCAGGCCCAGTTGGGCGATACGCAGCACTTTGCAACGCAAATAGAGCGCGGGCGCTACGTCTACGAGGCGCTCACGAAGATAGCACAGCGCTCTCAGATGGCTCTGCGCGCGACGCTCGACGCGCGAGGCATTCCCTACCGCGCGCACTATTTGGTCAATACGATCGCGATTCCCAACGCCAGCGCCAACTTGGTGCAAGAGCTCTCTGCTAGAGAAGACGTGGCGCGCATCGAGCTCAACCCCAAGGTGAAGAAGCTCTCACTGTACTATGAGCCTGAGCAAGCGCAGCAGACGAAAGTGCTCTGGAATCTTCAGCTCATCAACGCGGACAAAGTGTGGGAGATGGGGATCACGGGCAAGGGGGTCGTCGTCGCTGGAGCCGACACGGGCGTAGACTGGCTTCACCCAGCACTCATCCATCACTATCGCGGCTACAGCGGCGAAGACGAGATCGCGGACCATAACTACAATTGGTTTGACACCGTGGAGGGCTCGCCGGAGCCCGTTGATCCCGGGGCTCACGGGACGTTGACGTTAGGGGTCGTCGTGGGCGATGAGCCCGAATATATGCGCACCGGGGTCGCCTTTGAGTCTCAATGGATCGCCTGTCGCAATATGGACTATGACGGCTACGGCACGCCGGAGCGCTATATCGGATGCATGGAGTTCTTCCTCGCGCCGTTCCCCTTGGGAGGCGATCCCATGACCCAGGGCGACCCAAGCAAAGCCCCGCAAGTCATTAACAATTCGTGGGGCTGTCCGCCGCAGGAGGGCTGCGAGCCTGATACTCTCAAAGAAGCCGTGGAGCGCGTGCGGGCCGGGGGAATTCTCTTCGTTGCGGCGGCGGGCAACGAAGGGCCCACGTGCGGCTCAGTGGTAGACCCGCCAGCGATCTACGAGGCCGCATTTACAGTAGGAGCAACGACGCGCGACGACAAGATCGCGCCCTTTAGCAGTCGCGGGCCGGTGACAATCTTTGGCACAGAGCAGATCGAGCCGGACGTGAGCGCCCCTGGCGTGGGGATTCGTGGCCCCATGCCTGGGGGGAACTATCTCAGCGTCGGGGGCACTTCATTAGCCGCGCCGCACGTGACGGGCATCGCCGCGCTGATGTTGTCCGCCGCGCCGCATCTGAAAGGGCGCGTTGAAGTCTTAGAAGAGCTGATTCGCCAGACAGCCGTGCACAAGATCGGCGACTGCGGCGGGGACAGACCCAATAACTCTTTTGGCTGGGGCCGTGTGGACGCGCTCGCGGCCGTGCAAGCCGCGCTGGAAGCGAAATAATCCTTAGGGGTACGAGCCCCCTTGCTCTGTCCGCAAAAACTCCAGCTCTTTGGGGCAGAAGGCCCCTTGGAGGTTCGCTTCGGTTTCGCCCGTTCCGGGGATTGTATTCTGTTTGCCCGAGACGCGCCCCTGAAAGCTCGGTGGAACGCCGAGCCCTCGCATACATGACGTTAGCTGGAGAGCCACCCCGTATTTTCCGTTCTTGGCGATCTTGTTCCTTTCCAAAATTACGGAGCTGCGCTGCCCTATCGCAACTCCGTGGAACTCGTTCTCCGTGATCTCGCTGTCCGTAATGATTACGTCTGCTCCTTCTTCCAGTGCGATGCCGCTGCCCACAAATTCCCCAAATATCGCGAGCAGCGCCAGCCCAAGCGAAGTTACGCGCTCCTGACGATGGTCTCGGATAATTGTGCGGACAATACGGGCACGCAGAGCTGCTTCAGAGCCACGCCCTCCACGAATCTCTATTCCCAGCGCGCCTCCAGTGATCTGGCTCCCTGCGAGAGTAAGCTCGCCTGTGCCCTGACCGTCTATCCCTAACTGATTATCAACAAAGTTCGTCTCGGTGATCGTTACGGAAGCTGAGCTTCGCTCACGCTGATAAATCTCGAAAAACACCCCTGTCTCATGGTCAGCGATAGTGCTGCCGTTCAGTCGGAGCATGCCCCCTTTGAAGCGAACTCCAAACTGCCCGTTCTCGCGTACTTCGCTTCTCTCGATAACAAGCTCCGTGACGCTATAATCTCCCCACAGCCCAGCGGTCCCGTTCTTGAGTATCTTCACATCAGAGAGCTCAAGCTTCTGCTGTCCCTCCTCTGTGATGAGCCCAGGAAACCAACCACCATAGGGCGGCTCATCGGTAGCGACGATGCCCGCTGTGCCGTCTTGGAGGGTGATCCCCTCCAGGCGCACCTGAGCACTCCCAGTGACGACGACCACCGGATCGAAGTTGTTCCCGCGAAAGACTGCTCCCGAAGATCGAATCTCGATGGGCTTATTGATCCATAAGCTCTCGTAGTAGACGCCAGAGGGAATTTCTACAGTAGATCCCGGCGGCGCTTCTTCAAGACGCACTTGCCAAGAGCGACCGATACGCCCGCACCGGTCGCTCCCTTGATTGCTCTGAAGGGCGTTGCCTTCATCGCGGATAAGCTTGGCCTTTGGCCCAACGTAGAGGCCACAGCCGCCGTAGCCGCTAATGCGATTCTCGCGCAATGATCCCTGGGCCCTGCCGCTGAGGACTATCCCATGGAGCTCGCCCTTGCTGAGCGTATTGTTCGTCAAAGTCACTCTTGCCTCGTTCATCAGTGCGATCCCAACCTTGCCAACTTCACTGATTTGATTCTCTGTAAGCGTCGCTTCGACAGCTCCCCCAATTTCAATGGCGATGTTCTCCGTCTCTGCCAAACGATTCCCACGAACGGTAAGAACTATTCTGCTAAGCTCATCTGATCCGGCGCTGATGCCAACCCAGTTGCGCTCCAAGAGATTATCTTCAATAACGACTTGTCCGGTGAAGTCCTTGGTTAATCGCTGGGCAATCCCCATTGCTCTGTAGTTATCGAAGAACGCGTTGCTGCGCACTACTAGGTTCTGTGCCGCTGCCACGGAGAGCGCAATGAGATTTCGTTCGAAGCGATTCTCTTCAATAGTAATAACTGCTTTGCTCGCGATCTCCACGGCGCGGGGTATCAGCAAAAGACCAAAATCTAACATATCTTCAAAGGTGTTGCCATAGAGGAGTACTTTGGTTTTAGGCTCTGGGGAGCTGATCGCTACACCCTCGCTGCCCTTCCGAAAAAGATTTGATCTGAGAGTAATAGCTGATCCAGAGCTGGAGATTGCCACGCCACTGCCCTCGACAAACTCGCATCCTTCGATGAGGGCTGTGGCTGTATCTTTGACAGCGATCCCTTGGGCTTCGGAGCGGAAGCGCACCTGAATAGCTTCCACATGGGCTGCTTGTTGCACCTCGATGGCCTGGCCGCGCTGCGAATCTTCAAACTTATTCGAGAAAAACTCGCTCTGACGAATCGAGAGCTGAGCGCGCCCCTGAAGCTGAATCCCAGGGCCGTTGTTACTTGCAAAGCGTGTGGCGATGATCTGGGCTTGTGAGTCATCGCTGAGCACCAAGGCCGCGCCGCGGTTGCGCTCAAAGAGGCTCCGCTGAGCTTCCAGGCGCGCTCGGCCCATGACAAAGACGCCCTCGCTGTTATTCCCTCGTATGGTGCACCCGTCGAAAGAGAGACGAGCTTGATCTTGAGCGGTGATCCCTGCGCGCCCGTGATTCTCAAGAATTTTGCTATTGATGCAGCTCAGCTTCGCTTGATCTCGGACGAGGATGCCCGCGAGGGTCGCATCGCGAACTTGAGAATTTTCGAGAGCGACGTGAGCAGCCTCTTGTACGATCAAGCTGCGCGTGCCGTCGTCCAATGTAAGCTTGCGCAGCGTTACTTGTGCCGAGCCCTGCACACGCACGATGGGCTCAGTGAGAGCACTAGCACGCAGCATGACAGTGTCGCTCAATCCCTCTAGAGTAAGGTCTTTATCTATCACGAGCTGAACGCGATAGGTGCCCTCAGCAATCTGGATGATCGCTCCAGGAGGTGCGGCCGCTACAGCTTCTTCGATGCTGGGGAAGTCTGCTGGGACGCGGAGCACGGCTTGCCCCTGCAGAGAATAATCTCCTAAGAGAGCCAGCAGGGCGATGCAACTTAAGACAAGCTTTAGGGCTTTTTGAGCGACTCTGGCACGCCGCATAGGTCTCCTTTCTTGTTGTTTTGGAGAATGTTATCTGAACCGGTAACGGTTCCGCGAAAGCGATCCCCCTCTTGCCATCTTGTCAGCGGAGATCCCTGACACTCCTCATTGAATACAGCAATGCCCCAGCCTTCATTCTCTGTGATTTGATTGCCTACGATCTCCACAGTTGCGGAACCAACGAGCAATATCCCATCCGCTCTATTGCTCATAATGCGATTCTCTCGTAATACGGCACGAATATGCCTAACTACAATACCAGAGCCTTGAGATGCCTCTATGATATTACGTTCAACGAGGGCAAACCCACGGTCTTCATCAAAAGTCCCTAACGCTAAGCCGTTGTACGTCATCTCTAAGAAAGTGTTCTCACGGAGGGTAACCTCGCTGTAGTCCCGCATGAAAAGAGGGCTGGAGAGCTTACGGAAGACTGAGTATCCGATGAGTGCTTTTGCTTGATCAACTAGAGTGATAGCTCCACCCTCTCCTTGGCCTTCCAGTACGCTTTCTTGTAGATTTAAGCTTGCACGCCCTTTAATATAGATGAAATCATCAGGCTTATGGCTTTGGACGAAGCGGGAGCGGCTCACTAAGATCTGGGCTTGATCGGTGGCAAAGATATCCCCCCCTTCCTCAAAGACGCTCTCTTCGATCCGGCCTTGGCTCTCATCCCAGAAGCTGATATTACCAGCTCGAACGATAACATGGCGCATGGAGGCTTGAGCTGATCCGTACACGCGAACCAAATCTTGATCTTCTTTATCTAGGGTAAGGGTAATGTTACTGAAGCTAAAGCGTCCTGCTTCAGAGAGTGCCATGATCATAGGTATTCCATACGTGACACGCGTTGGTATGATTATGGTCTCTTCAGGCTTATCGCCAACGCCGTGGAGATGGACAGGCTTATACAACAACAGATTGCTTTCATAACGCCCTGGCGCGATCTCGACTGTGCCGCCTGGAGCTATCGCGTCAATGGCTTCCTGAATGAGTTTGTACTCATCTGGAACGCGGATGAGCAGCTTATCAGTCTGAGGCACCAGGGGGCGTCGCAACGCTGCTGGAGCGCGATAGCAGAGATCCATGCCGTTGTCGTGCATCTCGTTGTCGCTTCCATCTACTCGACCCCTTAAGACGCTAATTCCACATTCGGCATTCTGAGAGATTACATTTGACTCTATCTTCAGGAGTTGGTTAGGGCTTATAGGGACTCGCTCTCTTCCGTAGACTGCAATATCAATCCCTGTCCGGTTGCGAAGGATGCGGTTGCCACGGATTTCGATGACACCATCACTTGATACATAGATGCCACTGTATAATAAATCTTTGATCTCGTTGTTGAGCACCAATCCAGACGAGGAGTCACCAAAGTAAATGCTCTCGCCACCCTGGATAACGTTGCGATCTAAAGTGAGATGGCTTGTTCCAGTAGCTTCTATCCGAAACAGAACAAATTCGTTCTCCCGGATGTGAGCCCGGCTGCGGTTGAGAAGGCGCACCTTAGCTCCCTCAAACGTAGGTACAAATTTCAGACGATTCTTCTGTATCATTGCTTGGGCATCACCATCTATCTCAATAACGCCGCCAGCAATTTCGTTCTGTTCGATGGTCCCTTGAGCTGATGTATAGAGCGAGACGTTCATGCGATTGGCTATGAAGGCGCTATAGGCTACCAAAAGTTGTGCTGTGCCGCCTGCGCCTATCCCCTCATCGTAATTGCTGATGACGGTATTGTGTATTGTTGCTGCTGCCTGGTTGGCTAATACGATCGCTTGTTTC
>DAIPXV010000025.1:0-19628 GCA_036783095.1 Candidatus Bipolaricaulota bacterium
CATGGGCGCAGTTGAGAGCCTGGTGGGCAAAGCGCAAAAATAAATCCGAAGATGCGAGCTGACGGGCAAGGACATCTGGACGAAGCTCCAGCAGATGGATCTACACGAGGTGCTGCGCACCCTGGAGCAGGCGGGTGCGAGGCCGTAGCTACTTGACCCTCTTCAAGAAATCCTCCGGCGTGAGAGCCATCTCCCTCTGCTCCGCTTGGTTGACTATCGTTAATAATCCTTGGTCCCTGGAAATGAGAAAATCAGCCGTGCTGCGCGCAATCGCGTAGTAGAGCGCATCAAAAGGCCCCAATGGATAGGCCCTCTGCAAATTGTACGCAGCGATCATATCCGCGTCCGTGGGCACCAACACCGTGAGGTTGGGAATGCGCTGGATCTTGCTCATGGCCCCTGCAATCTGTTCCTCTAACCAGCGCTTCTTGCGCCGCAGCACAAAGATGATCTCCATCAAGTTGACTAGGGTGATGAAGCCCGCGAGCTTCCCGCCCTCAATGCGCTTGAGAATTTGGTAAGAGGCCTTCCAGAGTGCCTTCCCTCCCCCAGGCTCGACCTCCTTGGCCAGCCAGTTGATGAGGACGTCCGTGTCCAAGAAGACCTTAGTAGCGGCCATATCCGCTCTCGCGCAACTCTCTCAGATACTCCGTGCTGGTCTTGTCTTTGGGGAGAGCGTCCGCAAAAGCTCCTAAAAGCTCGTCTACCACGCTGGCCTTCTTGGTGGGAGCTTGGGCCGTGACCGTGTAGCCGAAGTTCTCAACGAGTTTCAGCAACTCTTGTAGAGCCAAGGGCATAGCTTTGTCCTCCCTTTTCAGTGTAATTGTACACGACTCTCTAGCCATCAGCCAAGCAGGAGAGTGCTAAGCCTAGGCTAGGAATGGCCGACCCCCTGCATCCCGCCCAAGACTCACACCAAGCGGCAGAGAGACAAAAAGCCCAAGTTTTTCCTTAAGCTAGCTGATGGTCAAGAGCAAGAAGTCGGGTTAAAGTGAAGTCGCAGCGTGTGGTCCATCCCGCAATAAGCGAAAACAAACGGAGTGGGCACCGAGTCCGAGGGGTGGCCTGCGGGGAATCTTCGCATCCAAGACTCACACAGGTGCAGGCTGGAGCATCAGCAACGGACAGCCGCCCTTGTCCCAGCTAAAAATCTCTAGTAGAGTGCAGCCATGACTGCGCCGCGCTCAAGAACTTTGCAAGAGCTCTTAGCGGCTCTTCCCCATCGCGCCGTCTACGGTGATCGCTCCGTGCGCATCGCGCACATCACTGACGACTCCAGAGAAGTCCGGCCCGGTGCGCTCTTCGTGGCTATCGTTGGATCTCATCACGATGGGCACCACTATATTGGAACGGCCATCGCCAAGGGCGCGGTCGCTATCGTCGGCCAGCGAGCTGATCTGGCACTGCCCGCCCACATCCCCTACGTGCTCGTCTGGGATTCTCGCCGCGCGCTCGCCCAGCTCGCGTGCGCTTTCTATGACTTCCCTACTGAAAAGCTTTTCACAGTCGGCGTGACGGGCACCAACGGAAAAACTTCTGTGGCGACGCTCTCAGCAGCTGTTTTGGGCGAGTCAGCCCTCAGCACGACCGTGCAGAATGCACTCGAGCACAATCTCCCCTACACGACCCCCGGAGCCGTCGAGATCCAGCGGCGCGCCTGGGAAGCTGTTCACTCTGGACAAAAACACTTCGTGCTCGAGGTCTCAGCCCACGCCCTCTCGCAAGAGCGCGTCTACGGGATAGACTTCGACGTCGCGATCTTTACGAATCTCACCCACGATCATCTCGACTACTATCGCTCGATGGAAGAATATCTTCGCGCGAAGCTGCGGCTCTTTGAAGGTCTGCGTCCCGACGCGCGCGCGATCATCAACAGCGATGACCCTTATGCCCAAGCGTTTCTCAAAGCAACGCGAGCGCGCGTGTGGACTTACGGATTCAGCCCACATAACGATCTATGGGCTGATGGAATCGAGCTGCGTCCCGAAGGATCGCGCTTTGTCGCTCACACTCCTGCGGGAGATCTGCCCATCGAGACGAGCCTTCCGGGAGAGGTCTATGTCTCGAATATTCTCACGGCGATCGGCGTGGGGATAGAGTGCGGTCTTGATCTTGAGCTCATCAAAGAGCGCATCGAGTCTGTGCGCCAGATCGAGGGCCGCTGCGAGCGATACTCCACTCGCGACGGTGTCTCTATTTGGATAGATTTCGCCCATTCGCCGGACTCTTTGGAAAAGATGCTGCGCACGGTGAAAAGATTTTACTCTAGAGTGATCTGCGTCTTCGGCTGTGGGGGCGAGTCCGACCCGTACAAGAGGCCGATCATGGGGGAGGTCAGCGGGCGCTTGGCTGATTATACTATTATCACGAGCGACAACCCCAAGAGCGAAGACCCCGAAAAGATCGTGCGGCAGATCGAGTCTGGGATTGCGCCCTTGGGTGTGCCCTACGAGGTGATCGTAGACCGAGGGCGAGCGATCGTGAGGGCTGTCGAGCTAGCGCGTCCGGGGGATTGTGTGCTGATCGCGGGCAAGGGCCACGAGCGCACGCAAATCTTCTCTGATTATGAGATCGAGTTCAACGATAGGGAGTTCTTGCGCGAGCACGGCTTGCTCGTATAGCAGCTAGAACCCTCCTCTTTAACCAAGAAAATGTTTCTTCATCAGGTCAGGCTTTTTCAAACACTCGATAGCGTCATTATCTTGATGAGGATTGATCCAAGCTATTTGCCTGAGTTTGGCTACACGCTTGGCTGCTTTTGCAAAGCGCTCCTTGGCTTCCTCATCTCGAGATACTACAATGCGATCCGTTGCTAATGCTGCTTCGATCAAGTGAAGATCTTTCTCCATTTCCTCACGATCCTTATCGCTAGCAGCCGTGATTAAGATCTCTTTCCGTAAATCTTCGACTTCGACGTTACTTATAAAATCAACTTTCTTTCTAGCTACCATGGCACTGTGCCATTTCGCTGTAAACCGAGATTGGTGTTTTTCCCATTCTTTATAGATTTCTCGTGTCGTTACAAGGCGATGGCATATCCTCAACACACCATCCAGAAAGTCCCGACAGTATTTCGATACGGGATGTTCCGATTCTCCTGCAGCCCTTGCCACTGAAGCATCAATAACAAGTCGCTTCGTCTTACGCTTAGGGTTTTTAGAGGGCATGAGCTCAAGAAAGGGAACGTTCTGCTACAGCCTCAAGGTAAGCGCTTTCTGTATCAAGCTCCACTTCAGTGAAGTCCTCAGGCCAATCCCCGAAAGCTCCGCGTTCATCGAGGTCAGTGCTGCGAATAGTGGTCACTCCATCTTTGCGCTCGAACCAGTGCAGCTTCACCATCTCTGGCTGAAGCTTCCCTTGGGCAACAAGCGTTTGTACTTTCCGAATTAATATCGAGCTATGAGTTTCTGCCACGACAAGAACCCCACGACGTGCAGCATCAGCGAGAAGTTCTGCCATGGCTGCTTGGGCGCGAGGATGCAGGTGAATCTCAGGCTGCTCTATGTAGACAAGCTGTCTAGGTTGTGCGACATTCAAAGCTACTACGACTGGGAGAGTTTGCGAAACGCCAAATCCTACATCGGCGATGTTAACAAGATCACGAGCACCCCCACGTATAGCACGGGGTAACCGACCTACTTGAAGTTCGACCTGAGTATCACTAATGGCTCTTGCTTCTACCTTCCATGTTAAACCAAGAGTCTCAAGATCTCTACTTAGCTTTACAAGTTTTTCTTTATCCTTATACTTCCATACAGCGATAACACTTGCAGTATATTTTTCGAAAGTACCGGGGAAGGTAGGCCCAACGCCTGTTACAGGATAGGTGCGCTCAGGATTACCTCGAAGCCCGGGAAGGTGGATTAAACGACGGAGCGGTTCTATAGCTACACTCACTGACCCTGGCAAGAATCTGTTCAACTCGCTTTCATGCCCCCCTGCTGTGAGCAAGGCAGCATATAAAAAACAGCGCCAGCGTCTTATAACGCCTTGAGACTGAGACTGCTGTATTTCCTTGCCTAGAGGTAACGGTAACAATAGGTGGTGGCGTAATAAAAGGCTTTTTACCTCCTCACTATTCATATTTTTGTGCAGCGCTCCTTTATCTGTTGGGCCGTCTTCGTAATCCATCCGTTCTATATCAAATCCCCCCTCATCGCGTTTGACAAAATGGAGCCCTAACTTGAAAGAGCGAATTTGCAATCCTACGAAGAAGCCTTTACTGCGCTTAGAAAGAAGCTCATCTGCGGATGTAAATCGCACATTCGGGCCGCTTAGCTCTAGAGCACCTTGGGGGTCGTAAGGTAATTCTAAAGTCTGTTTCAGCAGTAATAATGGTTGCATTATGCTCGATTTCCCTGAGCTGTTTGCGCCAGCAAGGATGGTCAAAGGCCGGATTTCTATAGATTGCTCATCTACTATTGATTTATATCCACGGACAGTAATTTTCATGCTGTCTAAAGGGGTCTCTCGCTTCATGATGACACCTCGACGTTTATTATACGAGGCCAACACCTGTAAATCCACTTCGAATTTGAGCCCTGGGTCTAGTTTCTCTATAATCAACCCTATGCCCAGACGCCGCAACTCTATCATCGAGCCGATCAGCGAGCTCAATAAGATAAAAATCCGTGACAACGGCGAGCCGCTTGTCGAGCTGAACGGCCTCGATCCCCGCATTGTTATTCTGCCCAACTGGCACACCGGCGAGCCCCAAAGACTCTTCGCTCGCAAAACTGTTGCCCGAATGCTCCAGAAAGCTGCCCGGCTCTTGCCTAAGGGCTATAAACTCGGGATCTTCAGTGCCTATCGCTCTATCGAAGAGCAAAAAAAGATCTATCAGAGAGTCTATCGCCGCATGAAGCGGCGCTACCCCAACGCGCCAAAGAACGTCTTGCGGCGCTTGACGAATAGATTCGTCCATCCCCCGGATATTAAGACCCCGCCGGGACACTCCACCGGCGGAGCTATTGATCTGACTATCCTCGGCCCCGACGGCAAAGAATTAGATATGACCTCTCCGTACAAGTGGCGCACCCCCAAGGCCCGCGCCGTCGCCGCAACGTACGCGGAGGGCCTCTCCGAGGAAGCCCGCAAGAATCGAGAATTGCTCATCAGAGTGATGACCAAAGTAGGGTTCACTAACTACGCTGGGGAGTGGTGGCACTGGTCCTACGGGGATAGCTGCTGGGCATGGCGACTAGGACGTAAGACGGCTCTCTACGGAGTCGCTCCCGATCCCCTCAAATAATCGCGCAAGAGCACCAAGCCCCATAGCAAGAACGGCACGATCCAGTCCCCCACAGCAATGACGCTATAGAGCAGTGTATAGAGCCCTGCGGCGCGTTGCGCGGCAACAGCGTGCGCGAACGCGATCAGCCCCCACAGCCCCAGCACGTGCCAGAAGAAGAGCATAATCAATCCCAGGGCTGTCCAGAGTGCTCGTCTCTTCCATGAGAAGCCCGGCGTCATCAGCCACAGCGCCAGCGTCAAGCCTACACCACCAAAACTGAGAAACTCCCGGCGAGTCAGAAGTTTTGCATCTTGATAGACTGCAATACCCGAAGCGTCTACGCGCAGCTCAACGCCGACAAAGGGCTTTATGCAGAAGATCTGGAGCTGCGCATACCCGGGCGCTACGAGCGGCCAGACAAACGCGAAGACTATCAGAACTACTGCACAACCGACAAGAAAGAGCGCGATTCGTGGCAGGCTCATAAAAGACTTGCGCGTCGGCGCTCGACCCACGCCAGCCATAACGCTAAAGCGAAGAGAATCGTCAACGGCTGCCAGACGAACAAATGCACTGTTTCAAACGCCTTTGGGGCGAGATGCCCAAGGTAGACCAAGCTGACGAGCCTCACCAGATTAAAGAGCACGATCACCGGCAGGCCCCAGGCTAACGCCCAGAGCTTGGCGCGCTTCGGTGACGGTGTGGCAAAAACAGCAGAGAGAAAGAGCACGATGGGCAGGATCGCCGTGCACTCAAAGATTATTTCGAGCGAAAAGATCTCGGAACGCACCAAGGTCCCTTGGGCGGAGCTTGGCGTGCCAAGGAGCGAGAGCGTGAAAGCCAAGAGCTGCGCTGTTATCTGATTGGCCCAGCGCACGACACCAAACGATAGTAGCGCGGGCTGGAGCACGAGAAACGCCCCGACAGTTCCCACTAAAGTCAGCCATGCCCGCACAAGGGCTTTGCGATCGTTCACCGTGAAGCTGAGAGCGCAGCGAGACGACGCCGGATCACCCAGAAGAAGAGCCCTACCATGAAGACCGCCACGAGCAAGCTAGGGGGGGTCATCCCCGGAGCGATGGCCCGCGCCGAGATCCGCCCTTGAGACTTGCCCAGAACGTTGCCCTCAGCGTCGAGCAAGAGCACTTCGTAGCGATGCTCCCCAGCAACAGCGATCTCGCGGCTGATGAGCGGGACGCTCTCCGGCAGGGGCGAGGGCAGCTCCGGCACGATCAGCTCTTTGTCAGCCGGGGTCTCGCCGAAGGGGCTCGTCTGGGCAAACCGAACCTCGACGCGATGGACGGTCTGCGGACAGTTGGCGGTCTGCAGCTCCCACTGGACGGTACGCCCCGTCGCCCGCAAGATGAGCGAGTCAATCTGGGCTGGCTCCAGGACGAGCGCGCCGCCCTCACGACAGGAGATCTTCACAACCAAGGGCTCTTGGGCCAGAGCCGGCACAGCAACGAGTACGAGCACAGCAAGAACCTTCAGTGCGGTGTTCATAGCACAATTATATCAATACATCGTTTGCATATCTATGAGGCCCTTCTCCTTGGCGCGGCGCTCGCTTTCTTACCCTCGGAGATCTTCTCCCTCAACCATCGGTGAATGAGCTTTTCCAAAGATGTGCCTTGGGCTCGCGCGATGTGCGCGATCTGATGAGCGAGCTTAGCGTCAACTGCTACAAGATACCTGTGCCTCTTGATATCCACATCGAGCTGTACCTCTGGGAGATCGTACTCACCCAAATCGTGCGTGTCGAAGAACTTGATAAGCTCATCGAATGTCTCAAAAGCGGGCAAGCTGTGAGAATTATCTCTTCTTTTCATAGCGTTTTCTCTCTTTCTTGGCCATATCCCTGGCACTCAGGATGAGGGCTTCCTTGGTCTTCTTTTTGTAGATAAAGAGCACAGTGAGATAGCGCCCTGCTTCGGTCTGCCCCAAAGCCATGTACACCTCCTCCCCAGCGCGTTCCCCTCTCTGCACGAGATAAAACCTTGGCTTGCTGCTTAGAACTTGCTCCACTTCTTCCGGGAGAACATGGTGTTTGCGAGCTAATTTGTCTACGATCTCTCTCAGCCATAAGACCTCTTCGATCTTCATTCAGTTATGCTGGCTTAGTGTACCAGATCAATACATCGTCTGCATATCTATGAGGCCCTTCTCCTTGGCACGGCGCTCGCACCACCGATAAAAACTGAGTGAGATCATCCCGACAAAGAGCGTTGAGCTTATTAAGATGAGCAAGATCGTCTCGTTGGAGAAGGGCACAAGCAAGGGGCTCGCACTCGTGCCCAGCATTGCTCGGCGCAGCCCTTCCAACCAATAGGTCATGGGCAGCCCAAGCCCAATATACTGAAGAAATTTGGGGAGCACGTCGAGCGGGAAAACCGCGCCACATAACAGATACAAAGCCCCCGCAACTGCTTCACCCATAAAGTAATTATGCCGCGCTGTGATGAGCGTCACCCCGGCCAAGAGAATGCCGATGAGCGCTAACCCCGCCAGCCCGATCAGAAAGACCGGCCAGAAGAGCGCATGGTCCATAGTTATAAGATTGATGGGCAACTTAAAGACGAGCACTCCAAACGCAAGGGTGATGATGACGGCTATCGTCCCTGTGAGCGTGCGCGCTACCCCGCGCCCCAACAGATAAAAATAGACTTGGATGGGCGAGACGTAGATATATTTGAGAACCCCGTAATGCTCGCGGTCGTCAATCACAGCGTAACTAATCCCCATGAGCACCGAGCCCACATAGATATAGAACGCATTGCCCAGATAGATATAGGGGAAGAGCGGGGTATTGGTCTGGCCGCCGGAGACGACCAAATACATCACGACCAAGATCATCGCTCCGGCGACGGGCTTGATGAGCGAGTAGGCCGCAAAGAGGAACGGATCGGTCCAATTCGATTCGATCTGCCAGCCCAGCCACGTGGCGACTTTGAGGCTACGCCAGCCCTCGCGCCCTGAGAATACCCCCCAGAGAAACACCGTAAGCATCACGCCCCAAAACACAAACTTGTACCAAGGCTCTTGCGGCAGTCCTTCGGGAATCCAGCCGATGGCCGGATGGCTCAGCGTCACGATGGCCAGCTTTACGCCGATCCAGGCCACGATAATGTAGGCAGCCCGCTCCAGCTGTGGATGGCGTTCCAGCAGCTGCACGAAAAATCGTGCTACTAGACGTATAGCCGCCACCCCCATAAAGCTGCCCAGAATGACTACGGCGAAACGGCCACCATCCAGCCCGCCCACAGGCGGCCAATCCGTCGGCGGCAGGCTCTTCACCAAGGCCACAGCCGCCAGGACAGAATCTATAGCAAAGGCGATATCCATGAGCTCCACCCGCGCGACCGTTCCCCAAAAGCTGGGGCTGGTCTTGGCCTGACGTGCTGCTTCTCGTGCGGGCTTGCGCAAGTGTCGCAACGCCACGTAGAACAGGTACACCGCTCCTAACGCCTGAAATTGCCACATTTGGATGATGAGAGTAGCGAAAAAGATCGCCACAAACCGGAACGCATACGCTCCCACCAGCCCATAAGTCAATGCCCGCAGGCGCTCCCGGGGCGGTAGATCCTTCACTAAAAGCGCCAACACCAACGCATTATCCGCCGAAAGGAGCCCCTCCAGAATCATCAGCACAAAGATCGTCCACAGATACTCCAGCCACATCGTCGCACCCCAGCTTTGTGAGCACTTTTGGGATTTTGATGGTCTATGCAGTCATAGCGTTCACTGCCCCCGCACGGTGAGCCGCCCCTCGCGCCGCGCCACGTTCTCCAACCACAAGAGCATCCGATGGGCTATCACTAAAAAGACTACACTTAAGATCGCTAAGATCATTGTCTCGACACCGACATCGAGAAAGCCCCAGCCCGCTTGAGGGTAGAGCAATTGTCTCATAGCGTCCAACCCCAGCGTGATAGGGATGAGCGACGCTCCGGCAGAGATCCAAAAGCCTAAGCTCTTGATAGGGAAATAAAAGCCCGAGAGCAAAAAGACCGGCTCTTGGAGGAGATTGGCCATGTGCCAGGCTTCGCGCCCATAGAGCAAGAACGCCGACGCGAAGATCATCCCCAGCCCATAGAGTGCTACTAGAGTTAAGAAAAAGACGAGCAGAAGCGAACCCCAGTCGCTCACGGTGAACGTGACCCCAAAGACAAGCGAGCCGAGTATTAAAACTGCTAGGGCCCGCACGGTCGTGGCAGCCATCCCGCCCAGCGCCATCCCCAAAAGAATTGCCATTCTCGACGTGGGCGCGATGAGATAGAGCGCGAGATTGCCCGTCTCCTTCTCCCAATAGAACTGCGTGGCCATGCTCCACAGCACGTTCATCCAGTACGCCGTCATGGCGCCGCCGAGCACGACGAAGCCTGTAAATTCGGGCTTGGCTCCTAACGCCCGATAGATGAAGACGAACGCCGACGTCCCCAAGAGCGGAAGCACGATCTCAAAGAAGAGCCAGCTCCTCTCGCGTTGCAGGCCGATCAATCTGGGGTAAGCTCGACCGATCACGGTGCGCACGAAGACCGTCAGCTCGCGTCGAAAGTTTTTCATAAGAGTCTTTCTGGGGGAGTCTCCTCGTCACTCAGCCCCCGCCCCACCAAGTGAATGAAGACGTCTTCGAGAGTGGGCTCGTGCTTCTCCAGCGATAATAAATGCCCGCCCTTGGCCTGCAGGGCATCTAAGACTTTCACGAGCGCGTTCTCGTCTTCAAGAATGAAGTTCAGCTCTGTATGCCCGTTGCGACGATAGCCAGCAAACTGGACAACCCCTGATAGCTGTTTGAAATGCTCGAGCGAGTCCAGGGGCGTCGTCTGGAGCTTGAAGATCGAAGCCCCTTGGAGCTGTTTCTTGAGATTAGCTGGGGTGTCGCACGCTAGAATCCTCCCTTTGTCAATGATCGCGACGCGATCACACAGTTCGTCGGCTTCAGCCATGTAATGCGTCGTGAGCAAAATAGTTTTACCGGGGCGTTCGCGCACCCAGCGCTTGACGAAGTCTCTTAAGATTCTTGACGTCTGCACGTCTAGTCCCAACGTTGGCTCGTCTAAGAAAAGAATCTGTGGGTCGTTCAGAAACCCGCGGGCGAAGTTCATCTTCTGCTTCATCCCTGTCGAGAGATGGTATGCTTTGGTCTTGGCGCGGTCGGCCAGCCCCACCACTTCGAGCATAGACTGAATGCGCTCGCGGGCCGTCTTGGAGTCGAGCCCGTAAAACTGCGTGAACATCCATAGATTCTCTTCGACCGTGAGCAGCCCGTAGCCGCATGATTCCCCGCCGGAGACCATGTTGATTCTCCTGCGCACTTCTTGCGGGTTTTCTACGACGTCAATGCCGTCCACAAATGCACGTCCGCTGGTGGGGGTGAGCAGCGTCGTCAAGATCTTAATGAGCGTTGTCTTTCCTGCGCCGTTGGGGCCAAGGAGCCCAAAGAGCTCCCCCTGGCGCACTTCGAGATTCACGTCTTCTAAAGCGACGAGAGTCTGTGGTCCGCTCTCGCCGCGCTTGCGCTTGATCTGATAGATGCGCCCTAAGTCTTCTGTTTTGACAGCGAACGTTTGGCTCATAAAGAAGCTCCTTCTTCTAGCATCAAGAGCACTCGCTTGCGCGCGGTCCCACTGCTATATCCCCCAAGTGTTCCATCCTTGCGGATGACACGATGACAGGGGATAAGAATAGACACGGGATTGGTCGCACAGGCGCGGGCCACGGCGCGTACCGCCTTGGGCCATCCGATCGCTTGGGCGATTTCGCTATAAGAGCGTGTCTGCCCATAGGGGATCTTTTGTAGTTCTTCCCAGACGCGTTGCTGAAACGCTGTGCCTTGGATGTCCACCGGAAGATCAAGACGGAAGCGTTGCCCTTGTAAGTACTTCAGGAGCGCGCTCGCCCATCTTCGGAGGCTCTTCTTGTCTGAGACGATCTCGGCTGAGGGGTATTCGCGTTGCAGAGCAGCTTGCAGGTGTGCTGTGGAGCTTGCAAACTTGACTGCACAGATGCCGCGCTCCGTGGCTCCTATCAAGAGCTTGCCTAACGAGCAGTCCACAATCGTGTATCGTATCTTCATGGGTTTTTATTTTAAAGAAAATCCGCCCCTAGGGCCATCGAACTCAAGCTGAAAGAGACTATTGACATAAAAATAGCTAATTTTATAGTCATAGAGACAGAAAAGCTGTGATTATTTCTTCAAAATTTTATTTTTACGGGTATTACTTGACTTTCTGGAAAATTTTTGCTACGATACCCCCCATCTTTGCATATCAAGGAGCTGGACGATGAACAAGCAGATCGAATATATCTTGAAGACCGTCAAAGACAACAGCATCAATTTCATTCGGTTGCAGTTTACTGATATCTTTGGCATCCCTAAGAACGTCGAGATCCCTGCAGCGAAATTAGAATCTGTCCTAGAGAAGGGCATCGCGTTCGATGGGTCTTCGATCGAAGGCTTCATGCGCATCTCCGAATCAGATATGTACTTACAGCCCGATCCCGCTACATTTGCGGTCTATCCCTGGACGATGGGGTCGGAGAACGGGCGCACAGCCCGGATTATCTGTGACGTCCTGCTGCCTGACGGGCGTCCGTTTGCTGGGGATCCGCGCTATGTGCTTAAGCGCGCCATCGCTGAAGCCGAAAAGATGGGCTATGCTATGTACGCTGGGGCTGAGGCCGAGTTCTTCCTCTTCCGCCGCACCCCCGACGGGCGCGCTTCGTTAGAGCTCCACGATCGCGGGAGCTACTTCGATCTCACCCCCCTCGATCGAGGCGAAGAGGCCCGGGCAGATATCGTCGTCGCCCTGGAGCGGATGGGCTTCGAGGTCGAAGCCGCCCATCACGAGGTCGCTCCCAGCCAGCACGAGATAGACTTCCGCTACGCCGACGTGCTGCGCACCGCTGATAATATCGTGACATTTCGTTTCGTCGTCAAGACGATCGCGATGAAGCACGGGCTCCATGCAACGTTCATGCCCAAGCCCGTCGCCGGCATCAACGGGAGCGGGATGCATACGCATATTTCGCTGTGGCGCGGCACGCAGAACGCTTTTTACGACCCCAAAGACCCCTACGGGCTGAGCGAGGTCGCCAAGAGCTTCTTGGCTGGAATTATTGACCACATCGGGGCGATCACAGCTCTTGCAAATCCGTTAGTCAATTCCTATAAGCGCCTAGTGCCGGGGTATGAAGCCCCAGTCAATATCAGTTGGGCGCGGATCAATCGTTCGGCGCTCATTCGGGTTCCCGCGAGCAACACTCCCGAGACTTCTACTCGGATCGAGCTGCGCAGCCCTGATCCTTCGTGCAACCCATACTTGGCATTCGCGGCGATCCTCGTGAGCGGGCTTGATGGGATCAAGCGCAAGCTGATGCCTCCCGATCCCGTCGAAGAGAATATCTATGAACTGACTGAAGAGCAACGCGAGGAGCGGGGCATCGGGTCGCTGCCGGGGAGCCTTGACGAAGCGCTGAGCGCATTAAGACAAGATCGCGTCGTCACAGCGATCTTGGGTGAGCACATTTTAGAGAAATACTTAGAAGCAAAAGAGCGCGAGCTGCGCGACTATCGGATCGCGGTGACGCCCTGGGAGATCGAGCGATACCTAGAAGATTATTAATAGTCTCTATTGAGGCACTCCAAGGTAAGAGCGAGCGTGCAGCTCATGGCCACGAAACTGCTGATTTACGACGATCAATGTGCGTATTGTCGGGGCTTCGCGCGCCTGGCGCGTGCTTTGGACTTTTCTAAAAAATTTGCGCTGCTCCCTTTTGAGAGCGAGCCCGCTCAAAAATTATTACGTGCTCAGTTCGGCGAAGATTTTGGGTTTGCAATGTTTCTCTTTGAAGAAGATTCTGTCAGCTGGGGGCGCACGGCAGCCCAGCGCATCATAGAGAATTTGCGATTGCCCGGAGCGCGTGTGGCGTTCTGGCTCTACCCAACTATCGTGTCAGTAGTTTCGCGCCTGACGCGCCGCCGCCAGAGGGTCTGCGGCCCCGGATGCGCCGCCGACAGCTCTGCTCTCTCCGCAGCCCCGCTCACTGAGCACGCTCGGTCAGAGCTCTCTCAGCTCTTGCTCAGTCTATGACGCGGATCTCCATCTCTGAGGGGAGGGCGCGCAGGAGCCTCTTACCGTAGGAGCGCGTCAGCACCCGCCCATCTAAGATATGGACTTCGCCGGTGTCGGTCGCGGTGCGGATGAGCCGCCCAAAGCCCTGCTTGAGCTTTAACGCCGCTCGCGGCAGAATATACTCATTGAACGGGTCGCGGCCCTCTTCGCGCAGGCGCTCCACGCGCGCCTCGTGCACCGGGTCGTCGGGAACTTCAAAGGGAATCCTCGTGATGATCACGGCGCGCAGCGCCGGCCCAGGCACGTCTATCCCCTCCCAAAACGAGTCGAGCCCCAAGAGCACCGCATGGCCATCGGTCTTAAACCGTGCTAACAGCTGCGCCCGCGGCGCCTCCCCTTGGCAGAGTACAGTTCTGTGTGATCCAAGCTGCTCACGGACTCGATGAGCTGTCTCTTCGAGCACTTGCGCGTTGGTGAAGAGCACCAACGTCCCGCCTCCTGTGCGCTCGACCACGCGCACGATTCGATATGCTAGCTCATTGATATACTCTTCTGAGAGCTGGCCTCGCTCCGGCGGCTCCAGACGGTGCACATAGAGCCGCGCTTGCCGCGCGTAGTCGAACGACGACTCCAATGCTAACGTCTCCCCAGCGATCCCAAGCTGCTGTTGGATGTAGCTGAAGTCTCCTGCGACCGACAGGGTCGCGGATGTCAGAATAACTGAGGGGAAGCGCGCCAGTAGCCCCTCTTGAAGTTCGGTCTTGGGATGGAGCGGGGACACGGAAAGCACCGCTCTATTTTCAAAGGACTCCGTCCAGCGCACGAGGGGGGATCCCATCTGAGCAGGCTCCAGGAAGCGCAACAGTGTCGCGCCCACTTCAGCGACCCACGCGGCGCACTTGCGGATCTTCACGAGGTGCGCGCGCGCATCGCTCTGGGCAAAGAGCTTCGGCGATTCTTTCGCTAAGAAATCTTCTATGGTCGCCTGGAGCTGCACGAGCGTTTGGAGCAGAAGCTCAGCTTCAGCGCGCAGGACAAACTCCTCTGGAGCGACGCGGCGGCGCTCCCAGGGGTATCGCGTGCGCAGCTGCTCAAAGAACGCGGGCGCGAGCGTCTGCAACCGAGAGAGCACGCTATGGGCTTTCGCGGCTAAACGTCGGTCGAGCGCCATCACCTCTCGAACGAGATTTTCTAGAGTATGACGGCTGACCCAGCGAGTAAATGCCCCAGAGAACGCATCCTCCAAAGCATGGGCCTCGTCAATGATTAAGATCTCGGCGTCGGGCAAGAGCCCGCGGCCCGCATCCAACGCTAAGGCCGCATCGGCGGCCAGCAGTGCGTGATTGACCACCAAGAGATCTGCGCCGAACCAGCGCTCCCGCGCACGAAAGTAAAAGCACTGATCGTAGTGAGGGCAATCTTGTCGCAGACATCCCGCAGAATCTGCGCAGACTTCATCCCAGATCGGGCTGGGTGGCATGAGGGAGTCGTATTCACCGTCTTCGGTCGTCTCGGCCCAGCGCAGCAGCCGCACGCGCTCTTGGGCTTCGATGGGAGTCTTGGGCTGGAACCCGTGCAATGAGAGCAAACAGAGATAGTTTGAAAATCCCTTGGCGACAGAGAACCGAAAATTCCTCACCCGCGCCAGCAGAGGCAGATCTTTCTCTATTAGCTGATCTTGGAGGTTCTTCTTGTTCGTCGAGATGATCGTCTTCTTTCCGGAGAGAATCGCGGGGATGGCATAAGCAAACGTCTTGCCCACGCCGGTAGGGGCTTCGACGAGCAGCACTCCCCCAGCGTTGATGACGCGCTCGCACGCAGCGAGCATCATCTGCTGCGCGGGGCGCGCCTCAAAATCCACAAGATACTCTTTAAGCTTGTCTAAGAATTCAACGCTCGTCATAGCGGCTCATTTAGTATAGTCGGTCTTAGGCCGCCAAGCGAGTTGGCAGACCCTGGAGTTTTTGGTATTTTAGAAAGATCACTCTCAAACGAAGGGGTTGGTACCCATGCATAACAAATATGTCTTTCGGGTCTTTGGTCGGTGGCAGGGCGGGGTGAACGGCCAAGGCGAGGTCGTCAACGAGGAGCAGACGATACGGACGCCCTTCTCTGTTGCTGAGGAGTTTGGCGGGAGGGGCGGGCCGACAAACCCCGAAGAGCTCTTTCTGTCGGCGGCGTGCTCGTGCTATCTGATCACGCTGGCCTACATCGCGGAGAAGATGCGCCTGCCCATCAAGAAGCTCGAATGTGAGGCTGAGGGGCGCGTCTCCTCCCACGAGGAAGAGGGGTTCCATTTCACGGAGATCGTCCTTAAGCCTCACCTAGAATTGGAAGGCGACCCCACGGCTCATGACTTGGCGATCGCACGCGCTGTCAAGCTCGCCGAACAACGGTGTATCATCTCGCGCGCCGTCAGGGGGACTGTGAAGTATCAGATTAATCCGACAGTCAAAGTCTAGAGGCGCTCGATGATCGTGGCGATGCCCTGCCCCATGCCGATGCACATTGTCACGAGGCCGAACTGGGCATCGCGCCGCTCCAGTTCATAGAGAATTTTCGTGAAGAGAATCGCCCCCGTTGCGCCCAAGGGATGCCCGAGGGCGATCGCGCCCCCGTTCACATTCACCCTCTCCCACGGGACGTCCAGCTCTCTGCCCCACGCAATCGGCACCGAGGCGAACGCTTCATTGCACTCGAAGAGATCTATATTCGAGAGCGAGAGCCCCGCTTTCTGCAGGACTTTTTTCGTAGCTGGGATTGGGCCGGTGAGCATGATCGTCGGATCTACCCCAGCGACAGCCCAGGAGCGAAAGCGCGCCTTGGGTTTGTAGCCCAGCGCTTTCGCTTTGTCGCGGGTCATCAATAAGAGCGCTGCGGCCCCATCGCTGATCTGCGAAGAGTTCCCTGCGGTGATCTTCCCGTTGATGGGACGGAAGACCGGAGGGAGCTTGGCGAGCTTCGCTCGGCCTTCTTCGGGAGAAGCGTAGCGTCGCACGCCCTCATCGTGCGTGATCACTCTGCCATTGATCGTGACGGGGATGATCTGGCTCGCAAAATACCCACAATCCTGGGCGTGCGCGGCCTTGAGATGGCTTTGCAGAGAAAATTCATCGAGTTCCTCGCGAGAGATCTTCCATTGGTCAGCGATGCGCTCGGCGGACTCCCCCTGAGGGACGATCTCGTATTTTGCTGAGAGTTTGGGGTTGAGCGGCTTGTCTAAATCCGAGCCCATCGGCTCGCGGGTCATGCTCTCGACCCCGCCGGCGATGGCACAATCGCAGACGCCAGCAAGAATTTCCTGGGCAGCAAAGTGTATCGCTTGTTGGGAGGAGCCACAGAGACGATTGATAGTGACTCCCGCGGTCTCGATGGGCAAGCCCGCTTCCAGAGCGATGATCCGTGCGATATTAAAGCCCTGTTCGCCCCGCCCTGTGACGCATCCGAAGACGACATCTTCGATCTCAGCGGGGGCGATGCGAGTGCGCTCCAGGAGCCCTTGGATCGCGACGACCCCGATCTCGTCGGCGCGAGTATCTTTGAAGAAGCCGTCGCGTTTGCCGATGGGCGTGCGCACCGCTTCCACGATGACGGGCTCGCGACCGGCTGGGATCATGCACGGGGCTCTTTACAGTTCCCCCCTGGCCGCTAGGCCATCGAGCAGATCCTTGACCAAGGAATCGACATCGTTATAGGGGAACCGCGCCTGTCCGCCAAGCTTCTGCGACAGCTCCATCGCGGTCCACGATTTGTTCCCCGCGGTGAATCTTGTCATCGGCCCTTGGGGCAGGACAGGAAGCAGATCGAAGACGCTCTTGACGGGGTACTTGGCTTTGCCGAAGATGTTCTTGAGTTGGGCCTCTAACTCTTCGCGCGCACCCATGATGCTACCTCCTTGTTGCTGAGAGCTCTTGGCTAACAACTGTATTTTGCCATAAGGGTGCGCGATTGTCAAACAGTTCGCCCCCTCACCCCTCTGGCTCCCCTCGCACCTCACCCGCTCCCTCTCCGCTTAGGGAGAGGGCTAGGGTAGGTGAAAGGGGTGAGGGTGAATTAATAGCGTCTAAGGGCGCTGTGCACGTGATCGGTCAGGGTATGAATAATATTGGGCAGCCAGAGACCGGCGATGAGAAGACTGAAGCGCTTGAGGTCAATGGGGAACGTCCTCAGCGCATCGAGGGGGATTGCCCACACGTTGAAATAGCTCAGTCCCAAAGCGATCAACAGAGCGAGCAGCCCCAGATACCCCAGGCGGGTCAAAGTCCCAAAGAGCAGGCTATGGCTGATGCCACGGTGCTTGAAGATCTTCGTGTAGGGAATCCAAAGAAAGCTCAGAAGCCCCCAGCGCCGGCGGCTGCGATTGTGCCGTAAGTCCAAATCGGGGCTGAGCAGGAGACTCGAGAAGAGATAGGCTCCCGCGAAGATCGCTACGCCCTCCCAGCCGATAGTTATTACTTTATAGCTCTCCGCGACAAAGAGCAGCGCGACGCAGATGGGCAACAAAAACAGCTCGATGCGTAGATGCGTCTTCCCCGATGGCATAACAATTACACTGTAATAAGGGATTCTTCTCTTGTCGAGCCCCGCTGTCCCGCACGGGTAGTGCAACGGTCCCCCTGGGATTTGCCCCATGAACAATAAATATGTTATATTCTCAGTGCAGCTTGGGGTAAAAACACAGGGGGCATCATGGGGATCGTGCACTCGTCTGTCGAAGAGCGCGTCGAGCTGCTCCAAAAGATCAACAGCCCGTATTATCGAGGCTTGGACGAAGCCCAGCTGCGTCAGATAGCCGAACTAGCTCGATTGATCGAGGCCCACGCAGGGGAGTTTCTCTATCATCAAGGGCAACCGGCCGTCTATAGTTATCTCTTGCTCAGCGGTTTGGTGAAGATCATTCACCACCATCCCAGTGGAAGGCCGATCATCGTGAGGTTCATCAAGCCGGGCATAGCGTTTCGCTTCGCCCATTTTGGAGTGGTCTCGAAATATTGCGTGTCCGCGCAAGCGGCTGTCGACGTGCGTGCGCTGCGCTGGGACATGCACGACGCTGTGCGCCTGTTGCACGCGTTCCCATCCACAGCTCTGAATTCCATAGCCATCTTGCAGCAGATGCTTGTGGAGCTTATTGAGACCTTAGATTGGTTTGCCTGCGGGTCTGCGGAAGAGCGGCTCTTCTGGGTAGTGCGGTCTTTGGCCGAGGGGCTGTGCGAGGGGGACCACGCGGCCCTGCCCATCACCCAGCAAGAGCTGGCGGCGTCCACAGGGCTGTCGCTCTACACCGTCAATCGCATCTTAAGATCATGGGAGAAGCGCGGGATGGTGGAGAAGCACCGGCATCTGCTCATTGTGTACCCCTCCAAGCTCCGAGTATCCACGGATATACAGCTGAAGATCAGCTGAGAAATGATCTTTTCTTTTTGCTCTGGAGCAAAGACAACCTAACGAGAAAACGCTATACTTACAAGCAAAGAGGTGATAGTCAAACTTATTACTCGCGAATTTAGAAAGCAAAAACCTAAAGAAAAGGGCTGCTGAGGATACAAGAGGGGAATAAGCTCTAGCTCTGTCCTAAAGGGAGCCCAAACTGGGGAGGGGGCCTGGGCGAGGAGCCCAGTTGGGTACTTTCCCAACTGGGTTCCGTTTTTTTCTCTCGCTATAAGCTTTCGCATAGACTTGACAGCCCCATCGCCGTCGGGTAGAATAAGGCGTCCTTAGCAAAGCACTCACGAGAGTGCTAATCTAATGTCCGATCAGATTACACCAACGAAATCTTTCATCAAAGGGGGTAGAACTATGAAGAAACTGCAGTTGAAACCCTTGGGGAGCCGTGTCTTGGTACGGCGCATCGAGGAGGAGGAAGCCGGGGGGATCATCCTCCCCGAAGAGGCCAAGAAGGACCTCGACTACGTGCGCGCGGAGGTTGTCGAAGTCGGGACGGATATGGAGAAGGTCAAGGTCCAAAAGGGCGATAAAGTGCTGCTCTCGGCCTTGGCCGGCACCAAGCTCACCTTTAACGGCGAGGAGTACTACATCGTCAAGAGCAGCGATATCCTCGCGATGATTCAGTAAATTTTAAGGAGGGAGATCTACTATGGCCGTCAAGAAGTTCAAGGAAGTCATCTTCGAAGCCGAGGCTCGCGAGAAGCTTCTGGCGGGCGTTCAGAAATTGACTGATGCGGTACGCATCACCCTAGGCCCCAAAGGGCGCCATGTCATCTTGGGGAAGGAGTTTGGCGGCCCCAAGGTCATTGATGACGGGGCGACGATCGCCGAGGAGCAAGAATACGCGGACGAGTTTGAGAACCTCGGGGCACAGC
>DAIPXV010000026.1:0-18654 GCA_036783095.1 Candidatus Bipolaricaulota bacterium
TCCGGGGGCCTGCAGATCAGGCACCCCATTAGTGATGCACACGACTTTATCTGCCGCAGTTGTCGAGTCCCTGCAGACTTGGGGGTTTCCCCAGCTGATGGGCCCGACGTTGGCATCGTAGACTGCCCCGACCGAAACAGCAGTGCTGATGCACGCCGGCAGCGACATCTGCGTAGCGTTGGCGTCATTGCCCGAGGCCGCAAAGCTGATCACGCCGATATTGCGCAGGTTGTTGATCGCTGCGGTCATGGCGGGGTAGGCCGTATCGCACGGGGGCGTGTAGAGAGTGAAGCTCCCCAGGCTCATGTTGACGACCTTTACATTGAGAGAGGCGTTGTTCATATAGATCCACTCGAGGGCCGCAACGGTATCGGAGAGATAGCCTGAGCCGTTATCTCTGAGGACCTTGATCGCGACGAGCTGGGCCTGAGGGGCAACACCGACGGAGGAGACCGAGCCGTCAGAAGCGGCGATCCCTGACACGTGCGTCCCGTGGCCGTTGCCGTCCTCGGCGACGTTTGGTGGGGAAGGGCAACTTGCCCCGGTGAGAAAGCAATTCTGTGCGACGATGCGATCCCCAGGCGTCACGGTAGTGAAGTCGGGATGGTCTGTATCAATGCCCGTGTCGAGGATGGCGATGCGCACCCCATTGCCGCGAATGCCCAAGCTATGCACGCTGTTTGCTTGGATCAAGGGGACGCTCTCGCTGAGGTGAGGCTGGAGGCGGGGCTGGGGGGAGATCGCGCGGAGCACCAGATCGAGCTGGACGCGCATGACGTCCGGGTGGCGCTCTAGTTTGGCGATCCCTGTAGCGGTCACGACCCCGGCAAAGGCCGCGACCGACTGAAATCGCCGGGAGAGTTGAAAATCTTGAGGGGTCAGCTCGCGTAGGACGCCCTCGATCCGCTGAGCGATCTGCTGGACCTGCAGAGCTGAAGCGTCTGTTAAGGTGACGATGACGCGAGCGGAGCCATTCGCTTGGATCTCCTGAAGCACTTCAGGGTCAACGGGGGAGGAGGGCTGGGCAGAGCTGAGTCGCACGAGCATGGCCCCAAGGGCTATCCCCGCTATGAGGAGCTTCAGCACGAATCGCGTGATGGACATCATGCCTAATCTCCCTTACCGCAGCATTACTTGCACCTCGATCACGCCCACGCCTTCAGTGAGGGGCTCCAGGGCCTTGCCGATTACCGCGCCGATGCATTGGCTCTTCTCCGGGCACTTCATGGCGTAGCCGGGGATGGGCGAGCTCACTAACAGATCGCCCACGGCGATCGCCCCGTACTTCGCCGTCGCCTTGACGGGGACGCGCCCCGCAAGCGCGAGGATGAGGCGGGCATCGCTGCTCTCGGCGCTCCGGTTGCCCAGCACGACTCCCGGAGCCGTCGAGATCACGCCGGCGACGCGGGTGCTGAGGGCTTCGCGGGCCTTGCGGAATTTTCCGGGGTTCTCTGGGTCAATCTCGACGACGTCACCGGGTTCGACGGCTTCGGTGACGTCAATGCGCTCGGCGACGTCGGCCCCGCCGCCGGTGAAGTTCCCGTCAGCGTAGACGTTGCCCGTGGTGCGCTCGACGCGGAAGATCAGATTCTGTTGCCCGCCCTCGGTGTTATAGATCTCGAGCGCATTGGTGCCGGAGGAGCTATCAATGCGCAGGCCGGGCTGGTTAGCGTTGTTGTTGATATGGGTTTGAGCGCTGGGGCTAGAGGTGCCGATGCCGACGTTGCCTGTATCTAATACAGTTAGCCTTTCTGGACCTCCTACCCCAGCTACTACTCGGAAAGCCCAGCCCGTAGGAAGTGTAACACATATGGAATTCGTGAGACAGGCAACCCCAGGAGATCTCTCTTCCACAAATATTCCCCCTGATGCAGCCCTGTTGAGGAATCCCACTGAGGTGCCTGAAGATGCGGCTACTAGAGCACCAAACTTGCTTCCATATGTTCTAAAATCAATAGTTTGCCGATCGTCGGTCATACGTATCATAGTTTGAAAAGTTGGAGTAAGAACATGAATTGGTGCAGCTGGTGTCTCCGTCCCTACTCCCAAGTTCCCTTGGATCGTGTAGTTCCCTGGGACATCCCATTGAATCTGCAACCGAGGTTGAGCTAGCTCCCCCACCGTGATCCCGCTCAGCGGCGGAGCTGCTACCCCCTTGCCCCGCAAGATCGCGAGCTTCCCCAGCTTCTTGGTCACATTCCCAAATGGGTCCTTCACGGTGACCGTGTAGAGATAGACCCCGTTGGCTACCGACTGTCCCTGGGTGTTCAAAAGCTTCCAGTCCAACACTGCGCCCGACACCGGCCCGGAATCGAAGACCTTCTGCCCAGAAAGAGAGAGCACTTCAACGCGCAGCTCCTTGACCGAGCCTTGGGCGGAGAACCGCACCGCGTCCGAGTACGCCGTCACCGTCAAAGAGATCGACTGGGCCCAGGCACCCAGCCCTAGCCCAACAATCACCACTAAGCCCACCACCAGACTCCTGCTGATCTGCTGATGCATCATCGTGATGCACCTCCTCTTTATCTTCGTTGGTGAGCACGTAGCGAAAATTATAGACCTTACTCCCCCTTCTGTCTAGTCCCCATTGCTTGACCTACAGGAAAGTTAATGCTATCATTATGCTATCACGATGAGGTGATGTGATATGGCGAACGTGCTCATTCGTGACGTGCCTGAGCGCGTTGTGAAGAGCCTCAAAGAGCGCGCGGCTCAGCAACATCGCTCACTCCAGCAAGAGCTGAGACTGATTTTGGAAGAGGCTACCGGGATTGCGGCACACAAGACCCTACAGGCTGGGCGCCGTATCCGGAGCAAACTAGCTCGTTCTGGACGCGCTTTCAGTGACAGCGCCACGCTCCTGCGGGAAGATCGGGCTCGATGAAGCGGTACGTTGTGGACGCTAGTGTGGCGATCAAGTGGTACGTGCCGGAGATTTTGGTCGAACCAGCGGACAAACTGCTGCAAGCCGCAGCGGACGGGAGCGCACGGCTTCTCGCGCCGGACTTGATCATCGCGGAGATAGGAAACATCTTATGGAAGAAGCATCGCCTCGGCGAACTGCAGCGCAGAGAGGTGCTGCAGATCATCCGGCAGATTCGGGATCACTTCCCGGTTCAGCTCTGCGCGGCGATCTCGCTCTTAGAGCATGCCTGGGAAATCGCGCGTGTCCATGAGCGGAGCGTTTACGACGCGCTCTATCTTGCTCTGGCTGAGGAGCGCCAAGCGGTCTTCGTCACCGCAGATGAGAGGCTCGTGAATGCGTTGAGTCAAGCTTCGCTGGCCGAACGCATCCGCTGGCTCGGAGATATGGAAGCCACGGAACAACGCGGAGCGCGCAGAAAACAAGTTCTTCCGTGATTCAATCCCTCTGCAAAGCCTCGTTGACCAGCTGGCTCACACGTGCTATGATAAATGCACAGTCCTCAAGGAGGCTCAAGCGTGGAAGAATACGAAGTTGATCTTCGAGACTATTTGAGAGTCATCTGGGAGGGAAAGTGGGTCATTGCTGGGGTCTTCGTCGTGGCGGTCGTCCTAGCTGCGCTGGTCTCATTCCGCCTGCCCGATGAGTACGAAGCGCGCACACTCTTGAAGTTGCGCCCGCTGCCCACGGTAGACGGGCTGGCCCTCAAGCTCCCCTCTCTTCAGTCAGTAGCAGCTATTGTACAGTCGGACGAGCTGCTCTTCCAAGTCGCTCAAGAGTTTCAAGCACGCTACCCGGAATTCCAAAAGGAGACGCCCATGCAAGTCCACCAATGGCTGAAGCGCAATCTGAAAGCCTCTGTTATCAAGGACACGGACCTGCTCGAGGTGCGCCTCCCCGGCGATCTGGAGCCAGAGAAGCTGCGCGAGGCCCTCAGCGTGATAATCTCGTTGGCGGAGTCCAAGCTGCGAAGCGATCTCCAAGCGAATATAGACCTTGAGCTGGCGCGCTTGAGCACCACCAAGAAAGCCGTGCAAGAGCAGCTCGATGCCATGAACGCTCAGTTGCAGAGCGAGATCGCCCGGCGCAAAGAGATTTTAGAGGCTCAACGGGCTGAGCTGCTGGCGCGCATGGACGAGATTCGCAAAAATCCCCAATTCTTGAGGTTGGCCGCGGGCGAGCAGAACGCGACCCTCCAAGGGATCATGCTCAAGCGCGAATTTGAAGCGCTCAATGAGCGCGTTAAGAACTTAGAGAGCGAGTTGCAACAATTAGATTCGCGCGGGCGCGAGCTCTTCCCAGAGTTTCACAGCCGACTGACGAACTTAGAGAACGAACGAACAAACCTGGAACTCTTGGCGGGCAAAGCCCAGCAAGTCCTCGCTAAGACCCCAGAGACGATAGACGTCGTGAGCGCGCCGTTTGCTCCGGAGCAGCCCGTGGGGCCACGACGCACGATGAACATCCTCATCGCTGGGGTCTTGGGGCTCTTTGGCGGCACGCTCTTGGCGTTCTTTGTGAACTATCTGCGACAACCCCAGCCAGAGACTTCAGACAAACCATGAGCTATTCTGAGCTTCTGGAGAAGATTCGCACGAAAAAAGCGAAGATCGTTGTCATGGGCTTGGGCTATGTGGGCCTCCCCTTGGCCGTCGAGAAAGCGAAGGCCGGGTTCACCGTGATCGGCATCGAGCGCAATACTGAACGCGTCCAGAAAGTGAATCGCGGGGAGAGCTATATCCCCGATGTGCTCGAAGCTGATTTGAAAGACGTTGTGCAATCGAAAAAGCTCCGCGCAGTGCAGGGCCCGCCTGATTACTCCCCCGTCGCTGAAGCCGACGTCATCACGCTCTGCGTCCCCACACCGTTGGGGAAGAACAAGCAGCCCGACACAAGCTATATTGAGTACGTCACTGAGCAATCGCTCCCGTATCTGAAGAAGAATCAACTGATGGTGCTGGAGAGCACGACCTATCCGGGCACGACCGAAGAGATCCTTCTCCCCAAGATCGAAAGCCGGGGCTTCACCGTTGGCGAGGATTTCTTTCTCGCGTTCTCGCCGGAGCGCGTGGACCCTGGCAACCGTCAGTTCAAAGTCAAAAACACCCCCAAGGTCGTGGGCGGCGTCACCCCGCGCTGCTCTGAGGTCGCTAAAGCACTGTATGAAACGATCATCCAAGAGAAAGTCGTAGTAGTTTCTTCCCCCCGCGTCGCGGAGATGACCAAGCTTCTCGAGAACAGCTTTCGGATTGTGAATGTCTCCCTCGTCAATGAGCTAGCTATGCTCTGCGACAAGATGGGCATTGACATTTGGGAAGTGATCGAAGCTGCTCGCACAAAACCCTTCGGGTTCATGCCCTTCTACCCCGGCCCGGGCATAGGAGGCCATTGCTTAGTTGGTTCCGAGTACGTATTTGTTAAAGAAGGCTCTCAGATACGGGCGCTGACATTAGCGGAGCTGTTCTCCCGCTACGAATCGAACAATCAGGATGGACTGATCTTCTTAAATGACGGTTTGCAGGTGCTCGCGTGGAGTGCTCAGCAGAAGCAGAGCACCTGGCAGCGAGTGATCGCTTTGACACGCCGTCGCTATCGGGGCCCGCTGCTGCGTATTAAGACGCAGTTAGGTCGAACCCTTACTGTTACAGATAAGCATCCTATGCTCGCATGCCAGCATGGGCAATGGAGGATGAAGTTCGCTTCCCAACTCCAAGTAGGGGATGAGCTGCCGCTCATTGCTGCCTATCCCACGGAGACCTCTCCCTCTCATATTGATCTAATCGCTGAATTACAACGCTCAGAATACTTCGAGCTCTATCACGACGCGCGGGTGAAACCACCAGCTGGATATTTGAGAAACCATAAAAAACTGCTCTATCACGAGCTCCACAAGCTGGGAGTCCCTTACGAGGTCAAACAAGAGTATGTGCGACAGAATTATTTGCCTCTCCCTCTGTACGTTCAGATCGAAGCTAGCCTCAATGTGCCGCGCCAAGCCTTACGCCTATACACCGGGCGTGGGAGGATCACACTTATCCCTGCGATCATCAAGCTCGATCAGGACTTCTTGCGGTTGTTAGGCTACTATGTGGCCGAAGGGTGCTTAACCAAAGACAAATCGGATCGCGTCCGGTTTACCTTCCATCGCTACGAGACAGAGTTGATCGAGGATGTGATGGCTATCCTTAAGCGCTTGGGGATCAAGTATTCTGTGTTTTCAGATGCGCACTGGCAAGCGCAGCACATAAAGATTTCCTCGCGCATCTTCGGATGGCTGATGAGGGATGTGCTGGGCTGCGGCTGCAATTCGTATTCTATGCGGATTCCACACTTTGTCTTCCAGCTCGATCCCCCGCGGATTCGGGCATTTCTGAGTGGCCTCTTCCGTGGCAACGGTTGGGTGGAAGTGCGTGGCCACAGCGCTATGATCGGCTTCGGTACATGCAATGCTGCTCTCGCTGAAGAGGTGTGCCTGCTCCTTCAGAGGCTTGGGATCGTTCCTGCTTATAAAGTTCAGAATGCTCAGTGCCAGACTAGACCGCTTCGCATCCTTAAGGTCTTCGGAGCTGATCAAGTAAGAAAGTTGCTCGATCTGCTCCCGACTGCTAAGCGCCAAAGACTCGAAGCAGCTCTTGCCTGCTCTACCAAAGAGATCCATCGCTATCACTTTAAGAAGTCGCGGGGGCACTTCAGTGTTCAGGTGAAAGCTGTGGAGGTAGAGCACAGCTATGACGAGCCAGTCTATAGCATAGAAGTGGCAGGAACGCATACTTTCGTGACTACTGGCGGCTTGATCGTCCATAATTGTATTCCTCTCGACCCCTTCTACCTCGAATGGAAGGCCAAAGAGTACGACTTTGCCACACGGTTCATCGAGCTTGCTGGCGAGATCAATGATTCTATGCCCGCATATGTGGTCTCGCGGGCCGCGGAGATCCTCAACAAACACAAAAAGTGTGTAAACGGCGCGCGCGTGCTCCTGCTGGGCATGGCCTATAAAAAAGACGTGGACGACTTGCGCGAATCCCCAGCACTGAAAGTCGCCCAGCACCTCCTCAAGTGGGGTGCTCACATCTCGTATCATGACCCGTATATCCCGCGCTGCCGCATCGCCGACCAAGAGTACACTTCGGTCCCGCTCACCCCGGAAGTCATTAGGGAATTCGATCTCGTCATCATCACTACAGATCACTCGAACGTTGATTATCAGAAAGTTGTTGAACACGCAGCGCTGATCTACGACACGCGCAACGCGCTCAAGGGGCTTTCGGCCCCGCACATCTTTCGCTTGGGCGCTCCTCATTGCTATGAGCAAACTCAATAAGCTCGCCGTCATCGGCGTGGGCCACTGGGGTAAGAATCTCTTGAGAAATTTTTGCGCGCTCTTAGGGCCAGAGCGCGTCGTCGCTTGTGATCTCGATCCCACGCGCATCAGCGACATTTCGTCTCAGTACCCTGACGTGCAGACCCTTACCGACGCGCAGGCCGTGTTTGATGATCCCACTGTCAGTGCCGTGGCCATCGCGACCCCAGTCGTCACGCATTATGAGGT
Organism: Candidatus Bipolaricaulota bacterium; assembly: GCA_036783095.1. Taxonomy (GTDB): domain Bacteria; phylum Bipolaricaulota; class Bipolaricaulia; order RBG-16-55-9; family DRXL01; genus JANXCC01. The sequence continues at coordinate 7,476 of DAIPXV010000026.1, forward strand.
AGCTTCTCAGGCGCTTCGAGCGCAGAAACACGTCTTCGTGGAAAAGCCCATCGCCATGCGCTCCTCCGAAGCTCACGAGCTCATCGCGCTCGCTGAGCGAGAGCAGCGCGTGCTCATGGTGGACCATCTCTTAGAATATCATCCTGCGGTCGAGCGGCTCCATCAGCTCATCTGCAATGATGAGCTGGGGGAGATCTTCTATCTCTACAGTCAAAGATTAAACTTGGGGATCATTCGCACCGAAGAGAATGCTCTCTGGAGCTTGGCCCCACACGATATTTCGGTGATGCTCTATCTGTTGGGGGAGGAGCCGCAGCGCGTGTGGGCTCATGGGGCAAGCTACCTCCAAGAGCGGATCGAAGATATGGCTCTGATCGTTTTGGAGTTCGCAGTTGGGGTACGTGCGCACGTGCACGTCAGTTGGCTTGACCCCCACAAAGCCCGCAAGCTCGTGGTCGTCGGCCGCAAGAGGATGGCGATCTTCGACGACACAAGCTCAGAGAAACTGCTCGTGTTTGACAAATATGTCGTGCGCGCTGACGGGCGCTTGCTCCCCCGCGACGAGGGAGCACATTCTATCTCCGTGCCCACTGACGAGCCCTTGCGAAGAGTCTGCGAGCACTTTTTACACTGCATCGAGCGCGGAGAACAGCCGCGCAGCGACGGGCGTGACGGCTTGAGAGTGCTTCGAGTTCTCGAAGCTGCTCAAAGATCGCTCGACTTCCACGGAACCCCAATCGCCCTTACGGAGGCCAGCAGACTATGAGCGAGAAAGAATACTTTGTGCACGAGTCTTCGCACATTGATGAGAACGTGCAGATCGGCGCGGGCACGAAGATTTGGCACTTCTGTCATATCTCAGAAGGCGCGCGCATCGGCAAGAACTGCACGATCGGGCAGAATGTCTTCATCGGGCGCAACGTCGTTATCGGAGATGGCTGCAAGATTCAAAATAACGTCTCGGTTTATGAAGGTGTAACTCTCGAGGACTACGTCTTTTGTGGGCCCTCGATGGTCTTCACTAACGACTTAAACCCGCGGGCGGCTTTTCCAAAAGGGCGCGAGCGCTTCGTCAAGACGCTCGTGAAGCGCGGCTGTACCATCGGGGCCAACGCGACCATCGTGTGCGGAGTTACACTGGGAGAGCATTCGTTCGTTGGGGCAGGGGCGGTCGTCACCAAAGACGTCCCTCCGTATGCGATAGTTTATGGCGTTCCCGCGAGGATTCACGGCTGGATCTGCGAATGCGGCACTAAATTAGACTTTCAAGATCAGCTCACCCAATGCTCACAGTGCGGCTGCCGCTATCGCCAAGAGGGCAAGGAGCGCATCGTCAAGCTATGAAGATCCCTATTCTCGATCTCAAGCGACAATATCAGTCTATCAAGACCGAGATTGACAGCGCCATCGCGCGGGTCATTGAATCGGGGCAGTTCATTTTAGGCCCCGAGGTCGAGGCCTTCGAGCGCGAGGTTGCGCAGTATTTGAGAGCAAAACATGCCATCGGCGTAGCCAGCGGCACGGACGCTTTGTGGCTTGCGCTCAAAGCTGCGGGGGTCGGGCCCGGCGATAGAGTGATCGTCCCTAGCTTCACGTTCTTTGCGACGGCTGGTGCGGTCGTCAACGTTGGGGCTACACCCGTCTTTGCTGACATTGACCCGCGCACGTTCAATCTCGAACCCCAATATGTGCAAAATCTGCTCGAATCAGACGTGCAGCTCCAGGATCAAGCCAAGGCGATCATCCCGGTTCATCTCTATGGCCAGCCCGCGGAGATGGACGCACTGCTGGAGATCGCTCGGCGATATGAGCTGATCGTGATCGAAGATGCCGCTCAGGCCATCGGTGCGCAATATAAAGATCGCTCTGTGGGCACGCTGGGACATCTGGGGTGCTTCAGCTTCTTTCCCACAAAGAATTTAGGGGCCTACGGCGATGGTGGGCTCGTCGTCACCAACGACGATGCGCTCGCTGAAAGAGTCCGTATGCTCAGGGTGCACGGCTCAAAGCCCAAGTACTATCATCACATCGTGGGCACAAACTCTCGCCTAGACGCGCTCCAAGCAGCGATCTTAAGAGTCAAACTCACCCATCTCGATGAGTGGACCCGCGCTCGACAGAAAATCGCTGCCCAATACGATCAGGCCCTATCTCAGCTCGAGGGGCTGGCAGTTCCATACAAAGCCCCGGATCGAACACATATTTATCATCAGTATACAGTCCGAGTCTCTGACGGGCGGCGCGACGTGCTCCAGAAGCATCTCAAAGAGCACGGCATCAGCACGGAGATCTACTATCCGTTGCCGTTGCACCTGCAGCCGTGCTTTGGACACTTAGGGTACAAAGAGGGACAGCTCCCAGAGAGCGAGCGGGCGAGCCGCGAGGCCTTGTCTCTCCCGATCTTCCCGGAGCTGACAGAGAAGGAACAAGAGTATATAATCGCAGCAGTGAGGGATTTTATGGCAAACCAAGGGCGCCTATGAAGCTTGTGGACATCGTTGGGGCGCGACCGCAGTTCATCAAGGTCGGCCCGATCTTGAGGGCTATCGAAAAGCATAACCGCGAGAATCCAGATCGGGTTATTACAGAGATCTTCGTCCACACCGGCCAGCATTATGACTACACTCTGTCTCGCGTCTTCTTTGAAGAATTAGAGCTCAAAGAGCCCGACTATCATCTTGGGGTTGGCTCCGGCACGCACGGCTACCAGACCGGCGAGATGCTGAAACGCATCGAAGAAGTGCTTCTCAAAGAGAAACCCGATCTCGTCATGGTCTACGGCGACACGAATTCGACACTCGCCGGCGCTCTCGCTGCAGCGAAGCTGCACATCCCTGTGGCGCATATCGAGGCGGGCTTGCGCAGCTTCAATAAGAAGATGCCCGAGGAGATCAACCGTGTGCTCACGGATCATATCTCGGATCTGCTCTTTTGCCCCACCGAGACAGCCGTGAAGAACTTAGAGCGCGAGGGGGTCACGCAGGGTGTGCACCTGGTGGGCGATGTCATGTACGACTCGGTGCTCTACAATGCAGAGCTAGCGGAGCGAAAGTCTGACATCTTGACTCGTCTAGGGCTCAAGCCAAGGGCATACGCACTGGCCACGATTCACCGCGCGGAGAACACCGACAACATGGAGCGGTTGCAGTCTATCTTCCAAGCCCTGGAGGAGATCGCCGGGGGAGGGCTGCGGGTCATCGTGCCTCTGCATCCACGGACGCGCAAGCGGATCGCAGAATGCAGGCTAGAGCTCAAGGAAGTGCAGATTCTTCAGCCCGTCTCGTACCTCGAGATGCTGCTGTTGGAGAAGTACGCTAAAATAATTCTCACGGACTCTGGCGGTGTTCAGAAGGAGGCTTTCTTCTTTCAAGTGCCGTGCGTGACGTTACGAGACGAGACCGAATGGGTAGAGACGGTGGAGGCGGGGTGGAACACCTTGGTAGGGTATGATTTTGAAAGGATTGCGCGGGCAGCGCTAGAGGCCCGGTCGGGAGTAGAGTCGGCATGGCCCTATGGCGATGGTCGGGCAGGGGAAAGAATTGTGAACTTATTGGGCGGAAGGTGGTTCTTATGAAAAGGTATGAACGCCATTATTATGATCAGCCAGAGTTATGGGAGAAGGATCTGCTCAGCCTACCAGCAGAGCGAGAAAGGATTACTAGCACGATTGAGCTTATCCCCTCAGATGTTCGAACTATTCTTGATGCAGGTTGTGGGAATGGGGCTTTTCTGAATTCGCTGCCGGCTGGGTACCAAGCTGTTGGTTTAGATTTCAGTCAGGAAGCACTAAAATACGTGAAGCCCAAGGCAATATACGGTGATATTGCTGCTTTGCCCTTCGAATCAGCAAGTTTTGACCTAGTGACATGCTTAGAGGTTCTTGAACATCTCCCTTCCCGTGTCTTCGAGAAAGCTCTCTCTGAGCTTCAGCGAGTGAGCAAGAAGTACATTATAATTTCTGTACCTAACGACGAAGATCTAGATTTTGCCCTCGTTATCTGCCCTGCGTGCCGCTGTTGGTATAATCCAAATCGTCATGTACGAAGCTTCGATCCCCAAAAGTTAAAAACTCTATTTGAAGACTTTGCCCTCTCCAAACTGAAGGAGGTAGGCCCCTTAGAACCGCGGCCCCGATATAATCGGTTCTTATATGCAGCTTATCGCCTATGGAGAAATGCCCCTCCCCCGAGCACAGCTGTATGCCCTCAATGTGGTTACCAGTTGGCCAGGGATCAGCTGTCTGTTACCCCTGCAAGATCAGGGGGTATATTGCTGTATGCATCAAGGTTGCTTAAGCCGTTTGCAAAACTCATTTGGCGCCCGCAATGGCACCGTAGATGGTTACTCGCCCTATATGTCAGAAAGAATCTGGGTGGGCAGATGTGAACTAGTTTGCTCCAAGGAGAGCATGAGCAGCGGAAAATTCGTTCAGGAAACAACAGTTACGTTGCTTAGCAACGTTTTAAATCTCCTGGTCGGAGTTGGGACCTCTGTCGTTCTAGCTAGGGTTCTAGGACCTGAGGGAAGAGGAATCTACGCCCTTGCCGTGCTTCTGCCTTCGCTCATCGTAACCTTCGGAAACCTGGGAATTGGGCTGGCCACCGTGTATTATGTGGCCCGCGGCGAGTTCCGACGCCAGGAGATACTTGGAAATAACGTCCTGTTGAGCGTGAGCGTCAGCGGTATTGGGGTCCTCGCCGGGCTAGTTATAATCTTTTTCTTCGGAGAGACCATCTTTCCCGGCGTTTCCCATGATTATCTTCTTTTAGCTTTGGTGCTTGTGCCTGTAGAATTCTTCTTCTCATATGTCAATTACGTCCTCCTTGGTGCCCAGCGCATTAAAGAGTTCAACTACGTCCAGATCGTTCAGTCTGCTCTCTTTCTCGGGTTCATCACCCTTGCCTTGCTGGGGTTAAAGGCCGGGGTGAATGGAGCCATCCTTGCCGGGCTGTTCACCTGGCTGATCGTTGATACCCTTGTTTTTCACCTTGCCAGGCGGGTTGCCGGGGGCATGGACCTTAAGCCCAACGCATCTTACATTAAACGGACAACTACATACGGCATTCAGGCGCACCTATCGAGCATCCTGTGGTTCCTCAACTACCGCGTGGACATGTTTCTCATTAACGCGTTTCTGGGAGCTGCTGCTGTGGGATTGTATTCTGTTGCGGTAGGGCTCGTGGAGAAGCTATGGATGGTGTCCTATGCGGCAAGCACAGTTCTTTTCCCCAGGGTGGCGGCAGAGAGTGAAGAGGAACGGCGTAAGGAGTTCACACCACTGGTGGCCCGCACAGTGCTTTGGATGACGGCCCTGGCGGCTTTGGTCTTGACGCTCTTGAGCAGATGGATTGTACTTCTGCTCTATTCCGAAGCTTTTCTGCCAGCTGTAAGTGCGCTTCAGGCGCTGCTCGCAGGGATCGTAGCACTCAGCGCGAGTAGGGTTTTAGCTAATGACATCGCTGGGCGTGGGTTTCCAGGGCTGAACATTTATACTGGGTTAGTTGCTGTAGGCACTAACATCGCACTGAATCTCCTATGGATCCCGCACTACGGGATTGTAGGTGCGGCCTGGGCTTCGACGGTTTCCTACACGGTCTCTTTCCTCGGAGGCCTCTTCTTCTACTGCCGGCTCTCTGGCAATCGGTGGACTAAAGTAGTCTTTCCCCAGCGTGGCGACTGGACGCTATACTGGCGGACGGCAGAGATAGTGGGACGGTGGGTACAAGCCAGACTGCGGGGTGAGCTTAGATGAGTAAGCAAAGATGTATTCTGATAATATCCGCTCTTGACTTCTGGTCCATGGGTAAGGGCAAAGGAGCTCCTTCATTGTGGCAAACCTTGAAAGGGTATGCAGATAGGGGTTGGCAAGTATACTTCATCACCGGCAATAAGGATCCAAGCTCTATTGATGAAGTTCATCCCAATATCCATGTTACTCGTTTTGATGCGCAATGGCTAAAAAAATTGATGCGTATCAAGAAGATAGGCTTCTTTGCAAGATTGCTCTGGTGGATATGGTTTCAGATGGTCGCTTTCGTCAAAGCGCAGCAAATAGGAGCGAATAGCCCAGTTGATGTAGTTTATGCCTACGAAGTCTCTGCGGTGCCGGTTGCCAAAGTATTGTCGAGGGTTTGGCGTGTTCCAATGATTTCGCGCTTTCAAGGGACCGTTCTTAAAGTAGCCTGGATGCATAGAAGATTTTGGAAGATAAGGGCGTGGGAGCATGTTCTGGGGCTTAAAATCCCTGCAGACTTGGTAATAATGGCCAATGACGGAACCCAAGGTGATAGGGTATTACAGCAACTTGGAGTAAATATGCATAAAGTAAAATTTTGGACGAACGGTGTGGATAGAGAAATTTTTAGGAACTTGCCCTCAATACAGGAAATAAGGAGGATACTTGATTTGAGAGATGAAAAGATTTTGCTTACTGTCAGTCGCCTAGATACATGGAAGCGCGTTGACAGAAGCATTCAAGCACTACCTGAGGTCCTGAAAAGTTTTCCAAATACCATATTAGTTATAGTTGGGGAAGGCCATGAGAGGGAGAAATTGGAACGCATGGCCTGTAAACTGGGAGTGAAGAACAATGTCCGGTTTGAGGGTGCTATTCCTCATAATGAAATCCCCAAATACCTAGCTGTAGCAGACATCTTTCTCTCGCTTTATGACTGGTCCAACGTGGGTAACCCTCTACTAGAGGCGATGATGGCTGGGAAGTGTATCATCACCCTCAACAATGGCGATACTAGGTGCTTCATTAGGAACGGCGAGAACGGGGTGTTGCTGGAATACGAGGATTTGCCTAGGCTGCCTGAGGTTATCAAAGAGCTGCTTGCGAACGATGAACTTAGGAACCGATTAGGCGCTAACGCCCGCAAGTTTGCCGAGGAGAACTTTTGGAGCTGGGAAGAGCGTATGGAGGCTGAGATACAGGCTGTGGAGGCGCTATTTAAATGAGGATTCATGCCCTAAGGCGGGACGAATTCCAAAGTAGAAGACTTTTGCAGATCTTCTCGCTCGAAAGAACCTTTCTCTACCTGACTATCATCGCTGGTTTTATAGGACCAGCATTTTTCCTAATCCCTATAGGCCCTATACATCTATTCCCTTATCGGATTCTCTTAGCCTCCCTATGGGCGTTGTTCGCTATGAGTCTTCTCTTCAGGCATGGGCGACTGCCCGCTTCACACATCAAAATTAAGCCCTATTTACAGTTCCTAACGTTTTGGTTGCTATACGCTCTTCTATCGTTGGCTTGGGCTGCTAACAAAGTTGAGGCTGCCCGGGAGATTATCTTCTTGTTTATAGGTGTTTCTACCATCTTCTTTACCGTTTACTATTTCAGCAATATGAGGGATCTCGAGAGATTTTATTATCTCTGGCTGCTCATCCTGGTAGCTTTTATTCCGATAGGGCTATGGGAGAATCTAACTGGGAACCACTTAAGCGTTTCAGGGCTTATTGAAGCACCACAGTCTGTCATTTTCATGCCAAGTGTGGTATTTGTTGGCCCTAATGAGTTCGCTACTTTCCTTGCCCTAAGTATACCTTTAGTGGTTGGCTTCCTTAGGTACCGACGTGGATTCTTTGTTCAGGCTTTCGGGTTTGTTATCCTCGTCGTCAGTCTCTATTTGCTAATTGCAACGGGCTCTAGGGCCAACTATATTGCCGTAATTTTAGAATTTGCTTTTCTGTTTATTGTTCTTCTCAAGTCGCTTCAAAGACTTAAGGCCATAATCTTAACCGGGCTGCTTATATTAGGTATTTTCATCGCTTTTCCTCAATTGTCCCAACAGGCTTGTAATACGATGAGCAGTCAATTGGCCAGCATCACTGGGCAATGGGAACTCTCCTATGGCTCTACTGGCGTTCGAATAAATCTAATTAAAAATTCGTTGATCTTTCTCGTAAGGACGGGAGGGTTTGGTGTAGGGGCTGGAAATGCCGAATACTGGATGGAGAACTTTCAAGTTTACCCAACGTATGGCATCACCAATCCTCACAACTGGTGGGTAGAGGTCCTAGTGCAGTATGGGGTGCTTATCTTCACAGGCTATCTTCTACTTTACTTGAGTTTGATCTTCAAGCTCTATGCAATCTATTGTCGCTTGTCCAATAAGACAGAGAGGATGATCTGCGAGGGACTTTTGGTAGGGGTAGTGGGGTTCTTCTTCGCCAGTATCAGCTCCAGCTCAATCATGGCTCTCACTCCTCATTGGCTTTTATTCGCGTTTGCTTTGACATTCCTTAATCATTATCATCATGCTCGCGGCAAACAGGGAGGTACATAAATGAAAGTCCTTGTGATCTCTCATATGTATCCTTCCACGTTCAGCGAGGTATCGGGGATCTTCGTTCATGAGCAGGTGAAGGCGCTTGTCGAAAAAGGCCTCGAGGTCTGGGTCATCTCGCCTGTGCCGTGGACACCTTTCCCGATCAACTACATAAGTCCCAAATGGAAAGCCTATTCAAGGGTTCCCCTGTATACGATACGAGAGGGGATTCAAGTTTTCTATCCTCGATACCTAGCCTTTCCAAGGGCACTTTTCTTCGCCTCCTCAGGTAACCGGATGTATCGAGGGATTCGAAATCTGGTGACAGAACTGTACAGGAGCTTTCCATTTGACCTGATCCATGCTCATGAAGTACTACCTGATGGATATGCTGGGCTTCTCTTAAGTAAGCAATTCAACTGCCCACTAGTAGTCACACTTCACGGCAGTCCCGATATCTACAAGGCGGCACAACTCTCTACGGGTCGCAGGAGAAAAGTGCTGCAGACCCTCAAGGGGGCTGGTATCATTATCGCAGTTAGTTCTCGGTTGAAAAAAGTCACCGAAGAATGGTATTCATGTGGCTCTAAAATACGAGTAGTTAATAATGGGTTCTCCCCAAGTAAGGTTGGTCAAAGGAGGCCCCCTTTAAGTAGCAAGACGATATCTTTGCTTACTGTTAGTAATTTGGTTGAGAGAAAGGGGCATCGATATGTGCTGCTGGCCTTATCGCAATTGGTCAAGAAGTATAGAGAGATCAAGCTCCTGATAGTTGGCGACGGGCCTGAGAGGTCCAAGTTGACGAAATTAATAAATAGGCTTGATTTGCAGAGCCAAGTCGACTTGTTGGGATTCGTCACGGGTGAGAAGCTAGCGGAGCTTTATGCACTTTGTGATGTCTTCCTCTTGCCAAGCTGGGAAGAGGCTTTTGGTATTGTTTACCTGGAAGCTATGGCGAATGGCAAGCCGGTGATTGGCTGCCTAGGGGAAGGTATTGAGGACTTCGTAGAGCATAAGAAGACAGGATGGCTTGTTAAACCAAGGGATGTGGATAGTTTAGTAGAAGCTCTTGATTACCTTCTCAGCAATCCCGAAGAAGCAAGAGCTATAGGAGAGAGGGCACGCCAGGTCGCACTCCAATACACTTGGGAGAGAAACGCAGAGAGAACCATTGAAGTCTATAAAGAACTACTGAGGTAAAGCTATGTGTGGCATCGTTGGATATGTGGGTAAAGTATCGGTGTTAAGTGAGAGCGTATTCATTGGAATAAGAGACTTGCTGGCTCATCGCGGGCCGGATGACGCTGGCTTTTGGCAATCGCCTGATGGCAGTGTTAAGCTAGGTAACCGTCGTCTCGCCATCCTTGACCTCTCCCCTGCTGGTCATCAACCTATGGTGAATGAAGCGTGTGGCTTGACCATCACTCACAACGGCGAGATCTATAACTACGTAGAACTTCGCGCAGAGCTAGAGCAGTGCGGTTATCGTTTTCGTTCGAACAGTGATACCGAAGTACTTCTGGCTGCCTATAAAGAATGGGGGCCCGATTGCCTGCGTCATCTAAATGGCATGTTCGCCTTCGCAATTTGGGATGAGAGGCGCCAAGAGCTCTTCGCTGCGCGTGATCGATTTGGGGAAAAGCCGTTTTACTATCACTATGATCCAGAGCGGGCGTTCTTCATCTTCGCTTCAGAGATCAAGGCCTTGCTCGCCTCCGGTTTGATTTCTCCCAAGCCTAACTATAAGGCCATCTATCGGTATTTGGCACATCATGAAGTCGACGTGGGAGCTGAAACAATGTTTGAAGGCGTTTCAGCTCTGCCGCCTGCCCATGCTCTCACGTATTCGCGCGCTCAAGGAACGCTTAGGATTTGGCGCTACTGGGACTTAGATCCTGAGGCTGAGATTCGCTTGCCTAACGACACAGATTATGCGGAGCGCTTCCTAGAGCTCTTGACAGATGCGGTGCGCATCCGCTTGCGTTCGGATGTGCCTGTAGGCTCCAGCCTCTCCGGTGGTCTTGATTCTTCTACTATTGTCTGCCTCATCGCTAAGGAACTCAAAGGTGGTATCCAAAAGACCTTCTCCGCGCGCTTTCACGATCCACGCTACGACGAGGGGAAGTACATTCAGAAGGTGGTAGAGTGGGCCAACGTCGAGGGTCATATGGTCTATCCCGACCCGGCACACCTCCCAGAAGAGATCGAGGCGCTCACCTGGCATCAAGAACAGCCGTTTTTCTCCACCAGCATCTATGCTCAATGGAATGTGATGCGCTTAGCGAAGGAACAAGGGGTCACGGTGCTTCTTGATGGCCAGGGCGGTGACGAGACGTTGGCGGGATACCACCTCTATTTTGGCCCGTATTTCCAAGATCTTTTTCTTCGCTTGCGCTGGATGGCACTAATGAAAGCACTGTACAACTACGGGCGTGAGCACGGTTTGGCCAGCTTACCAGTAATAGCTTTTACTTTTCTGCCTCAGCGCTTACGCCATCCTATTAGAAAGCGCATACGACCGCTCGCCGTTGCTTCAGAATTGGAGCAAGTTGGGGAAAGCAATATTCAACCTCCTCCGTCTCATAACTTCAAGAGCGCTTTACAAGCAGCCCTATATGAAACTTTGACACGCACGATGCTGCCCACTCTCTTGCGCTATGCCGATCGCAACTCTATGGCCTTTTCCCGCGAGGTGCGACTACCGTTCCTAGACCATCGCTTGGTAGAGTTTTTGTTTGCTATCCCTGGTGATCAAAAGATTCGTGGCCCTATCACCAAAGTGGTATTACGCAATGCTATTCAAGGAGTGGTGCCTAACGAGATTCGCTTACGTAAGGATAAACTGGGCTTCGCACCACCTGAGTCTCTTTGGCTGAGAGGCCCGCTGCAGTCTTGGCTTGATG
>DAIPXV010000027.1:0-18543 GCA_036783095.1 Candidatus Bipolaricaulota bacterium
AGGGGAGAGGGGATGGGGGTGAGGGTGAAAGGGGACATGGAATGCAATTTCTTTGGACGCTGTTTAATGCACTGATCGGGGCGCTCTCGTTTCTCGCTTCAGCACTGATGCTCAAGCGCTTGTGGGGGCTGATGCCCCTGTCGGTGCGCAGCGTGGTGCGCAACGGGCTTGCGCTCATTTTCTTTATCTTGGGTGTGCTCGGCTCGGTTCTCCCCATCATGCCTGGGTTTGTCTTCTTTCTTGGAGCTTTGATAGTGATGGACGTGCCGCAGAAGCGCGTCGCCTTGAGACGGTTGCAGCACAGCTGGCTCATCCAAAAGCTCTTACAGAATAGATCGTTCGCGCAGACGTGGCGCGCTCTGCGGCGCTTCGCTCGGCGCACTAGCCCTTAAGTCAGTTGGCACAAGATGAGCTATCGCTTATAATTTTTGTATGGCTTTAGTTGAGGTCCTCGCCCCGCTGCCTACGGAGGCCGCCCGCGCCTAGCGCGGCTCCGGCCATCGCTGATCTCTTCTTTTCTCAAATCACTCTCTCAAATAAGGAGGTTTTTGTGAGATTTTCACAGATGCTCATTCCGACGCTGCACGACGCCCCAAAGGAAGCCGAGCTCATCAGCCATAAGCTCTTAGTGCGCGCTGGGTTCATTCGCCCTGTAGCAGCGGGCATCTATACGCTCTTGCCGTTAGGACAGCGAGTTCGGCTCAAGATCGAAAAGATTATCCGTGAAGAGATGGACGCCATCGGCGGCCAAGAGCTCTCTATGCCCATTGTTCAACCAGCAGAGCTGTGGCAAGAATCTGGACGATGGTATCAGTACGGCCCAGAACTCGTGCGCTTCAAAGATCGCGCCGAGCGCGATCTTGTCTTAGCAACGACGCACGAAGAAGCCGTCACGGATATCGTCCGTCGGGAGATCCGATCGTATCGTCAAGTCCCGTTGGTGCTCTATCAGATTCAGACGAAGTTTCGCGATGAGCCGCGCCCGCGCGGCGGACTGATCAGAGTCCGCGAATTCACTATGAAAGACGCCTATAGTTTCCACAGCTCCGAAGATGATCTCGACGCTTTTTACCCAAAGGTCCGCCAAGCTTACGAAAGAATCTTTCGACGGTGCGGGCTCGATCCCATCATCGTTCAAGGGGACCCAGGGCTGATCGGCGGCAGAGATTCGCACGAATTCATGCTGCCCTGCCACGCTGGGGAAGACCAAGTCGCGCTCTGTGAACACTGTCGCTACGCGGCAAATCGCGGGATTGCCAAGCTCTTCAAAGCCGCGGTCAACCCCACGGAGCCTATGCTCCCGCTCGAAGAAGTCGCCACGCCAGGGTGCGAGAGCATTCAGTCTTTGTCAGAATTTCTTAAGATCACACCCTCGCGCACAGCGAAAGCCGTCTTCTACATCGCCGACGAGACGGATTTTCTCTTCGCGGTGATTCGCGGCGATCTTGAGGTCAGCGAGACCAAGCTCGCCAACGCCGTGGGCGCGCGCACGCTCCGCACCGCAACCGAAGCCGAGATCCGCTCCATCGGCGCGGTGCCAGGATATGCCTCCCCCGTCGGGTTGCCAAGACAAAACACAGTGAAGATCATCGTTGACGACTCGGTGATTCAAGAGAGAAATCTCGTCTCTGGTGCCAACAGAGAGGGATTTCATCTAAAAAACGTCAATTACGGCCGAGATTTTATCGCCGACGTAGTAGCGGACATCGCGCTCGCCCGTGCGGGCGACCCCTGCCCACATTGTCAGAGCCCCCTCGTGATCAAGAACGCCATCGAGCTGGGGCATATCTTCAAGCTGGGCACGCGCTACAGCGAAGCGATGGGCGCAAAAGTCCTCACCAAAGACGGGAGCGAACAATTTCTCGTTATGGGCTGTTACGGCATCGGCGTTGGGCGACTCATCGCTGCGGTTGTCGAGGCTCATCACGACGAGAAGGGCATCATCTGGCCGGAAGAGATCGCACCGTTTCAGATAATCTTGCTCGTGCTCAACACAGACCAAGCCGAGCAGACGGAGCTCGCCGAAAAGCTGTATGTTCTCTTGCACTCTGCGGGCTTCGAGGTGCTCTACGACGATCGTGCCGAGAGCGCAGGGGTCAAGTTCAATGACGCTGATCTCTTAGGGATTCCGTATCGCATCACGATCGGCCCACGCAATATTCAGAACAAAACGATAGAGCTACGGCGGCGGCGCGACGGGATCAAGCGCGAGCTCTCGTACGCTCAAGGGCTGGACACCCTCGTCCAAGAGCTGAGAGCAGAACTGGCACGAGCGCCCCAAGCCCTCGTATAATTGAAAAAGTATGGCTCTGAGAATCCGAAAGTACCCAGACCCGATCTTGCGGCGCCGCGCCCAAGAAATCTCAGTTATTGACGACGAGATCAGGCGGCTCGCTGACGCTATGATCGAAACGATGGTCTTAGCGAAGGGCTACGGCCTGGCCGCCCCGCAAGTCGGCGTGCTCAAACGCATTATCACTATTGATGTCGAAGACGACTTCTACGCACTCATCAACCCAGAGATTATCCAAAAGAGCGACAAAACGGGGATCTGGGTCGAGGGGTGCTTGAGCATCCCCGGAATTGAAGCTGAGTTCCCGCGCCCAGCCAAGGTCACGGTGCGGGCGCTCGATCCCGACGGCAACGAGATTCTCTTAGAGCGCGACGGGCTCGCGGCCCGGGTCCTCCAGCACGAGATCGATCATCTCAACGGCGTGCTCTTTATTGACTATCTCAGCCAGACGAAGCGCCTGATGCTCTTGAAAGAGTACGAACGACTCCAGAAAGAAGGGCCGAAGGCGCGCAAGAGAGAAGGGGCCAAAGTCTTCTGATGAACGTGATCTTTGTGGGCACAGCGCCTCTGGGCGTTCCCACGCTGCGGGCGCTCGCGCAAAAACACAAAATTCTCGCGGTCTTCACCCAGCCGGATCGGCCCGCCGGACGCGGCCTTACGCTGACGCCTCCCCCCATCAAACAGATCGCTTCCGAACTGGGCCTGCCCGTTTACCAACCTGAAAAGCTCAATCGCGAAGCTGAGTTCATAAAGACTCTCAACCCCGACGTCATCGTCGTCATCGCGTTTGGGCAGTTTCTCTCTAAAAAACTCTTGGAGATTCCCAAGTACGGATGCATCAATCTCCATGCGTCGCTGTTGCCCAAGTATCGCGGGGCGGCCCCTATTCAGTGGGCGATCATCAACGGTGAGGGCGAGACAGGCCTGACGACGTTCCTCCTGAGCGAAGAGATGGACGCCGGAGATATTTTGCTCCAAGAGCGCGTCCCCATCAGTGATGAAGACACAGCAGGCTCGCTGCATGACAAGCTCGCGGCGTTGGGGCCGGATTTGGTGTTGCGCACCCTCGAAGGGCTTGAACGGGGAACGCTCACGCCGCGCCCGCAAGATCACTCCCAAGCGACGTTCGCTCCCAAGATCGAAAGCGCGATGGGCCAGATCGATTGGACCCAACCCGCACGAAAGATCTTCAATCTCATTCGTGGGCTCAATCCGTCACCAGGAGCATATACGTTTTGGGAGGGACAGCGCCTGAAGCTCTACGCCAGCCGTGTCATGCCCAGCGCAGCGGGCGCCGAGCCAGGACAGATTCTCTCGATCAGCGCAGCAGGCCCAATAATCCAGTGCGGCCAAGACGCGCTGGAGCTCACGGAAGTGCAGCCGGCGGGCAAGCGCCGTATGAGTGGCCGGGATTTCGTCAACGGCTACAAAGTCCAGATCGGAGCGCGAGTGGGATGAGATCTTGCACCAAAGCATCAGATTTTGTATTGTGTGATATATGCGCACAACGATTACTCTGGATGATGACGTAGCAGCTCTTCTCAAGCGGCTTCGTGCATCTTCCAAGAAGCCCTTGAAGGAACTGATCAATGCGGCCCTCCGCAAAGGTCTGGCTCAGTTAGGAAATCCTCCTCATAGGCAGTGTGCTTACACAGTGCGCCCCCTTGCCGTGGGACGTTGCCTTGTGGACTCTCTCGACAATGTCGCCGAGGCTTTGGCGATCGCTGAGGGCGAGGCGTTCTGATGATTCTCATCGACGCAAATATTTTGATCTATGCCCATGTGCCGACGCTCCCCCATCATGAAGCAGCACGGCGCTGGCTGGAGGAGCAATTCAATGAGTCTCGCGTAGGGCTTCCGTGGCCATCTCTGTTAGCATTTATGCGATTGGTGACCAACCCCCGTATCTTTGAACGTCCTGTGTCTATCACGGAAGCCTGGAGCCGTGTCGAAGAATGGTTGGCCCTGCCCTCCGTATGGATTCCTCAACCCACTGAGAGTCACTCTCAAATCCTAGGGGAGCTTCTGCGCAGGGTAGTAGATCGTCCTACTCTCATCCCTGATGCGCACCTAGCAGCGTTGGTTATTGAACATAGCTTAATTTTATGTAGTACCGATGAAGACTTTGCTCGTTTTCCTCGAGTGCGCTGGCTGAATCCCCTCCAACAAGTATGAAGCGCGTGATCGTTCTCGGCGCAGGCATGGTCGGCCGGGCCATCGCCTTAGATCTCACGCCTCGCTATGCCGTTACCGCCGTGGACGTGGACGAGCAGAGGCTCGCTCGGCTGCGCGAAGAAGCCCCCATACACACGGTCACCGCTGATCTCTCTCAGGACGAAATCATTAGAAAGCTCGTTGCAGAGTGCGACCTCGTGATCGGAGCCGTTCCAGGATTTTTGGGCTTTCAAACTCTCAAGACCGTCATCGAGTGTGAAAAAAATATCGTAGACATCTCGTTCTTCGCTGAGGACCCGTTCGAGCTCGACGCACTCGCGAAACAAAAGAACGTCACGGCGGTCGTGGACTGCGGCGTCGCCCCTGGGATGTGTAATATTCTCTTGGGCTATCACAATGCGAGAATGATCGTGGAAAGCTACGAGTGCATGGTGGGCGGCCTGCCTGTGAAGCGAACTTGGCCGTATCAGTACAAAGCGCCGTTCTCCCCCATTGACGTCATCGAAGAATATACGAGACCAGCACGCTTGGTCGTAGAGGGAAAGCTCGTCATCCGCGAGGCGCTCTCTGATTTAGAGTATATTGAGTTTGACGAGATCGGAACTTTAGAAGCGTTCAACACCGACGGATTGAGAACTCTGCTCAAGACCATGAAGATCCCCAACATGCATGAGAAGACCCTGCGCTACCCAGGGCACAGCGAATATATCAGGGTGCTTCGGGAGACAGGGTTCTTCAGCCAAGACCCTATCGAGATCAACGGCGCACACATTCGCCCCCTGGACGTGACGGCCAAGCTGCTCTTCCCCAAGTGGCGGCTTGAGCCCGACGAACCGGAATTTACCGTGATGCGTGTGACGATCCGGGGCATCGAGAACGGCCAACGCAAAGAGTATATCTATGAGCTGTTCGATCGCTGCGACTCGGAGCGAAAGATCTCCTCGATGGCGCGCACGACGGGCTACACGTGCACTGCTGTAGCAACGCTTGTGCTCGAAGGAGCATTCACGCAGAAGGGCATCATCCCGCCGGAGTATATCGGGGCCGATGAGCAGTGCTTCCACGCTGTGTTGGAGTATCAGAAAAAGAGAAACATAAACTATAAACTCAGTTACAAAACTGGCTAAAGGATTGGATGAGCTAACTATGCAAGTCACTTACTCCGAGCAAGCTGATGCGCTGTATATTCGCTTTGGCGAAGACGGGGAAGGGAAAGTAGCACGCACAGAGGAGATTCAACCTGGGATTCTCTTCGATTATGATCACGATGGTCGTCTCTACGGGATTGAAGTGCTCGATGTCACAACCAGGGTGCCAAGCGATGCGCTCAAGGCTTTCCAAATCGGTGTCTTGGAACCCGTCTCGTGAGAATCTGTGAAACCCACTCTATCCCTGTCGGGGATAGAGCCCCCACAGCCCGCTGGGCTCTTGCTTGCGCTCCATCACGATTCCCGAAAGCTCTCTGATGTAAATCTCATTGGTCTCGTGCACCGTTGCTTTCGATAAGTGCCCGCCCACCGTCGAGCCGTCCTCAAGCCCTAAGACAGCGTGACAGTGAATGTGCGACTTGCCCTCACGCACTGAAAAATTCCCTTGAAGCGACAGCAGCTCCGCCGGCCCGGAGATTCTGTGCTCTTTATATTCTTTCCCCGTCCAAAAAGCGAGCGTTACGTCGCGCACCATCCCGATCCCGCCCACTAAAACCCCTGCTGTGAGATTGAGCGAGCTCAAAGATTCAAAGAAGTCCTCCCCAGGCTGCAATCGCACAATGATATCTAGCCCAGACTTGACGACAAACATAAGCTACTTAGCACTCCAGAAGTAGCCGTTCATAAAGCCCACCCTCGTGATGGGCCACACGCGCAAGAACGGCTCCCCAATAAAGTCTTTGGCGGGGAACGGCCCCCAGTAGCGACTGTCGTAGCTATTATGAGTATTGTCTCCCAGCACGAAGTAGAACCCTTCAGGCACCTCCCAGCTCTCCTGCCCTGTTGCAGCATAGCAATTCCGTCGAGGTTCGGGATGGCCTGGATGGTTAAACGCGTCGCTGGTGAGGGGCTGGCCGTTCACATACGCCGTACAGTCCCGAATCTCCACCGTTGCCGGGCCTATGGCAACGAGTCTCTTCACCAAGCGATCACACTTGCCCGCGTCGCATCGCCAAAAGACAATAATATCCCCCGGTACAGGCTGGCGAAAGTGATACGTCAGCATATCGACAAAGAAGCTATCGCCGGGCATGATCGTGGGCTCCATCGAACCCGTAGGCACGTAGACGCGCGCGACGGCGTAATTGACCGTAATCAGCGTAATCAGCACTGCGACTCCCAGGACGCCAACCCAGTCGAGCAGCCAATCGACAGCTGGGCTGGTGGGCACACCAATGCTATTGAGGAGCCGCGAGAGCCAGGGCTTGCGCGCTTCCGCTACTTCTATGGGCGCGCTGGCCGCGTCGTGATCTTCTTTGGGATCCATCATTCTGCTCTCCTTAGGGCTTTAGCATAGCATGAGGAGCGACGCCCTGCAAGCTCATTTTGGCGAAGCCCTTGAGGGGACTTGCGCACCCACGCGGGAGCGCACAAGGCTGATATGCCTGTAGAGGAACGCCACAAACGCCAGAGCCGCCCCGACATAGATGAGCAGATAGTACCCACCGATGGGCACAAGCAACGCCCCAATCGCCGGCCCGATGACCATCGAGATGTTCAACACTCCCGTGAAGATCGCCGAGGCAGCTCCGGGGTTGGGATGGCCCTCCGTTGCCGCCCGCAAGCCCCCCACGTACAGCAGCGCCCACGAGATGCCCAACAGTATCTGTGTGGGCAGGATCCACCAGAAATTTGGAGCAAGCGCGAATGTAATGAACGTTACACTCGATAGCAATAAACCCAACCGGAGCAGCCCCGTGCTCCACCCGCGATCGGTGAGAAAGTACATGACGAGAAACTGTGTTCCCGTGTTGATTGCTGACGTAACGCCGATCCAGAAGTAGTCCGCTCCAAGGGTCTGCAAAAAAAGCGGCCAGAAGGCCCAGATCATATGCGCCCCAACATGACGGATCAGCACCGAGATGAACGTCGAGCGCTTGCTCAGAAAGACCTCCCACAGCGATGCCGTCTTTTCGGGAGCGGGGTCTGGCGGGCGCACGCCAAACCGCAGCGCCAACAGATACGCTATAAAAAACAGCAGAGACGCCGCGACGAACGTCCCGCGGATCGTAAAGTACGTCGCGATCGTCCCAGCGAGCAAGGCTCCCGCAGTCCAGCCCAATGACCCGAACGCTGAAAACTGCCCCAGGCGTTCTTTGGACGCTTGGACGTGGGAGATGAGCGCCGCGGGATAGACCCCTAAAGCGAGCCCGTTGAGGGCTCTGAGCACGACGAGCGAGACGAAGTTAAATGCAAAGACCTGCAAGAGCGTGGAGATCGCCGACGCCAAAAGCCCCAGGACGATGAACTGCCGGGTGCCGTAGCGGTCGGCAGCGCGCCCAGCAAGCAAGCCCGCAACTGTCACAGTAAGAGCGCTCAAGGCCGCGAGCAGCCCCACGCCGACGTCGTCGGCGCCGAGCTGACGGGCATAGAGTGGGATGAATGTCCCAGCGATGGTTGCGGCCGTCGTCGCGAGAAAATTAGCAAGGCGGGCCCTCATAGGCGCACCGCCCTCTCCAGACTCATTTTAACAGAATCACCATAAAGATTATGCCGCAGAGCGAGACGTCCTGCAAGAAACTCTTAGCGCGTATAACGCAGAATCCACTCTGAAATCACTGCTAAAGCTTTTGGCTAGAACGTCTCTTCGATCTGAGCATACTCCGAGGGCGCGCCCGTTGTGCTTGTCTGAAAGAGATGATTCAGATCAGCAAGCTTGTTGGGCGGGAAACTTTCACGGGTTCTGGCTTCTTCGCGACGATCAACAGACCGACCAACACAACAGCAATGAGTACCAACAGCCATTTCGTGGCATCGTGCATGGAAACCTCCTTATGATTGATTATGTCCCATAGCTTCTCTTTGACAATCCCTGTATATTCGGTAGAATAGTTACACTCGATCCCCAAAAGGAGGAAGCACCATAGCTCGCGAAGAGAACCTCATCAGATGTGACGGCATCGTGACTGCAGCCCCCAACCACGAGATGTACAAGATAGATTTGGGCAACGGCCATGAGATCACGGCGTATTGTTCCGGCCGGATGCGCCGGCATCGCATTCGTATTCTCGTAGGCGACCGAGTTTCAGTCGAGTTCTCGCCCTACGACCCCAATCAGGGGCGCATCGTCTATCGGTATTAGCGATGAGAAACGTCAAGCGCGTCTTGGCACGTTATCACGCTGGGGAACTCTCCGTCTACGATGTTGCTCGTGAACTGAAGATCAGTTTGCTTCACGCACAGCGTCTTGTTCGCCAAACTCAGCCCCAGCGTACTGCGAGACGCCCGGAGCAGCACAAATAGCCGCGATCATCTGCACTGAATCTGCGGCCCCGTGCCCACAATATTGGGGTTGTTTCCAGAGACTGTCGTCCCGATACACGTCAGCACTGAGCCCGCATCAGCGATGATGCCCGCAGCTTTGTTGTTCTGCACCCGGCTGTTGACGAGTACCGCCGTAGAGAGGCTCAGCGCAAGGCCGTCTTTCGCGTTCTCTGAGATTGTTCCGTTGAAGAGACTGATGGCCGCACGGTTGCTCGCGTCAATGCCGCGCCCACTATTTTGCGAAACTGTCGCATCACGCAGGCTCAGCGTTGAGAGCACCAACTGAATCCCTTCCGCGCTGTTCCCTGTGACGCTCGTACTGACAAGGGCCACCGTAGCGCGCTCTTGCGCGCCCACGCCGCGCCCCTTGTTCCCCGCCACGGAGCCACCACGCACTACTAACGAGCCCTGAATGACCCCGATCCCGTCGTTCTCGTTGTTGATGACCCGTGTATCAACGAGTGCTAGCGTCGAACGATCCGCCGCGTCTACGCCCTTCGCTTTGTTCTGAGAGATTTCGCTGGCTACAGCGTCACCTGAAGAATTGCGCAGCTTCAAGCCGTTCGCGCCGCTCTTCGTAATGACGCTACCAAAGAGTGCGACCGTAGACGTCTGCGCGTTGATCCCCTCGCCACCATTTTCGCTCACGCGGCACTCGCTCAGGCTGCTTGAACTCGTATCGAGCCGCACCCCGTCGCTGGGATGACTGAAAATATTCGTCTTCGTCGCGGTGAGCACGGAATCTTTGAGATCAGTGCCGCGTAGGCCGTTCCCACCCACTTCGCTCTCGGTGAGATCTGCTGAGGAGAGAGTGAGCAGAAGCCCGTTTTGGCTATTCTTTGTTATCGTCGTCGTCGAGATCGTCATCGAAGAGCTCTCGCCGGAGATGCCGTCGCCCTTGTTTTCGGAGATTAAGCTTTTCGTTCGCAGATCCATGGCGCTCGCCCGAAGCTCAATGCCATCTTCGGGATGTCCAGAGACTTGGGTGCTCGCGATATTCAGTCCTGACTTCTCTGCGTAGATGCCGCGCTTGCCGTTGTTGAGGACTTTGCTCTCGCTGATGACCGCCGAAGAGTTTTGGAAGTTCATGCCGTCGTTGCCGTTGGTTGCTACCGTGCTTGTCCCCATCGTGAGCGTCGAGTTGACCGCGGCCAAGCCCCGCTTCTTGTTGTCTAAGATGCGGCTATTTTGAATCTCCGCGCTCGAATCAATTTGTGTGACGCCATCGTCGGGATGGTTCTGCACCAAGCTTCCCGTCATGGTGAGGGTAGACTTTTCATACTCGTAGATGCCCTTGGCACCGTTATCAGTAATTTGGCTCTCGCTCACGGTCGCTGAAGAATTTTTCATTTCGATCCCGTGATTGCTGTTGCTAGCGACCTTGCTGCCGGCCATCGTCAGCTTGGAGTTCTCCATGGCTATGCCGCGCTGCTTATTATTTCTGATCTCGCTCTGCCTGATCTCAGCAGTGCTATTCTGAATGAAATGCCCATCATCGGGATGATTCTGCACCAAGCTTCCCGTCATGGTCACAGACGACTTCTCGATCTCATTGATGCCCTTGGCGGCTTTGTCTATCGTCCCGTTGTCGGTGATGCGGCTGCTTGTGATCACTGCTGTCGAGGAAGCTTTCATATCAATTCCGTGGCTTCCATCACTGAGGACGCGACTGCTTGAGAGAGTGAGCGTGCTCGCTTCCAGAGCGATGCCGCGCTTGTTGTTGGTCTTGATCTCACTTTGGGAGACGGTCGCGGTGCTAGTCTGCACGAAGAGCCCATCGTCGGGGTGTCCAGAAACAACAGAGTTATCCGTCAGCGAGAGCGTGGACTTCTCAAGCTCGTTGATGCCCTTGGCGCCGTTATCACTGATTTGGCTAGCTCCGATCTCTGCCGTCGAAGCGGCGCGCAGCTCGACCCCGTGGCTCTTATTGTTCAGCACTTTGCTGTCCGTCATAGCGAGCTTCGCTTTCTCTAGCCCAATGCCGCGCTGCCCATTATTCTTGATCTCGCTTTGGCGCACCTCAGCGGAGCTGTTCTGCACAAACAGCCCGTCATCGGGATGCCCAGATACCACCGAGCCCTCGATGATCTTTATAGCTGAGTTATCAACAGCATTGATCCCCTTGGCTCCGTTGTCACGGATCACGGTGTTAGTGACATCAGCGCGCGATTGGGTCATCGTGAGGCCATAGCGCGGGTGCTTGCTTACGAGACTCTTCGTGAGAGTAAGTGTTGAGGTGAGCAGCGCGATCCCGTCCCCCTGGTTCTCCGTAATCTCTGTAGTTGTGACGGTCACGGTAGCGCCCTTGGTTGCAAGCAGTCCTCCGCTCGGATGGCCTGTGACTTTGCTCGACTCCACGGAGAGCGTTGAGTTTTCGACGCTGATACCCAGACCCTTATTGTTGACGAGCTGAACGTTTTTCAGCTCAGCACGCCCTTGGGTCTTGATGGTCACTCCGTCGCCATCGTTATTCGTTATCACGGTAGAGGCGACGTTCAAGCGCCCCTGATCGAGCACAATGCCCGCCGCACCATTGTCCGCGATCTTGACGTTTTGCACCTCGACAGAGCTTGCAAAGATGGCGATCCCTTCGGCGCTATTTTTGGTAATCACTAAGTCTTGGAGCAGAATGTCTGTGCCGCCACTGATCTCGATGGCTCGCGCTCCACCAGTGAGTGTAATACCCTTATAGACTGTCCACTTGCGGGCATTGCGAAACGACAAGACATTCTGGTTCCCTTGAGGAGCCTTGATCGTAACTGTCCCTGGCTCCTCCGGCTCTATCGTCACGCGGTCCTTGTTTTGCACGACAACGCTCTCCTCGTAGACGCCAGGCAAAATGATAATGCGATCGCCCTCGTTGGAGAGCGAGACCGCTTGTTGAATACTCGAACAAAACGTTGGCACGATCTTGGGATTGGCCGTGCGGCATGTCTCCTGCTGTGCGGCACCCATCACCGAGAGAACAGCAATCCCTACTACTCCTAGGAGCAATCGCCTCATGATCTCCTCCTTGGCTCTTTTCTGAGGTTAATTATGATACTACGGCAATTGAGCAGGGTCAAGTTGCAGAATACCCTGATGCTCGATTATGCTAACCGGAAATAGTGCCGGACCTTAGCGAGGCCAGTCTCATGGGGGCCGACCTCAAGGAAGCTAACCTCGATGACTATGTCTTTAACGAATGGAAGCATCCGAGAAAAGCTGATGTCTTTGCGAAGGTGGTGGGTGATTTCAGGGCTCAGAAGGCGTTCAAAAAACTGCTTGAGAGTTTGCAAACGGAGAGCTCCAATATAAGCCGAGAGCAAGCATGACCTGAAGCGCGCTGCTCAACCAAGCTATACAACAGCTTGCCCATCGCGAGGTGTTCGATTATCCTCTAGGCTATGACCGCGTGCGAAAAAATCTTCCAGATGCGATCAAAGCTGTCACAAAGAAAGCACTTGCGCCATCACGCTGAAAAAGCTACAATTCTTATGCGAGAATACCTATGGTCTTAAAATACGACGTGCTGAAAGAAGCTCAAGAGGAGCTGGAGTTCCTGATAGGCTTAGGGATCTACCAAGCAGAAAGCGAGACCCTCAGGGATTATCTCCGTGAACTCCAAGCCCGCTATGGCAAGCCAGGCAACCTACGGGAGCTGCGTCGAAAACTTGATCTGGCACTGGGGAAGAGAGAATTGAGTGCTGTGCTGCGGGAGATGCGGGAAGAAGAGATGCATTAGCACGTATGCCCATCTTCTATCTCGACACTTCGGCGCTGCTCAAGCGGTACAAGACCGAGGCGGGCACGTCGGTTATTGACCGTCTCTTCAAGCTGCTGGAGAAACCCCATAACAAAGCGGCAATCTCCTTCTTGACTGTGCTCGAAGTCATCGCCGCAGGCAGGCGGTTGCTCAAGGGTGGCGTGTTGAGGAGAGTGAGTTCTTGACACTGCTGAAGAGCTTCCTTGCTGATTGCAACCGCTACTTCGTGCTACGGGGATTAGATGCGAAACTCTTTGTCCGTGCCTTGGAGTTGACGCTGGCGCACGGGCTGCGCACCGCTGATGCGCTCCAGTTAGCCACAGCATTGGGTCTGAACGAGGTCTTGGAACGCTCTCACGAGAGGCTGATCTTCGTTGCAGATGATGACGAGCTCTGTACCACTGCCAAGCACGAGCATCTTGAAGTGCTTAACCCACGCGAGAAGGGCGCCCTCAAGCAATTAGAGAAGTTGGCCAAGAGTCGCTAAGCTATCGCCTTCATTTGTCCATCGTGGGATCTTCGATTATTCTCTAGGGTATGACCGCACGCGAAAAAGTTTTACAAATCGCTCAGCGCTTGGAAAAGCACTTTGGAAAACTGCACTGGCGCAGCCACGGCGACCCCCTCGACGTCTTGATTCTCACGATACTCTCGCAGAACACCAACGACCAGAACCGCGATCGAGCGTATGAGTCCTTGAAGAGAAGATTCCCAACGTATGAGAGCATCGTGCACGCGCCCACAGAAGAAGTCGCCGAAGCGATCAAAGTCGGCGGGCTCCATCGCCAGAAAGCCCAGCGCATCCAAGAAATCTTGCGGCGCATCAAGCGCGAGCGCGGCGCCTACGACCTGAGCTATCTCGAAGACTTGAGCACCGAAGAGGCCGTCCAAGAACTCCTAAAATTCGACGGCGTGGGGAAGAAGACCGCCGGGGTCGTGCTCACGTTCAGCCTCAACAAGCCCTACTTCCCTGTCGATACACATATTCACAGAATCACGCAACGGCTTGGGCTCGTGAAGAAGAACCAAGACCCGCATGACGTGATGAACGCGCTTGTTCCAGAGAGTTTGAGATATCAACTACACTTGCACTTGATCTGGCACGGGCGGCAGACGTGCACAGCGCGCAAGCCTCGCTGCGCTCAGTGCGTGATCGCCGATTTGTGCCCATATCCGAAGAAGTTGCGCGCTGGCTCCCAAAGCTAAAGAACAGCAACAGCTCGTTGTAGCCGAATCTGTACTTCCTTCCAGTCGACATCAGACAGATGCCCGACCACTTTCACGCTGGCTTTGGGTAGAGTCACCAGAAATGCACGAAATGCAGAAGGGTATCGTAGGCCAGCCGTAGCCCAGTCCCTCAAAACGTAATCAGTAGAAGTTGTAGTACTCTCGATCTGGCTAGTCAAAAGCCCAATAATCACATCAGGGCGAGCCTCATGATAGATGTCCGTCGAAACGACTACAGCAGGGCGTCTTTTGAGACCTTTCACCCCTGGGAAACTCACAACGACAACATCACCAGGATGAATTCCTTCCCTAGCTCTTTTCATCCGCTTCCGCGCCATATCTCAACGAAGCTTTCACAATATCTTGTAAATCTTCCTCGCTCCAGGCTGCGCCTTCATCTACTGCGGGAATGACATCGTTGAGTATCAGAGCAGCTAAACGCAGCCGCTCCTTTAGGGGAAGTTGGCGCACCTTGGCATAGAACCTGTCTGCGGTTTGGGCTGCCATTTAGCATCGCCTCCACTGATGTTATTCTAGCAAAAGAGCCTTAAGACTGTCGAATCAATATCTCCTCAATCGTTGTAAGACGTCTTGAAAATCTCGGGGCAGTGGCGCCTCAACGCGCACTCTCTGATTCGTCGTGGGATGGAGAAACTCTATAGCTGCAGCGTGCAGGAGCATCCGTGATACGCCCAGCTCCTGACGAAGTCTTTCGTTCAGCTCCGCGTTCCCATAAAGATCGTCCCCGACGATAGGACAGCCTACGGCGGCGAAGTGCGCCCGCACCTGATGGGTCCGCCCTGTGCGTGGGTAAGCTGCTACATACGAAAATCTTAACCCCCTCACCCCTACCCCCTCTCCCTCCGAGGGGAGAGGGGAAGGGGATGAGGGTGCCCACTCGAAAAGCTCCAAACGCTTATAGTCCGTCTGGGCATAGATGCCCCCGCGCCTGACCGGCACCATCAGCGCTAGCCAGCGCTTCCGGTCCATCTGCTTTTGCAACGAGAATCGAATCGAGCCCTGCGGGCGCGTCTCGCCCACGACGAGCGCCAGATATTCTTTCTGAATCCTCTTGAACTTGAGCTGGCGATTCAAAGATCGCACGGCTTCTTTGGTCTTGGCGAGCACGGCTACGCCCGACGTCTCTTTGTCTAAGCGATGGACGAACGCGGGCGTACAATCCGACGTGAAGCCTGACTGTCTCAAATAGTCGAGCGCGTAAGCCAGCAGCGTCGGCTCCTCTGGGCGATCCCCGTGCATGAGCCAGCCTGCAGGTTTGTCCAAGATTAAGAGATCATCGTCTTCGTAGAGAATTGTCAATGCGCTCATGAGTCGCTATCATTCTCCCAGATTCCGCAGCTACGTCAAGGAGGCCCAATGCTGCCCAAAGATACGCTCAAGGACAGAGTCGCGATCATCACCGGTGGTGGGACGGGATTAGGGAAAGCGATGGCGCTGGAATTTGCTCGCTTGGGGGCAAAGATCGTCGTCGCCAGCCGAAAGCCCGAGAGCTTGCAGCAGACCGTCAGTGAGATCGAAAAACTTGGCGGGGAAGCTCTGTCCGTTCCAACAGATGTGCGCGAGCCTGCTCAAGTTGAGAATCTCGTTGCTGTCACCAAGCAACGCTTCGGCAAGATAGATATTTTAGTCAATAACGCCGCGGGGAATTTTATCTGCCGCGCCGAAGATCTGTCCGTCAACGGCTGGCGCGCCGTCGTCGGAATTGTGCTCGATGGGACGTTCTATTGCTCGCGCGCCGTCGGCAAAGAGATGATCGCCCAAGGGACTGGGGGCAATATCTTGAATATCATCGCGACGTATGCCTGGACGGGCGGACCAGGGACGATTCATTCAGCGTGCGCCAAGGCCGGCGTCTTAGCCATGACAAAAACGCTCGCCGTCGAGTGGGCCCCATATAAAATCAGAGTGAACGCCATCGCTCCTGGCCCTGTAGATACCGAAGGCGCCGCCAAAGCCCTCTGGCCCACGACAGAAGCGAAGAAGCTCGTCGAGAATACTGTGCCCTTAGGGCGATTCGGCCAGCCCATTGAGATCGCGCGCGCTGCCGCGTATCTCGTCTCAGACTATGCGAGCTTCATCACCGGTGCCACGCTCGTCATAGACGGCGGCCAATGGCTCGGCCACGGACACTATCTTAGGACCTCTCCCCTAGATCATTTTCCCCTCACCCCTCTGCTCCCCTCTCCCTCACAGGGGAGAGGGGACGAGGGTGAGGATGATTAGGGAAGGGGCAAGGGGTTAGGTCCCCCAAAGGAGGCAGATCATGAGTTATCAGACGATTCTCTACGAGGTTGCCGACGGCGTGGCCACGATCACTCTCAACCGTCCTGACGTGCTGAACGCAGTCAACATTCAGATGGCACGCGAGCTGCACCACGCGATAGAGATGGTACACGCTGACACTAGCGTGCGCGCAGTATTACTCAGCGGGGCCGGGCGCGCTTTCTGTACCGGCGCTGATCTCGTCACCATGGGCGAGGGCTTCGATCCCAGTAACTCTGTGCACGTCCGGCGCGCCCTCGTCGAGCTTTTTAATCCCATAATCTTAAAAATCTTCGAGATGGAGAAGCCTTGGATCGCTGCCGTCAATGGGACTGCCGTCGGTGGAGGGTGTCAATTGGCCCTCGCGTGCGATCTGGTGCTGATCGCCGAAGATGCGTACTTCTGCGAGATTTTTGCGCAGCGCGGGCTGGTCGTAGACGCAGGCGGGCTCTTCTTGCTCCCTCGGATTGTCGGGCTGCACAAGGCGAAAGAGCTCGCGTTCTTTGCTGAAAAGCTCTACGGCCCGCAGGCGGTCGAGCTTGGGCTAGCCAATAAGTGTGTCCCAAGAAGTGAGCTGCTGCCCCAAGCGAGAGAGTGGGCCAAGCGCCTCGCCCAAGGCCCGACGGTCGCGCTGGGCTTGATGAAACTCGGCATGAACCGCGGACTGCAGATGACGCTCCACGACGTGATGCACTACGAAGCTGCTGCGCAAGCGGTAGCGGTGCAGACGCACGATGTGCGAGAGGGGCTGCAAGCGTTCATCGAGAAGAGAGCCCCGAAGTTTCAGGGACGATAAAAATCTTCGAGCAATTTATACGCGATCACAGCTGCCGCCGCCGCGACCGTGAGCGAGCGCGTCACCCCCAACATTGGTAACTCGACGATCACGTCCGCAAGAGCCAAGACTTCTTGAGAGATGCCGTGCGTCTCATGGCCCACCACTAGCACTGCCGGAAACCGAGCGCCCAGCTCCGCGTAAGAGATGCTGTTGGGGTGCTGTTCTACAGCGATGATCGTCTTCTCCTGAGCTTTGAGCTCCCGGATCAATAAGACAATATTCGGGTGATACTCCCAGGGCACCCACTGCTCGGTGCCCACGGCCGCTTTGTGAATGCGTGCATTGGGAGGCGTGGGCGTCTGGCCGCAGAGATAGATTTTTTCGGCAGCGACGGCATCGGCGACGCGAAAGAGCGCCCCCACGTTAAACGTATCTTGCACGTTGTCTAAGACAAAGCTGATGGGCTGGCGCGGGATGGCTGCGATCTCTTCTGGGGTCGGCGTCCCCTTACGCAGCGCGCGCGGCGGGAGTTTTCGCGCTGCACACTCCCCTTTGCTTTGACTCCTAAGAAAACTTGAAGACTGCATCAAACCAGCCATTCGAAAGAGTAATTCCCAAGACAGCGTCGCCATATCTTTTCAGAATGCGCTGCGCAAGGTCACGAGCGACGGTAAGGCGATCCTCGTGGGTCAGAGAGTTTGCTGACAAGCTCCTATTCACGTTGTTCACTTTCTGGAGAAGAGATTCTGCAAGCTCTGAAGGGCACCCAGCCCGCTGGCAACCTCTGCCAAGTCCCTGAGTGTCATGATACGCAAAACCTTCTGCAGTGCCTGGATGTCTTGTGGAGAGGGTTGAGCATCTGAGAGTTGTGACAGATATTTCAAAGCGATCCATCGGGCGTCGAGCTTTGCGAGCACCGTGACGGCAGTGGCAAAGACCGCTCCTGTGTAAGCCCAAAGCCCGAAGGAAAGAATTCTTGGATCGAGCATCCAGAAGATGAACAAGGGAATATAGCGAAGTATCCCAAGTACTATGGCTATGATTGCCGCCCACGAGATCGGCCTTGCGATCATCGAGATGCCCCAGTAGATGAAAAAGAGAGGCGAATGACGCGCATGTTGGATGGCATGCCCTGCTTCCAAAGCGATAATCCCAAAATCTGCCAAAGAATTGCTCGTTGGGTCGGAGATGCAAATCTTCTTGCGCCAGGGGTTGTAGTGATCCATCATGGTCCCCGAGATCAGTTCAATCCCGATGGGGCCTACTTGTGCTTGTGCTATCAGATCGCTTGCAAGCCGGCTTGTGTTCACCCATGCTGAAGTCCGGAGCTTGCTAAACTTACGATATGTGTTAGAAATAGCCGCTCGTGCCCAAAATCCTAAAGCCGCTGCTAATCCTGCCAACACCCAGAGATACCAAGGGGTTCCGATCATAGCTTGAGCTTGAATTATAGCTTATTAAGATTGCAATTTGCAACGGAGCGTCTCTGCAGTAAAACTCGCTAGATCGCGAAAGAGCGCTTCAATCTGAGCTTCTTTCTCCTCAGCGGAGAGCTCGAGATACTTCTCGA
>DAIPXV010000028.1:0-18472 GCA_036783095.1 Candidatus Bipolaricaulota bacterium
ACCCCAACCCCCCTCTCCCGTGGGTGAGCCACGGGAGAGAGGCCGGGGGTGAGGGCCTCGATCGCAAACTCTTGATACTCCCACGAGAAGTCGAGGCGGCGCGCACGCTCGCGCGCGCCGATCAAGGGCGCTCCCACAGCTGCACACTCGCGCGCTACGATCTCAAGAGCATTCGGCTTGCGCTCCCCCGTCACCAAGGGCACGTTCTGCTTGGCGATCCCCGCTTTTTCCCAAGCGATCTGCTCGACAGTCTCCCCCAAGAGATCCGTATGATCAAGCTCGACGTTGGTGAGCACGCTCACCAAGGGGGTTATGACGTTCGTCGCGTCAAATCGCCCGCCCAGCCCTACTTCGACCACGGCGATATCTATCTTCTGGCGCGCAAAGTACAGAAACGCGAGCGCGGTCATGAACTCGAATTGTGTGGGCTTGTCGGCCATCGCATCAGCGATGGGCATGAGTTCATCAGCAATGTGGGCAAACTCCCCTTCAGGGATTGCCGCCCCATTAATCTGAATGCGCTCACAATGACTGATGAGATGGGGCGACGTATACAGCCCGACGCGATAGCCTGCGCTCTGCAAGACGCTCGCGATCATCACGGCTACTGAGCCTTTCCCATTGGTACCTCCGATGTGCACAGCTTGCAGTCTTTCATGGGGATTGCCCACCTTCTTTAGGAGGGCTTGAATGCGCTCCAAGCCGGGCTTCACTTCAGTATATGGCAGCTGTTTGAGATATGCGATGGCCTGGTCCACAATGCTAGTCCTGCAGGAGCTGGAGGTTCTGCTCCAAGCGATCAATCTTCTCTTTGAATTCCTGGGCCTTGCGCTTCTCTTTCTCAATGACTTCATCGGGGGCACGCTCGAGGAACTCAGGGTTATCGAGCTTGCGCAGGGCGGCCTCGAGCCCCGCTCGCGCTTCAGCCAGCTCCTGACGCAAGCGCTTCCGCTCTTGGTCCAGATCGAGCACCCCTTCGAGTGAGACGAAGACCTCTGCCCATTCCCAGACCATCCGCGGCGCGTTCTTGGGGCGCTCGATGGTCGGGCCGACAACTATATCGCTCGCTTGAGCGAGCTCTGTAAAAAAGATCTTGTAGTCCTGAACAAGCTGCTGAACATGAGGGTTCTCAGCCTTGATGAAGACCTTAACTCTCTTTTGGGGCGGCACGTTCATCTCTGAGCGGATCGTGCGGATCGCTGTGATCAGCGCTTGGAGCTCGTTCATAGTGTGCTCGGCCTCGGCATCGAGCCACTCCGGGTGGGCTTGGGGGTACGGCGCGATCATCACGCTCTCTGACTCTTTTTGGGGCAGGCGCTGCCAGATCTCTTCGGTGATAAACGGGATGAACGGGTGCAAGAGCTTTATAATATCCGTCAACACTGCCAACAACACGCGCTGGGCTTGGGCCTTAGCTGCGGGGTCTTTCCCGTAGAGCCGAGGCTTGATCATCTCTAGATACCAATCACAAAAGTCGTGCCAGACGAACTCGTACAGGCCCTTGGCCGCTTGGTTGAACTCGTAGCGCTCGAGGCTCTCGCGCGTCTGAGCGATGGTGCGGCTCAAGCGCGAGAGGATCCAGCGATCCTCTAGCGGGGCTCCAGCGCGATCGAATGGCTTTCTACTCTCGTCGGGAGGAAGAGTCTCGCAGGTCATCAGAGCGAAGCGCGCGGCGTTCCAGAGCTTGTTCAAGAATTTCTTGTACCCCTCAATGTCTTGGACGGAGAGGCGCATCTCTTTGCCTTGGGCACAGAGGGCCGCCAGCGTCAGCCGCAACGCATCCATACCATACTTCTCTTTCATCTTTAATGGGTCAATGACGTTCCCCTTGGTTTTGCTCATCTTTTGGCCGCGTTCATCTTTGATGATTGGGTGGAAGAAGACGCGCTCAAATGGGACCTTCTTCATAAAATGCAGCCCCATCATGATCATTCGGGCGACCCAGAAGAATATAATATCGTGGCCTGTGCTTAACAGCTGCGTGGGGTAGAAATAGTGCAGCTCTGGGGAATCTTTGGGCCAGCCCATCACGGAGAAGGGCCAGAGTGCTGAACTGAACCATGTGTCGAGGACGTCCTCGTCCTGGGAGAGATTTCGAGAGCCACACTGAGAGCAAGCTGAGGGCGCCTGGCGCGCTACGGTGATCCCCTTGCAGTCGGCACAGTGCCACGCGGGGATGCGATGCCCCCACCACAGCTGCCGCGAGATGGGCCAATCGCGAATATTTCTCATCCAGTCGAAATAGACTTTGGTCCACCGCTCTGGAATAAACTGAATCTCCCCAGATTCGACGGCGCGGATGGCTGGCTCGGCCAGCTCTTTCATTCGGACGAACCATTGGGTGGAGATCAACGGCTCGATGACGGTATTACAGCGCTGGCAGTGGCCCACAGCGTGGACGTGCGGCTCGAGGCGCTCCAGGAGCCCCTGAGCTTTTAAGTCCTCCACGATACGGTGACGCACCTCAAAGCGATCGAGATCTCTGTACGGCCCAGCATGCTCGTTGGTTGTCGCATCAGCTTTAAAGATATTGATCACTTTGAGCCCGTGGCGTCGCCCCAGCTCAAAGTCTGTGGGATCGTGCCCCGGCGTGACCTTCACCGCACCAGTGCCAAACTCCTTTTTAACAGCTTTGTCAGCGATAATGGGGATCCTCCGCCCCAGCAATGGTAAGATCACAAACTTCCCAATCAGCTCTTGGTAGCGCTCATCTTGAGGGTGCACCGCGACTCCAGTGTCCCCGAGCATCGTTTCGGGGCGCGTCGTGGCCACGGTGACGAAGCCCTCTCCTCCTTCCAGGGGATAGCGAATATAATAGAGCTGGCCCTCGACTTCTTCGTGCTCGACCTCAAGATCGGAGAGCACCGTCCGGCAGCGGGGGCACCAATTGATCAGACGATCCCCTCGATAGATAAAGCCCTCTTCATACAGCCGCACGAAGACCTCAGTGACGGCGCGCGAGCGCACCTCATCGAGCGTAAAGCTCTCTCTCCTCCAATCGCATGAGCATCCTAAAGCCCGCAGCTGCTCACGGATTCGCGAGCCGTAGCGCTCCTTCCATGCCCAGCCAAGCTTTATAAAATACTCCCGTCCCAGGTCATAGCGGGTGAGCGGACGCTTATCTGAGGGGACAGGGTAGCCGATCTGTCGTAAGAGATCATCGAGTTGGCGCTTAGCCAGCCCCCGCTCAATCAGGACGTGCACAGCAATGCTCGCATGATCTGTTCCTGGGAACCAGCACGCTTCATAGCCATCCATGCGCTTGTAGCGGATGACGATATCTTGTAGGGTATTATTGAGCGCATGGCCGATGTGCAGCTCCCCTGTGACGTTAGGCGGGGGGATCACAATAGCAAAGGGTTTTTTGTTGGTATTGACGTTGCCGTCAAAATAGTGATGCGCTTCCCAGAAGGTGTACCATCTCTCCTCAGCCTCTTTGGGGTCATAGGCTTTTGGTAGCTCCATATCAATAGCTCCTCCTCACGCAGTCAGGGCAAGCAGCGTTCATCTTAGCAAACTGTCCCCAGAGGAACAAGAGAGCTTGTTCCCCAAGTGCTTATCTGCTATTATAACTAAAGTTTATGAGCGAGCCCAAACGCGTCGTGATCACGGGGGTTGGGGCCGTTACCCCCATTGGCATCGGCAAAGAGGCGTTTTGGGAGGGGTTGCTTTTAGGTAAGAGCGGGGTGGCTCGCATTGATGACATCGTAGATCTCACAGATATCCCGGTCAAGATAGGCGCGTACATACGGGAATTCGACCCGTTGCAGTTTATGGACAAGAAGCGTGCGCGCCGCTTGGGGCGGTCATCGCAGCTTGCGCTTGCTGCCACAAAGCTTGCCCTCGAAGACAGCAGAATCGAGCTCTCTCAAGAAGATCGCGATCGTATCGGGGTTGTCATCGGCACAGGGATTGGTAACGTCGAAACGCTTACGGAAAATTATGAGATCTTCTTACGGCGTGGGCCCAGCCGGGTCAGCCCATTCTTCGTTCCCACATTCATGCCCAACGCCGTGGCCGGGGAGATCTCGATCGAGTGGGAGCTCCGTGGGCCAAACTATGGGATCGTCTCCGCGTGCGCCAGCTCCAATCACGCCCTAGGATTAGCCGCGGATATGATTCGCTATGGCTACGCAGACGTGATGATTGCTGGAGGGGCAGAAGCTGTGTCGTTGCCGTTGACCTTTGCGGGGTTCGATCAGATGGGGGCGCTTTCGCGCAGAAATGACACGCCCGAGCGGGCCTCGCGCCCCTTTGACAGAGACCGCGACGGCTTTGTCGTAGGCGAGGGCGCAGGAATTCTAATCTTAGAGAGCTTAGAGCACGCGCGCGCCCGCGGGGCGAATATCTACGCGGAGCTGGCGAGCATCGGAATGAGTGCCGATGCCGGACACATCACCGCGCCGGACGAGCAGGGGGAGGGTGCCCGAAAAGCAATGCTCATGGCGCTGGAGCGCGCCGGCGTCCGCCCTGACGAAGTCGACTATATCAACGCGCATGGGACGGCGACCCCCTTGGGGGACGTCAGCGAGACGCGCGCGATCAAGAGGCTCTTCGGCGCGCATGCGTATAAGTTGGCCGTCAGTTCGACGAAATCTCAGATTGGGCATCTCTTAGGGGCAGCTGGGGCTGTCGAAGCCATTGCCACACTGATGGCTCTCCATCGCGGGATTCTTCCGCCCACGATCAATTTAGACACCCCCGACCCCGAATGTGACTTAGATTACGTTCCGAACAAAGCTCGCCCAGCAAAAGTTGAGATCGCGCTCTCCAATTCGTTTGGGTTTGGCGGGCACAATTCGGCGATCGTGCTAAGAAAGATTTGAGTCTCCCTGCTGGTATCGGTTATAATCCCCACTATGGCTAAAAACTCTTCTCGCAGCATTCAGCTACTGGAGCAGCTCTCCACGGCCTTTGGCGTCTCCGGCTTTGAGGACGATGTCCGCGACGTGATCGTTCAATTTGTTCGGCCTCTCGTTGATGAGGTGCGCGTCGATCCCCTGGGGAATCTCATCGTCACGCGCAAGGGCAAGTCAGACTTCACGCTCATGCTCGACGCGCACATGGACGAGGTCGGCTTAATTATTAGCTATATCGAAGAGAAGGGGTTTCTGCGCTTTGCGACCCTTGGCGGCTGGGATGTAAGAATTCTCCCAGCCCAAGTCGTTAAGATCCGCACGCGCCAGGGGAAGCTCATCACGGGGGTCATTGGGAGTGTTCCGCCTCATGTGCTCAAGCCTGAGGATCGCGATAAGCCCTTCAAGCTTGAGGATCTCTTCATAGATGTTGGGGCTTCGTCAGCAGAAGAAGTCCAGAAGATGGGGATTCGCGTGGGCGACCCTGCCGTGCCGTATTATCCGTTTGAGCGGCTGAGCGAGAATCTTGTCGGGGGAAAAGCGTTTGACGACCGGGCCGGCTGCGCTGTTCTTATCCGCACGCTGCAAGAGCTTCAGAAGGGGAATCTCGATCTGACGCTCGTAGGGAATTTTGCTATTGGGGAGGAGACGGGGCTGCGCGGCGCACGCGCGGCTGCTTACAGCATCAATCCCAACGTGGCGCTCGCTCTCGAAGGGACAATCGGGGCAGACGTCCCCGGCGTCGCTCCCGCACGCCAGCCCACAGCCTTGGGCAAGGGCCCAGCGATCACCATCGCTGATACCTCTCTTGTGGTCAGCCGTCGGGTCGTCGAAGCTCTAGAAAAGATTGCCGAGAAGCTCAAGATCGCGTATCAATATAAGCTCCCCGTCTATGGGGGCACCGACGCTGGGGCGATTCACACGGCGCGCGGGGGAATTATGGCTGGCGTGCTCTCCGTGCCTTGCCGCTATATCCATTCGCAGTTCAGTCTCTTGAGGCTAGACGACTTCGAGAACACGGTCAAGCTGACGGTAGGTTTTGTGCGGGAGTGCCGCGAGTTCTTCGGCTAAGCGAAGAGCTTGCGCACCGCTTTTAAGCGAGCGCGCAGAGCATCTTCTGCCCCCTTGGGAAGCTGCAGAAAGACAAAGTACTCAGAAGGATAGAGATAATCCTCGCCAGACTCGTCAATGACGCGTAAATAGTTCTCCTGGGCGGCTTGCTCATCAGGCAAGATAGGGTAAAGCTTACCAAGCTCTAAATCAGGTTCTTCATCTGTTATACAGAGGGCGAACTGTATCAAACGGTCCATTGATTTGCGCATATCAATCGAGAAATCGCTTGATTTTGAACTTCTTCTTGCCTATCCCGTGAGCTTCATACCAATGGATCTCAGCTTTTCTGATTCGTCCGTTGCGAAGGCGCACGAGAGCAACCCCTTTCATCTTTCTCCAACGCCCTGAACCATACTGCTTGCGCAGACGCTGAAGATCTCGAATGGACTTTCCTACAGCAATCGTCTCGATTTTATCAATCTCTCCAATGATTTCAAAGTGTCCCACACCACTTATTTGAAGAGCTTGCGCACCGTCTTGAGCGCATCCACGAGCGCGTCCACGTCATCTTCAGAGTTATAGATGTAAAAGCTCGCACGCGCCGTGTTCTCCATCCCCAGTCTTCTCATCAACGGCTGCGCGCAATGATGCCCGCTGCGCACCGCGATCCCCGCCTCGTCCAAGATCCCTGCAACATCATGGGGATGCACGCCCTTCAAGTTGAATGAGATCACCGCAAGACGATCTTGGGTCTCTTTGGGCCCGTAGATCTCTAAACCGTCAATCTGAGAGAGTTTCTCGAGCGCATACTCTAAGATCTTCTGCTCATGGGCATAGACGTTCTCTAAACCCAAGGCTGAGAGATAGTCAATCGCTGCTCCAAGCCCAATCCCCCCAGCGATATTGGGCGTGCCCGCCTCGAACTTCCACGGCAGCTCGTTGAACGTCACGCTCTCCGTCGTCACCGTCGAGATCATGTCGCCGCCATGCAAAAACGGACGCATAGATTCTAAAAGCTCTCGGCGCCCGTAGAGGAAGCCGATCCCCGTGGGGCCGAGCATCTTATGCCCGGAGACGGCGAGAAAGTCGCATCCTAGCGCTTGGACATCTATAGGGATGTGCGGCGCAGCTTGGGCAGCATCAACGACGGTGACAGCTCCCACTCTCTTGGCAGCTTCGATGATCTCCCTAATGGGATTGATCGTCCCCAAGACGTTGCTCGCGTAGATCATCCCCACGAGCTTGGTGCGCGGTGTTACGAGCTTGGGGAGGTCATCGAGCTTGAGGCGCCCCTGGTCGGTCACGTCCAAAAACTTTAGCTCGATCTTCTTGAGTTCTCTGAGCATTTGCCAGGGCACCAAGTTCGAGTGATGCTCCATGATCGTCACGAGAACTTCGTCGCCCGGCTGGAGATTGTGCAATCCCCACGCGTACGCCACTAAGTTGAGGGCTTCGGTGGCGTTGCGGGTGAAGACGATCTCGCGCCACGAGCGCGCATTGACGAACTTCGCGGCTTTCTTATGAGCGTCTTCGTAGGCGACCGACGCTTCATGGGAGAGCGTGTGCACCGCACGGTGGACGTTGGCATTGTAGCGCTGATAGTACTCAGTGATCGCCTCGATGACGGCTTGAGGGCGTTGGCTTGTCGCAGCGTTGTCGAGATAGATGAGGGGCTTGCCGTGCACAGTGCGGGCAAAGATGGGAAAGTCACGCTTGATGCTCTTAGGATCGAGGGCTTTACACGCATCGGGCTGAGCTGACATGGTGTCACCTTCTCACTCCAGAGAGACGAATATATCCTCGCCCTCAACAGACACGGGATAGGTCTCCACGCCGACGTAGGCCGGCAGACGCACGACCGCCCCTGTGCGCACGTCAAACTGCGCCCCATGCCGAGGGCACTCGATAATGTACCCCTTGAGGGTCCCCCCTGTCAAGATACCCCCGTCGTGAGTACACACATCTTGGAGCGCATAAAACTTCCCGTCAATATTGAAGAGCGCGATGCGCTCTCCCTCGACTTCACAGCTCTTGTACTGACCAGGGGCAAGCTCATGAACGGTCGCGATCTTGATCCTCTTGTTCATCTTCTTCTCCTGGCCATCCCTTGATCCCGTAGATCCCAGCCTTAACTACTTTCAGAGCTAAGAGCGCACACTTGAGCCGCATGGCGCTCAGCTCAATTCCCAGAAGATCGAGCATCTTCTGCTTGTCGAATTGCTTCACTTCGTCGAGCGTCTTGCCCTTGATCTCCTCAGTGAGAAGAGACGCAGCTGCTTGGGAGATCGCGCAGCCCTTGCCGCTGAAGCGCACATCTGCAATTCTATTATTTTCAATCTTTAGCTCGATGCGGATCTGATCTCCACAGCTGGGATTGCCCTCTTCATGAACGATGTCGGGATTCTCGAGATGTCCAAAGTTCTGGGGATTCTTATAGTGCTCGATGATAAAATCTAGGTCTGCCGAGACGACCATGACTTCTCATCCCATTTTTGCTCGACGAAGGCGTGGAAGCGCTCGCGTACCCCAGCGATAGGGATTTGTTCGAGCGTTGGCGTCAAGAACCCCTCGACGATGGTGCGCTTGGCTTGCTCCCGATCGAAGCCACGGCTCTGTAGATAGAAGATCTGCTCTTCATCAATGGGCCCGATAGAGGCCCCATGGGTCGCGCGCACGTCGTTGGCTTCGATCTCTAAGCCAGGGATCGCGTCGCAGTGCGCCCCGTCGTTGAGCAGCAGCCCTTGAGCGAGCTGATACGAATTCGACTGCTGTGCCTCGCGCTCTACTCTGATAAATCCGTACATCACCGCGCGGGCTTGGTCTTTCATGACGCCCTTCATATGGATTTCGCCCTTGACGTGCGGCGCCATATTTCGTAGAGCACTCGTCAGATCAAAATGCTGCGCGTGACAGCCAAAGAGCACCTGGATATCTTCCATCTCCGCACCAGGGCCTACTAGTCTACTCTCTACTGCGCTCATGGTCAAGCGTCCGCCCAACCACCCCATTGTCCACTGGAGCTTGGCGTCACGCCCCACCTGGGCGCGGCGCCGCACAAAACTGAACGTCCCTTCGTTCCAATTCTGTAAAGCCCCAAATTGTAGCTGCGCCCCATCGCCCACGTAGACCTCCGAGATCGCCGCGTGCAGATGAGAGCCGACGGCTTGGGGGTGCTTTGCATACGACTCTTCAATGAGCGTCACGCGGCTGTGCGGCTCCACCACAACAATCTGATGGGCCAAAGCTGCTACACGAGGCTCATCGAGCAAATACACCAATCTCAATGGCTCTTCGAGCACAGTCTCTTTGGGAATATAGATGAAGATCCCGTTGTGCGCGAGCGCCCCAACGAGGGCAGCCATCTTGTCCTCATGAGGCGAGACTGCTCGAAAGAGATACTGCTGCACGAGATCGGGGTGCTCACGCACGGCCGTCGCCAGATCGCAAAAGAGAATCCCCTTGGCGCGCACGGGCTCAGGGACCTGGGTCACGAGAATTTCCCCGTCAATTTGAATGTGGACAGCTTCGCGCGTGCTGGCAAAATCGCTGGCCTTGGCCCCGCTGGGGCTTTGGGATACCAGAGAGAACTCACTCAGCTCAAGCCCGCGGATCTTCGTATAGCGCGACTCAGGCAGAGGGAGCTTCTGAAAAGACTCCAATGCTTCTAGACGCTTCTGCGCGAGCCACGAGGGCTCACGGCGCTGTCCCACTTGCTCCACGATATCTTCCGGCGAAAGAGATTGTAGTGTTCTCATAGCTTTAAAAGACCCCCCTCTCCAGGGCGGAGGAGGGGGGTTGGGCATTTAAGGAGGGGAGAGGGGTCAGTGTTATTTTACCAACAACGCTCGGCATTGTCAATCTCATCATTGCTAAATTCCTTTCCCGCTTTCGAAGAGTTCCACAGTTTCTGCGTCCTTTTGGCCATTAGAGGCGACGGAAGTGAGAGACTGCTCCACAGATCGTAGCCTACTCTCTAAGATCTCTTGTCGGACCAAGATCGCTCTGATCGCTTCAGCTATTGGGTCAGGGAGCTTGCCATGCTCCAGGGTTGAAGTTGGAGCTGGGCGCTTCTCTTCTGTGATGACCCTACCGGGGACGCCCACCACAGTGGCCCCGGGAGGAACAGACTTGATCACTACAGAACCGGCGCCGACCAAGGCTCCCCGACCTACGGTAATCGGGCCAAGCAAGATCGCTCCTGCGCCGATCACCACGTTGTCCTCGATCGTGGGGTGGCGTTTCTTCTTCTCTAGGGTTGTCCCGCCCAAGACGACCCCTTGATACATCAGAACGTCATCGCCGATCTCGGCTGTCTCCCCAATGACAACCCCCATGCCGTGATCAATGAAGAACCGCCGCCCGATCTTCGCCCCAGGATGAATCTCGATCCCTGTCAAGGCCCTGTTGATATGCGAGAGCAGCCTGCCCAGGAAAAACAGCCGATGCTGCCACAAGAAATGGGCTATCCGGTGCAGCCAAATCGCGTGCAGCCCCGGATAGCAGAAGAGCACTTCTACTAAGCTCCGGGCAGCCGGATCCTTTGCAAACACCGTCTGAATATCTTCCTTGAGAGTTCTAAATATTCTCATCATCCTTCTGGGAAGAGCCATGTGCTCACATACCGTTCGCCGGAATCGGGCAAGACGACGACGATCAATTTGCCCTTATTCTCGGGTCTTTTGCCGACTTCTAGAGCTGCCCAAGCTGCTGCTCCCGACGATATCCCGACCAATATCCCTTCTTCTCGTGCGAGCCTCCTTGCCATCGCTCCTGCATCTTCGTTAGTCACTTGGATGACCTCGTCAATGAGATCCGTCCTCAACACTTCCGGCACGAAACCTGGCCCAATCCCTTGAATCTTATGGGGGCCAGGCTTGCCCCCAGAGAGCACCGGGGAATCTTTTGGCTCCACCGCAACCGTGCGAAAACTCGGCTTCCTCGGCTTGATGACCTCAGCTACTCCAGTGATCGTCCCTCCAGTTCCAACCCCAGCTACTAATATATCTACTTTCCCATCGGTGTCCCGCCAGATCTCTTCTGCTGTGGTCTCACGATGAATCTTGGGGTTGGCTGGATTCTTGAACTGCTGGGGCATAAACGCCTTGGGGAAGGCTTTCATCAATTCCTCGGCTTTCCTCACTGCCCCTGCCATCCCTTCCGCCCCTGGGGTCAGAACCAACTCCGCCCCAAACATTCTCAAGAGCTTGCGACGCTCCATACTCATAGTATCTGGCATAGTGAGAATTAACCGATATCCCTTCGCGGCACATACGAAAGCTAACGCGATGCCCGTATTGCCACTGGTCGGCTCAATAATGACCGTATCTTTGGTGATCAGCCCTCTTCGTTCTCCATCCTCGATCATGCTGACCCCGATACGATCCTTGACGCTATTCAACGGATTAAACGACTCCAACTTGGCCACTATCTCAGCATGAACGCCTTGCGTCACTCGGTTGAGCCTCACCAATGGCGTGTTGCCGACTAATTCTGTGATGCTCTTGGCGATCCGCGCCATCTTCACCCCACTGAACCTTCCATCTCCAATTGAATCAATCTATTGAATTCAATAGCGTACTCCATGGGGAGAGTCTTCGTGAACGGCTCCATGAAGCCCAGCACGATCATCGAGAGGGCTTCGGATTCGGAGAGCCCGCGGCTCATCAGATAGAAGATCTGATCATCCCCGACCTTCCCCACGGTCGCCTCATGGCCGATGGTCACCTGGTCTTCGTCAATCTCGATATACGGGTACGTATCGGAGCGCGAGTATTCATCGAGGATGAGAGCATCGCAGCGGACGTTGGACTTGGCGTGATGGGCGCCCTTGGCAACGACCAATTGGCCGCGATAGCTGGCGCGTCCGCCATCCTTGCTGACGGACTTCGACACAATAGTTGACGTCGTGTATGGGGCAGCATGAATGGCCTTCCCCCCGGTATCTTGGTGTTGG
The DNA here is from genome assembly GCA_036783095.1 of Candidatus Bipolaricaulota bacterium. Taxonomy (GTDB): domain Bacteria; phylum Bipolaricaulota; class Bipolaricaulia; order RBG-16-55-9; family DRXL01; genus JANXCC01. The sequence continues at coordinate 11,863 of DAIPXV010000028.1, forward strand.
CCCTTGCCGGCAAACGCCACGGAGAGAATATCTGCGCGCGCGCCCTTACCCAGCATATAAACCGACGGATACTTCATGGTGAGACGAGAGTTATGCACAACCAACCCGTTGGCAATGAAGTTATGGGCGCCCTCGACTTCAATGTCGTAGACCGGCTCTTCCCCTAAGGGTTCGATAGCGAGCACCTTAACAAACTCGACGGAAGGACGCGGCGCCACTTTAGTCCGAATTATCTCTAGATCGTGTAAGGGCAGATTGAGGTAGTACGTCGTGTACGTGCCCTGGTACTGCCCTAAGAGCACTCGTTCTCGTGAGTAAATCGAAATCTTGAGGGGGGTAAGTCCACAGGAGATCATCAGGAGTTTGAGATCTTCTAAGAGTTCGCGATTGCAGCTGGCAAACGTCAGCTGCCCGTAGAGCTGGCCGTCTTTTCCTTGGTGCTGACGGATATGGCCATCGGCATCGAGGTAGCCCTCGATGAACGCGAGCTTCTGGCGCACCGGCAGCCCAAAGACCCACCGTGGGATGCGCTTCTCTTTGGTTGTTCCTGAAAAACCCACGGAGACCAAGAAATCCGCAAGGATTGCTGAATTGACCGTCACGCTGATCCCTTTGGGCTTCCAAGCTACCGCGAAGAGCTGACGCAGCAAGGTAATGAGCTTAGAGCGAGCAGGATCGCCCTCTGGCACGGCAAAGTATACTCTTCTAGGGACGCCGTTTGGCCCACGCTCGATGAACCCATCTCCCAGATAGAGCCCCAAGAGCCACATTAGCTCTTCCGTGGTCTCGCGCGGGAGATGCGGCTTGACCTTGATACGCTTCAACTGGGACTGGTAATCTATTCGATAGGGCTTGCCCTCATCAGGCATCCCTTGGCTCAGCGCGATGTAATCGCCGACTTGGAGCTGCTCTAGGGGCTTCCACATCAGGTGCCAATGCTTCTCTGAGCGTTGCAAGGCTAAGAACGGATGGTTCGCTGTGGCCTTGATCTCTCGATAGTTTTCTGTAACGAGCTTGAAGACGGGCTTGACCCCCGTGCAGACAATGCCCTTGACTGGGCGCTTGACGATCTCCAGCGTGTTGAGATCGAGGGCGTAGATCCAATCGTTGGGCTTGACTTCAGAGATATTGACCGCCCCGCGCGGATTGAGAAAGACTTTCGTATCTGCTGTCAGACACCCAATATTCGCGTCCACCCATTCGACCGTGGCGTCTTCATACGCGACGGCGCGCTTGGTGACAAGATTATAGACGTCGTTGGACCAATTCTGAAGCGTTGTATATCGCAGGTGTGCCCCACGTTTAGCAATGAGTTCCACGACAGCTGCGTGCAGCGATTCTTTGGAATAGATGGGCGCGGTGCAGTTATGCACCGCAAAGCCGCGCACCAGGTACGAGCTTGGCCCCTCAACGTCGAGATTGAAGACGAAGCCGTCATAGGGCGCGCGCTCGATCTCTTTGATGGGTACTAAGAAATATCTGTCTGTCTGGCGGATCTCGCTCCACCGTTTGTCGGCCGTGTACACGATGATATATTGGTCTTTTCTATGAATCTTTCTGCCGTTGATCCTGTCGTCGCCGCCGGGGCGCACGTGAATGCTCGCATAGATGCCCTTGCGGGCCAAAAGCTCTTGGATCTGTTGCGCGAGCGTCTCTGAAGCTGTAGCCACGCGGTACATCACCCTGTTGCCCTTGTCACAAACGTTGCCATCCCCCACAAAATACGCAGTCAGCAGAGGCTCAATCTGCTCTGGGGGCAAGGCCATCAGCTCGTCGCTCAGGCGTTTGCTCGATGCCCCTGTCCCACAGGAGCTCGTGCATACATCAAAGAGATCTTTGGAATAGACCGTCACATTGACGGCATGTCTCCCTTTGAGCTCGGTCACGTACGCGTTCTTGCCCGTGATCTTTGTGATCAGATCACAGACTTCGGTGATGACTTTCTTCTCGTGTGCGCCAAATGAGAAGCTGACCACCGGCACGTTGAGGGTCTTGTGTACGAACGCTGAACCCTCAGCGAGATAATATCCCAAAAGTTTGAGCAGCTCTGGGGAATATCTTGGGTTATAGTTCTGGGCTTGCACCTTGGGGAAGACCAAGAAGTCTCCTACGGTCAGTTCGCCCGCTGGCACATACTCTGGTTGAGCTGTGAAGAGCTTGTCGGTGTCTACTTCGGGGAGCCAGCCGTTGCGGGGCTTACGTCTCTGGAGGACGCGGGAGCGGCGCACGGCCAGCACAGGATGCTCTGGGGTGAGTCGGAACGCATTATACGGTGAGATCGGCTTAATAGTGAGCATCTCTCCGCGATAGCGGCGCACCATCGTGGCACGCACGTGGGCCTTTTCGCCGTTGTCAGCGATCACGTAATCACCGGGTTTCAAGCTTTCGATATTCACCCAGCGGTCGCCGACGCTCACTTGTTCGCCTCCAGGGAGGCACCCCTCGATATAATGCACCCGTGCGCCCTCGTCAGCAATAATGAGCGTGCGTTCGAACTGCCCCATCTGCGGCGCGTTGATTCTGAAATACGCCTGCAGAGGGATCTCCACGTGCACGCCCTTGGGAACATAGATGAACGAACCTCCCGACCAGACGGCAGAATTGAGCGCGGCGAATTTGTTGTCCGTCGGGGGGATCACCGTGCCAAAGTATTCTTTCACTAAGTCCGGGTACTCTCGTAAGCCATCATCCATCGAGAGGAAGATCACGCCCTTCTTCGCTAAATCCTCCCGAATCGAGTGGTAGACGACCTCAGAATCATACTGCGCGCCGACCCCCGCCAAGAACTTCCGCTCAGCCTCGGGGATGCCCAAACGATCGAATGTCTTCTTCACTTCCTCAGGAACGTCCTCCCAGCTGCGCGCGCCCTTATCAGTCGGCGTCGCGTAGTACGTGATTGTATCGAAGTTGATGTGAGAGAGATCGCCCCCCCACGTGGGCATGGGCTTCTTCAGGAAGATCTCGTATGCCCTCAAGCGGAACTCGCGCATCCATGAGGGCTCGTTTTTGATCGCCGAGATCTCCTCGATCACCTCGCGGGAGAGCCCCGGCTTGAGCACATATTTATATTTGTCGGTGGGATAGCTGAAGGCGTAGCGCGAATAGTCTCGGTCGTAGATCGCTTGCTCCTTCTCTATCGGACGCTTCTTTTCTCCGAGATGGCGCACTTCTTCGATCTTTTTGGTCATCTAGTTCACCTCGGCTTTCACTTCGTTGATGAGCCAATCGTAGCCCTTGGCTTCAAGCTCATGCACTAAGCCCTCATCGCCGCTGCGCACAATGCGCCCGTCTATCATGACGTGCACGTAGTCGGGCTTTAAGAAATTGAGAATTCTCTGATAGTGCGTGATCACCAACGCGCCAAAGTCCGGCCCGCGCAATTGATTGACGGCTTCGGCGACGATCTTCACGGAGTCAATATCTAACCCTGAATCAGTCTCATCTAAAATAGCGATCTCCGGCTTGAGAATGTGCATCTGGACGATCTCCGCGCGCTTCTTCTCACCCCCGGAGAAGCCCACATTGAGATAGCGTTGCGCGAACGACTCGTCCATCTTCAAGAGCTTCATCTTCTCTTGGAGTTCCTTGCGAAACTGTGAGAGCGCCTTGGCGTCGGCCTTCTTGTCGGTCTGGCCGTCTTGGGATTGCCCAAGGAGGGCTTTCTTAGCTGCCCACAGGAAGCGCCCCAGGGGCACCCCCTGAATCTCCAAGGGGTACTGGAACGCCAAGAATAGTCCCAAGCGCGCCCGCTCGTCGGGCTCCAGCTCGACGATATTCTGTCCCTTAAAGAAAATTTCCCCCTTGGTCACCTCGTACTTGGGGTGGCCCATGAGCGCCAACGCCAACGTGCTCTTGCCGGAGCCGTTGGGCCCCATGATCGAATGGATCTCCCCGGTCTTGACGGTGAGCGTCAGTCCTTTGAGGATCTCTTTGCCTTCCACGCTCACGTGCAGATCCCTGATCTCTAACGTGCTGGCCATCGCTCAGCTCCTCTCTGAGAGAGTTCTCACAAAAATCCTACTATATTAGTCCGCTTTTGTCAAGGGACGCTCCTGTTGTTTCTGCTGCGCGCCAAACAGCTCATAGATCAACTGCCCGATGAGGTCGTCTCCCAGCTGTGGGAGGACTTGGAAGAGGCGTCATTCGAGCAGCTCAGCAAGCTCGCGCAAGTCTGCTACTCGCGCGCAAGGGCGCTCTTCAGGGGGCACGCCCTCAGGAACCCCGATCCCCAACCGCCCCGGAAAGAAGCGACCTTTGAGAGTGGGCCGCTCGATCCACACGGCATGAAGCCCCGCGCGCCGTGCCCCACGCACGTCCGTCTCAAAGTCGTCCCCGACGTGTAAGGCCTCCTGAGGAGCCACACCCGCTTGCTTCAGCAAAGAATCCCAAAAAGCCCGATCGAGCTTCCCATGCGCGATCCCGGTGGAATCGGGGCTGGCCCGCCAGCGAAAGAATTCTGTCAGCCCGTGCTTGGCCAGCGAGCGCTCAATCCCCACGATCGGACGATGCGACACAATCCCCAGCGCGATCCCTCGTCGGCGCAGCCGCTCAAGCTCTTCGGGAACTTCAGCAAAAACTTGATCACCCGGGGCTTCCCAGTAGCGCTGAATCTCTTCGGCAAGTGGCCTAAGATCGCCGTTGAGCCCCAGCTCGCGCAAGATCAAGAGATTCCATGCGATGAACGACTCGGTGCTGAAGCCCAGGCGCGGGCGTACTTCTCGCTGCCAGCGCTCCTGCGCCCGCTGATACGCTTGCTCCAGATGCTCCCCATCAAGCTCTATCCCCAAGTCTTTGAGCTTCTCAGAGATCCAATCGGCTTGGCCGCCACCGGGCACCCAGACGAGCGTCCCGTCCATATCGAAGAAGATCACTCTCGCGTGCATAGGGTGCTATCGTACGCCATAAGGATCTCTTCGTCAAGAGCTTGCGCGCCTCCCGACCCTCAGCTAAGATACGTATACTATGGATCTTGCGATCTCTCAGATTGCCGTTCCTAATCCGTTCTTTGAAGGCTCGACCAACGCTTGGCTCATCCGAAGCCCTCAGAGCCCCGCGGTGCTCATTGACACCGGGATCGGCACCCCAGAGTCCCTGGAATTATTACGTACCGAGCTCGCGCAGCGCGGATGCACCCTGAAGGATATTTCTGTCATCTTGCTGACGCATAAGCATATAGATCACTGCGGGCTGGCCCGTGCTCTTAGTGAAGACTCTGGAGCAGCCGTCTACGTGCATCGCGACGACTGGGCCGACGTCGCGTTCTTTGAGGAGCGCCGCGAGATCGTCTCTGCGCTCTACACGGAGGCCATGCAGCGCTGGGGTATCCCTGAGGAGATTATCGCCCAGGTGGCGAGCCTTCGCGCGCGCTTTGCGGGACTGGCTCGCTCCGTCCCCACAGCGCATAAGCTGGACGACGGCCAGATATTGCGCTTCGGCAATCTAGAATTTCGCGTCTTGCATACCCCTGGCCACACCCAAGGTTCAGTCTGTTTTCTTCTCGAGAATCAGCTCTTCAGTGGGGACCATCTCCTGCCCGCGTACACGTCCAATGTGGGAGGCACCGATGTCACGACGGGAGGCCATCTGGGAAAGTTCCTCAGCTCATTGCAGAGGATCCTTGCGCTTCCCAACTGCGAGCGCCTCACGATCTTCCCAGGGCATGGGCGCGCGTGGACTAATCCCCGCCCCCGCATCACGAAGATCTTTGCGCATCATCGTCAGCGCACCGAACGCATCCTCAGGATTCTCGGCGATGGGCGGGCACGCACGGCTTTTGAGATTGCACAGAAGCTCTTTGGCAAGCTCAGGGATTACCATGTGCTGCTGGGGGCTGGGGAGGTCTATGCTCATCTAGAAGACTTAGAGAGCATGGGCAAAGTCAAGCAGATCGAGCCCCATCGCTTCGCCCTGGGCACCTGAAAGATCGTAAGCCCTCTGCTACCATAGCGTTCGCTCGCATATGAAAGGGTTAGGGCAGAGGGGCGGCGGTGTTGAGAGCGGTCTCAGCGATATTCACAGAGTAATCTTTCGCGCGCCCGATGCTATCGAGGGCGATCCCGATGAGCTGAGCTTCCTGAGGGGCGAGGTCCCAGAGGAGCTTGGCGGCTTTCATCAGGCGCTCTTCCACTCCTGAGGCCTTGTCGATCACTTGGCTAGCCAAGTCGGGATCAGGCGAGCGAAATGCATCGACAGACTCTTGGAGTAAGCTGGCGACGGTCTCGCCCCCCTTGCGCAGGGCCTCAGCGACCTTCGGAGGGGGCGCGGCCTTGATCAGCGTGGTCACGTGAGCGATCTTCACCGCGTGATCCGCAATGCGCTCCAGCTGCCGCGCCACCGTGTGGATATCGAAGAGCTTGACGCGGCTGATGCCCAGCGCCTCTTCTGCCAAGAGATTGCGCAACGCGATGCGAAACTGCCGATGGAGCATGAGGTAGAGGCGATCGACGTCCTCATCGCGGGCCATGATGTCGTGGGCGAGTTCCGCGTCATGCGCGGCGGCCGCGCGTACGGCATCGGCGAACATCTCGTGCACCATGAGGAAGATGCGCTCGAGGGTCTTGGGTGCGGCGAGCTCGGAGAGATTGAGCAAGTTGTGGATGATGAGAGAATC
>DAIPXV010000029.1:0-18408 GCA_036783095.1 Candidatus Bipolaricaulota bacterium
GCCTCAGACGGATCTTGGGACAATACTTTTCCGCCAGGAGGTCATGCGGGATCTCGAAGATGAGGCCGTGATGGCGTGTATCAAAGCGTTTGCCGAAAAGATGCGCACCGTGCGCCGCTATCTGGCCCTGGCAGAGAAGCTGGACTACGACTACCACAAGAAGGGATGGATCCTGGAAGCAGCCCTGGTCTATGGAGATGCCGTAACGGCTCTGGCTCGCGATCTTACCGCTGTGCCGCTGAAATCGCGCGGCCTTCTGGCCTTCCGCGAGTGGGTGCAGCGCTACGCCCAGGCGCCGGCGTTTCAGTCTTTCGTCGCAGAAGCCCACCAGGTCAAGCGCGCCCTCAGTGAGCTGAAGTATTGCGTGATCATCGAGAGCGGCAAGTTCAAGGTCAAACGCTACGAGGGGGAGGCGGACTACAGCATCGAGATAGAGAGAATTTTTGAAAAGTTCCAGCAAGGGGAGGTCGAGAGCTATCTTGTAAAACTGCCAGAACGGTCGGGGATGAGCCACATTGAGGCGCAGATTCTGGAGTTCGTGGCTCGGCTCTATCCCGAACCGTTCGCTGCGTTAGAACACTTCTGTGCCCATCACGCCCATTTTCTCGATGAGACCATCCAAGCGTTTGACCGAGAGATTCAGTTTTATGTGGCTTATCTGGACTTCATCGCGGAGTTCAAGTGCAAGGGATTGCCCTTCTGCTACCCCCAGGTGAGCACGACGGACAAAGCCGAGTTCGTGCGCGATGGCTTCGATTTAACCTTGGCATACGTAACGCGTGACGAGGCAAAGCCTATTGTGCTCAATGATTTCGCCCTCGATGGCCCAGAGCGCCTCATCGTGGTCACCGGTCCCAATCAAGGGGGCAAGACGACCTTTGCCCGCATGGTCGGGCAGATCCACTATCTGGCCAGCTTAGGCTGCCCGGTCCCCGGCCGGGAGGCACATATATTTCTGTGTGATAGAATCTTCACCCACTTCGAGCGCATAGAAGATATCCGCAACCTGCGCGGTAAACTGGAGGACGACCTAGTTCGCATTCACGAGATGCTCTCCCGCGCCACGTCTGACAGCCTGTTCATCCTGAACGAGATCTTCACTTCGACGACTCTACAAGACGCGGTTTTCTTGAGCCGGGAGATCATGGCCCGGCTGATCGAGCTCGATGCCCTCGGCGTATGGGTGACGTTTCTCGATGAGCTGGCCTCGTTCAGCGAAAAGACGGTCAGCATGGTGGCAACCGTGGACCCCATAGATCCGACCGTGCGCACTTTTAAGATCGTGAGGAAACCTGCGGATGGCCTCGCGTATGCGCGCTCGCTGGCGCAAAAACATCGTCTGACGTACGAGCAGATCAAGGAGCGGATCCTGCGATGAAAGTTTTTCTTCTGTATCCTGACCGAGATTTCGATTTTTCCAGGGAATTGCCACCCAACGCCACAGATCTTTCGCAGGACCTGGCGCTGGACATACTGTTTGCGGCCATGGCACAGGGCGATCAGTTCTTGCTGGAGGTAGCCCGCCGGGTGGTCTTATCCGGCTCAGACGAGATGGACGTCATTCTGTATCGTCAGGAGATCCTGAAGGACTGTCTGAAACACCCTGATATTGTCCGGCAGATCTATAGCATTCCCATAGAATTTCTGGAGAGGAAGCGCAAGGAGTGGCTGTGGATCTCCCCTCGCCATGCTGCACCAAGCTCCATCGTGAGCGGTGCCCAGCGGATGCTGGAGGTCTCCTTAGATTTATTACAAAAGCTGCGGCAGATAGCCGACGAGCACGCTGGAGCTTTTGCCTCGCAGGGCTTCCGCCGGTTTTTTTCTATGATCGAGCAGGAGCTGGACGATGCCTATCTGGCTACGGTGGCCAAGCATATCCAGGCGCTGCGCTTCCCCAAGGGCGTCTTGCTGAGCGCACAGTTAGGCAATGGCAATGAGGGTGCCCATTACACTCTCTGCAAGCCCCGCGATCCCAAACGGAGCTGGATCAAGCGCATCTTTGCTGCAAAATCGCCGATCTATTCTTTCTCCCTCCACCCCCGCGATGACCACGGGGCGCGGGTGTTAGGGGAACTGCGGGATCGAGGCTTGGCACGGGCGGCCAACTCGACCGCTCAGGCGGCCGAGCACATTGAGAGCTTTTTCAAAGTGCTGCGCTGGGAACTGGCGTTCTATATAGGTTGCTTGAACTTATACGAGCAGCTTAAGCAGCTAAATGAGCCCATTGCGTTTCCCCAAGTCGCGCCAGCCGAGGAGCGCCGATTCTCCTGCACAGGCTTATATGACATCTCGCTGGCGCTGACGATGAAACGCACGGTCGTGGGCAACGATGTCGCTGCCGATGGGAAAGATCTCGTCATCATTATCGGCCCTAACCAAGGAGGGAAGACCACGTTCTTGCGCAGCGTTGGTCTGGCGCAGTTGATGATGCACGCCGGCATGTTCGTCCCCGCGGAATCGTTCTCAGCCACCGTGTGCTCAGGGGTCTTTACGCACTTCAAGCGCGAAGAAGACAGGGCGCTGAGGAGCGGCAAGTTCGAGGAGGAGCTGAAGCGCATGAGCGCCATGATTGATCTTATCAGACCCAATGGGCTCGTCTTGCTCAACGAGTCCTTTGCCAGCACCAACGAGCGCGAAGGTGCTGAGCTCGCAAGAGAAGTCGTGAGCGCCCTGCTGGAATCTGGTGTAAAGATTTTCTACGTCACGCACATGTACGAGTTTGCCCGCCGTGTCCAAGAGCAACAAGCACAGAACGTTCTGTTCCTACGGGCCGAGAGGCTTGCGGACGGCACTCGGACCTTCAAGGTCAAGGAGGGCGAGCCCGTGGGGACGAGCTATGGGATAGATCTGTACAATGAAATATTCGTGGCAGGAGAGACAGAACGTGAGGGCGCATCGCGCTGAGGCGGGCTCTGCTCTTAGATTCGTGGTGCTTCTCGGCGTCGTCAGTCTGTTCGCCGATTTGACTTACGAGGGAGCCCGGAGTGTCGTCGGCCCCTACCTTGGGCTGCTGGGGGCGAGCGCCACGGCTGTGGGGATTGTGACCGGGTTGGGGGAATTGATCAGTTACGCCTTGCGCCTCGTGTCGGGCTATCTCAGCGACCGCACTGGGCAGCCGTGGGCGCTTACTATTTTGGGGTACAGCGTCAATCTCCTGGCTGTGCCGCTGCTGGCCCTTGCCGGACGGTGGGAGATAGCCGCTGCGTTGATCGTTCTCGAGCGGGTGGGCAAGGCGCTTCGTACCCCAGCGCGCGATGCCATGCTCTCCCATGCTACGAGCCGCATGGGGCGGGGCTGGGGGTTTGGCCTGCACGAAGCCCTCGATCAGATTGGGGCCGTGCTAGGGCCGCTCGTTGTGGCAGCCGTGCTCTATGTCGGTGGGGATTACCGGATGGGGTTCGCTATACTGCTTATGCCCGCGCTGGTGGCCCTTACTGTGCTGATCGTCGCGCGTCTGCTTTATCCGCATCCCCAAGATCTGGAGATAGAAGCCCCAGCACTGCAGCTCGAGGGGATGAGCCGCTTGTTCTGGCTCTATTTGGCTGGAGTGGGGTTGATTGCTGCCGGTTTTGCCGACTTTCCCCTGATTGCGTTCCATTTTGGGCAAGTGAAGACCGTTACTGAAGTTTGGATCCCTGCTTTTTACGCCGTGGCCATGGGCGTGGATGCGCTCTCTGCGCTTGTCTTCGGGAGACTTTACGATCGCATGGGATTTCGGACGCTCGCGCTGGCGACGCTCCTATCGGCGCTGTGTGCGCCGCTTGTCTTTATGGGCGACTTTTCTGGAGCTCTTCTTGGCATGGTCCTGTGGGGCGTGGGTATGGGTGCGCAGGAGTCGATCATGCGAGCAGCAGTAGCAGGCATGGCCGCCCAGCAGCGTCGTGGGACCGCCTATGGGATTTTCAACACCGGTTACGGGCTCGCCTGGTTCCTGGGGAGCGCCCTTATGGGGGTTCTGTATGACCTGTCGCTGCCGGCGCTGATTGTCTTCTCGGTCGGCGCTCAGGTACTGTCTTTGCCCTTGCTTATGGTGGTTGCTAGGCGATTGGATCATCGAGCCCGGTCGCCTACGCATCCACAATCCCTCAGATGAGAACGAGTTCAGCGAAACTTGATTTGCACAAAACTCTTTTGTAAACTGTAATTGCGCCATCTTGGAATCTTGCGAGGTGCCCTATGAAGGCTGCCCAAGTGCGCTTTCACAACCCGTTCGAGCAGAGAGTCTATAGCTTCTTCGAGAAATTCGGTGAGCTTGGGGAACTCCGCGGCGGCGCCGATCACTTCCTCTTCGGGCAACAGATCGATATCGCGTTCGATTACGAAAATTATCGCATTCTTGCTGAATGCAAAGAGAAAGACGCTCCGGTCATCTCGCTCTTGGAACCCATCAATAAGCTCGCGTCGGTCATCGCCGAGGCGCGTCGAACCGAGCCCCACAAAACGCACTTCGGCGTCATCGTTGTCAATTTCGAGTGGGCCCAGATCAAGCCCGAAGACGTCCAGAAAGCCAACTCTCAAGGACTTAAGATTTGGACGGCTGAGCGAGTACGCTTCTATGACAAACTCATAGACGCGCTCAACCCAGAATTAGCCCTGCTGTCGCTCTTGAAGGACGAATTCGGCGTCACCCGCGACACGGGAAGGATCATCTCCGTCCCGGCCATCAAGACGACGCGCTTCGGCAAGGAGCTCTACACCTTCGAGCTTGAGGCCGCTAAGCTCATGCCCTTAGCCTACGTCTTCCGGCTCACTGACCCCCACACCGAAGCCTATCAGAGAATGATCAATAAAGATCGCCTCATGGAGATCGCCGCAGAGCTTTCCAAAGAGAAGCTTGAGGTCAACTTCCCCAATAATATCATCGTCAGCTTTGAAGAGGGCGTGCGCTGGGAGCCCACCAACGGCAACGTGGGCATCCTTCACATCCCCGAACGCTACGGGATCGCCTGGGTCATTGACGGACAGCATAGACTCTATAGCTTCTGCAAGCTAGAGAACAAAGAGATCGCTGAGAATTTCAAGCTCATCGTCACCGCGTTTCAGAACCTCACCAAGGCCGAGCAAGCCACAGTCTTCCGCACCGTCAATAACAAGCAGAGAAAGATCAACGCGAACTTAGTGGATTTCTTGCTGAGCAAAGAGATCGCCACAGACGATCCGCGCTCCATTGCCGCGAGAGTCATCATTCGCTTCCACGAAGAAAAATTCTTCGACTATGACGTGGACTGCGGGTTCAACGGCGGGGTGCTGAAGCTATCGAGCTTGTGTAGTGGGCTGGTGCGCCATAGTCTGATCGGCCGCCGCGGGCTCATCCAGAAGACCCCCAAAGACGAGTCCACGCCCTATCAGGTCTTAAAGCAGTATCTGCTCGCTGTGAAAGAGACCTTCCCCACCAACTGGAAGAAGGAGAACTCCTTCGTGCAGAGCAACGTCGGGCTCACTATCTTCTTTGCGCTACTGAAGAAGATCATCCGGCACCTGGGGGTCTCGAAAGAGAAGTTGGACGAGCTGCGCCAGAGGGATTTTGAGAAGTATCTGGAGCCGTTAAAGCTCACGAAGTTCACTGACGAGCTGAAGAAGTTCGCCGCGACGGAGTCGGGCCGCGCCGCGATCGTCAAGATGCTTTCTGGCAAGATCGAGCAGAAGTTCAAGGGCTTTGCCGAACTGTGATGGACGAGCAAGCGCTGCTGCAGAAAGTATTTGAGCTTTTTGTCGCCGAGGGGCGACTCATTGAGGTTCACCCTCACCCCCGTCCCCTCTCCCCTCGGAGGGAGAGGGGAGGCAGAGGGGTGAGGGGACTCGAGGTGACTGGCGGGCGCGTGGTCTTCGTCGGGGACACGCACGGGGATCTCGAGGCTTCTCAGATCGTAGTCGAGCGCTATCTCGATGCTGAGACGACGCTCGTCTTTCTCGGCGACTATGTAGATCGTGGGCCGTCATCCCTCGAAAATATTCTCTTTCTGTTAGAGCAGAAGCTGCGCCACCCCAAGAATATTATTCTGCTCCAGGGCAACCACGAGGGCTGGAAGTTTGGGGGATTCTCCCCGGCAGATTTCTGGGAGGGACTTGACGAAGATCGTCGGAGAACCTTTGCTGAGGTGCTCGCGCAGCTTCCCTGGATGGTGAGCACTCCCACTGGCGTGCTTGCGGCGCACGCGGGATTGCCCGATATTCACACTCTCCGTGAGATCCACGAGATCGAGCCGGGATCAGAGCGGTGGCGCGCGATCACCTGGGGGGACTGGCAGGAGCTCCCTGGGTATTATCTTGGGGACTGGGGCGGGCGGCCCCAGTACGGCGAGGCGTATTTTCGCGAGATCATGCGAAGAGTCGAGAAGAAGATTCTGATTCGCGGCCACCAGCCCCAGGCGCCGCGCTATCTCTTTGGGAAGCGATGTCTCACGCTTTTTACGTCCTCGGCCTATCCGGTCCCTCGGATGGTAGCCCTGCTCGATCTTGATCAGCCCGTTGAGAAAGCTGATCAGCTCATGCTCGAGCTCATCTGAGTCTGTTCTTTGACGGCGACTGATTTTGATGTATAATTTAGATGTAAAGTCAGCCTCCAAAGGAGATGGTTCAGATGGGCAAAGCTCAGAAATATAGGACACAAGTGAACCTTTCGGAACGGATTGTTCAACAGATTGACGCAGTCGTCGGCCCTCGCAAGAGGAGCGAATTCCTAGAAAGAGCTGCGCTCGCCCAGCTCAGGAAAGAGGCTCTCAGAAGATGGATCAAGCTAGGGGAGAAGTTCCGGGGGCTAACTTTGGAAGACACCTACTACCCCTCCAAGGAGGAACTAGAGGCCCGTGGTGAATAAGCTTATTGTTGATGCCTCCGTGGTGATTGCGAGTTTGCTGCCAGATGAGCCATATAGAGATGCTGCGCTTCACGTCTTGACCCAATTCTCAGATACTTTGGAGCTGCTCACCGTCCCATTGCTGAGATACGAGGTAGCTAACGCCGTTTGGAAAGCCCTGAAGGCCGGCAGGATAAAGCTAGAAGATGCTGTGGAAGTGCTCAGAGAATTCGAGGCCTTGAACATCCCTGAGGGCGAGGTCTCCAGCGTTGACGCCCTCAAGGTAGCTCACACGTACAACCGCTCGGCTTATGACGCAGCTTACTTAGCTTTAGCACAAGCTGAGCAAGCCCCTTTGATCACTGCGGATAAAAGGCTCTACAACGCCCTGAAAGATAAATTCAGCCAGCTCTTGTGGGTAGAGGATTTCAAAACCCACTAAATACTCAAGTTATCAGCCAGCCTTCAAGTATTCTAAGACCTTCTCCAGCTCCACCTGCCAGGTCGTCCACGTCTTGTAGGGCTTAAAACCCAGCTCATAGTTGATCTTGAGCATGGGGGCGTTGGAGTTGGCGTTCCCTGTGCGCACGCGCCTCACCTGCGGCCGATCCCGCAGGACTTTCTCTAACATTGCAGCTTTGAGCCATTTACCCAAGCCACGCCCGCGGACGAAGATCGTCCAACGCTCGGTCTGGCGCTCCGCTAAAGACGCTTCGATCTGGCGCAATTGCTCTTTGGTCCACTTGACGTCCTCGATCTCTAAATTGTCTCTGGGCTCGGTGTTCATCACTTCCCGAAGTTTCACAATCGCGTCGAGCTCTTCTTCGGGATACGGGCCTTCCCACAGCCCAAGTTCAAACTCTGTCTTCGGCGCGCGCTCCTGCCATCGCCGCAAGAGCTCTCTATCGAAGAGCGCTAAGTCGAGCTGATTGGTGCTGGAGACCTGGCCCACCCGCGCCCCCAAGCGCTTCATGAACGCTTCTCCTGCGGGGATCGCTGAATCCGTGTGCGTCATGAGCAGCCGACGCTTCTCCTTCTGGGCGACCTCGGCGATCAGTTTGAGCAACCGCTTGGCTAGACCCTGGCGGCGCCATTCGGGCAGGACGGCAATATCAAAGCTCAGTAGATGCTTGTTATCTTCGGTGTTCCAAAACGTAGCAACTCCCCGAGCGATGATCTCTTGGTTATGCCAGACGACCCATCGTCGGCTGACGACGAAGGGCGGGATCGCTCGTAACTCTCGAATGAGCTCTTCGAGCTCTGTGGGAGGGTCCTCGGGCCACTCTTCAGCTTCGATGCGATTGAGAAAATCCTTGTATGCCGCAAAGTCCGATAAGCTGGCAACTTGCGGATCGAAAGGCTTGATCTCAAATTCTGTCATGGTGCTCCTCTCTACCAAGAATGAACAGTTTCACAGAGAGACGGATTTGGGACTCACGCGGATCTAGAGGGGCGTCATGCCCTGCAGGCCTGGAAGTGCTTACGCAAGGGCTCTGGGGCGAACGCTCGTGGAATTGTTCATCATGCGTCTCACCCCCTTTGGGCCGGTCCACAACCAACCAAGGACGCTTACACTGTAGCACAAAGGCATGGGAATGTCAAGCCTGCTCAAGCATAATCCCCCCTGATATATGTCATAGCGAAGCACCATCTTTTTTGGCAAAATAAAAGATCATGGAAGGTCAAGAGTTGGGCAAGCTCTTACCCCTGTGGTCCGCGCTGCCCTTTGTCTTGATGTTGCTCTCCATTGCCATCCTGCCCTTGGCGGTCCCCCACTTTTGGGAGAAGAACCGCAATAAAGCTTTGGTGAGTGCGCTCTGTGGCGTCCCTGTTGCGCTCTATTTGGCTACGTGGGTCAGCCCGGAGCTCGCCAGCTTTGCTCGGAACTGTCTTAACATTGGCGTTCCCGTTTGTGTCAACGGCGTGGGCGTCGAGGTGATCATCAAGACGGCTCTCGAATATTTCTCGTTCATTCTCTTGCTTGGGGCGCTCTTCACCATTTCGGGGGGCATCGTGATTCGCGGGAGCTTCGCGGGGACTCCTGAAGTGAACACGATCTTTCTGGGAATCGGCGCGATCTTGGCGAGCTTCATCGGGACGACCGGGGCCTCGATGTTGCTCATTCGGCCCCTCTTGCGCGCCAACGCTGTCCGACGGCGCAAGGCCCATGTCGTCATATTCTTTATCTTTCTGGTGAGCAACGTTGGGGGACTGCTCACCCCGCTGGGCGATCCCCCGCTGTTTTTGGGCTTTCTCAACGGCGTTCCATTCGAGTGGACGCTCTCGCTCTTCCCCCAGTGGCTTCTCGTCGTCGGCACCCTGCTCGTCGTCTTTTATATCTGGGATTCCATTGTCTTCCGCCGAGAGGACATTGAGCGTCCGGGGGACTTGGACGAGATGGTGCTGAAGCACGAGCCGTTTCAGATCGTTGGGATACGCAATATTGTTCTGCTGGGCGGTGTGGTGCTCACGATCTATCTGGCCGGGACGTTCCATCTGCCGCATGGGGTGCACGAGCTGGCCCTCGGTGGGGCTATGATCTTCCTCGCGGTGCTGAGCTGGAAGATCTCCGATGAGAGCTGGCGCAGGGAGAATCACTTCAGCTGGGGGCCGATCATCGAGGTGGCCGTCGTCTTCGCAGGGATCTTTGCCACGATGATCCCCGCGCTCTTAATTCTCAACGCGCGGGGGCCGGAGCTGGGCTTGAGAGAGCCGTGGCAGTTCTTCTGGGCCACCGGAGTGCTGTCGAGCTTCCTCGACAACGCCCCAACCTATCTGACGATGTCGGCGACGGCCGCGGGGCTGCAAGGCATCAGCGTGGAGATCCCCAAATATCTCTATCAGCTCATCCAGACTAACGTCGGTTCGACGTTCTTGGCTGCCATCTCCTGTGGGGCCGTCTTCATGGGGGCCAACACCTACATTGGCAACGGCCCCAACTTTATGGTAAAAGCTATAGCGGAGAGCGAGCATATACAGATGCCCAGCTTCTTCGGGTATATGATCTACTCGGTGACGATCTTGTTGCCCATCTTCGCCATCGTAACGGTGCTCTTCTTCTAGTAGAATGCCAAAGGAGGTACTATGAAGACCCTGTGGACTGAACGCTACGCGCAACGCACCCAAAGGATGCAGAGCTCTGTGGTGCGGGAGCTGCTCAAGCTCACGGAGCAGCCGGACGTGATCTCGTTTGCGGGCGGCCTGCCCGCGCCCGACGTCTTCCCTATCAAGGAGTTCCAAGAAGCGTGTCAGAAAGTCTTGGCTGAGCACGGTCCCCAAGCCCTCCAATACAGCACGACTGAGGGCTACCGCCCCTTGCGCGAGATGATCGCGCGCCACACCGCTCGCTACGGCATTGTCGTCGGCCCGGAGAATATATTAATTACGAGCGGTTCTCAGCAAGCGTTAGATCTCATCGGGAAGGTCTTCATCAACCCCGGAGATCGCGTCTTGGTCGAGAAGCCCACATATCTAGGAGCGCTCCAGGCCTGGAACGTCTACCAAGCGGAGTACGTCACCGTCCCGTTAGATGACGAGGGGATGCAGACGGAGAAGCTCGAAGAGTCTCTGCGGGTCAGCCCCAAATTTATCTACGTCCTGCCCAATTTTCACAACCCTGCGGGGGTGACGCTCTCTCTGGAGCGCAGAAAGAAATTGATAAAGTTAGCTGATCACTACGGCGTCCCCATTATCGAGGACGACCCCTATGGACAATTGCGCTATGAAGGGGATCATCTGCCATCGTTGGTGGTGCTCGACAACGAATTTCAGCGGCATAACGGCGCGCCCTACAGCGGGAACGTCATCTATCTGAGCACGTTCTCCAAGACGTTAGCTCCGGGGCTGCGCTTGGGGTGGATCATCGCGCCTGAAGAAGTCATTAGAAAATTAGTGCAAGCCAAGCAAGGGGCCGATCTGCACACGAGCACCTTCACCCAGATGGTCGCCTACGAAGTCGCGCGCGGGGGCTTTTTAGATAGACACGTGCGGTTTATTCGCCAGGTCTATCGCGAGCGGCGCGACGCGATGCTGCGCGCGCTCGAACGCTACTTCCCCGAAGGAGTGCGCTGGACGCGCCCGCAGGGCGGGCTCTTCCTGTGGGTCATCTTGCCGGAGCATCTCGATGCTACGGAGCTCCTCAAGGAAGCTGTCGCGGAGAAAGTTGCGTTCGTGCCGGGCACAGCCTTCTACGCCGACGGCTCCGGGCAGAATACGATGCGTCTCAACTTCTCATATGTCTCCCCAGAGAAGATCGAAGAGGGCATCAAGAGACTAGGGCGGGTGCTGGAGCGCGCCCTCTCTCAGCATGTGACTTTAGCCAGCAGATAACTCTAGGGCAAGCAGACCTGGCCATCCGGGAGATTCGTGAACGGGTGCGTGCCCGGATTGCCCTTGTGATTTCCTGATTTATTGTTGCCCTCGATAACGTTTGTGCCCTCGAACGTCACTGTGCCGCGGAAGAAGTCGAAGGTCGCGCCGCAGCGCCGCAGCCAAGCCATTATTCCCCAGTCGGCGTTGGCGCGCACGGCTGAGTCTACGAGGCGCACCTGGGCGTCACCAATGATCACTACTCCATTGCAGAGCTGATCGGCGCGCAGACACGCTTCAGCAGAACCGTTGCCCTGCACGACGGTGCGCCGAATCTCTGCCGTCGCTGTGCCGCTCACTTCAAGGCCATTGCTCGCGTTGGTGCTCAGTGTCGAGTTCGCAATAACTCCCACAGCTTTGTCGGTCACGACGAAGCCGTTGGCCCCGTTGTTGAGAATCTGAGCGGCCTCAAGGCGCGCCTGCGCCGAGTCCCTCAGCACTAAGCCGTCGGCCTTGTTGCCCACAAGACGCGACTCAGACAGCTCTAGCTGCGCAGTAATTCTCACGTCGAGCCCTCGCAGCCCATTGTTCGAGATTTGGGCGCTTTGAAGCTTTATTACAGAAGAGTCTCGCGCCTCGATTCCGTCGCCCTTGTTCTCAGATACAGTTGAGTTCGTGAGAGTCACTTGGGCTCTCTCGGAGACGAAGAGCCCGTCGTCGCCGTTGCTGAAGACCGAAGTATTTTTGAGCTGGACGATGGCCGCGCCGGAGATCTCCAAGCCGTCGTCGGCGTTCTTCGTGATCTGGGTATTCTGAAGAAGGGCTTGTCCGTAGAGCACGAGGCCATCTCCGCGGCTCCCCGTGATCGTGAGGCCGTCAACGATCACAGACTGTGCTTCGGCCGTGACAGAGAGGACGAGCTGGCGGTCTGGGAGGGCGGTGAGGGTCGCCTCTCCGCGCAGCGTGACCGGCTTCCAGATGGTCAGCCCAGCTTCGTAAGCCGCGCCGTTTTGGAGGAGCACGGTGCCGCCAGGGGCGATGGCGTCCACGGCTTCTTGCACATTCTGAAGATCTCCGGGGACGGTGAGCTGAGTCTTGTCGGTCTGGGGAGCCAAAGGCTTGCGGAGCGTTGCTGGGGCGAAGCCACAGAGATCAGCACCGTTGCCACGCATCTCGTTGGGCTCTCCTAAAGCTTTTCCAGAGAGGACGCGCAGCCCGCAGTATCTGTTATCCGTGAGAGTGCTCGCGCGCAGCTCAAGCTGAGCCGAGTCTCTGACCACGATGCCGTCAAAATTTTCGGCGATAAGCACCCCAGAGAGAGTGACGCGCGCGGCGTTCTCCGCTCGTGCCCCATCAAATTGATTTTTGACGAAGCGCGAATTCGTCACAGTGACCGTCGCCGATCCTGTGGCGAGCACGCCCGCAAAGCTCTCCGTCAGGATGAGATCATCGAGAGCGATGGCAGCTTGGCCAGCACCGCGCAGGGCCGCGCCAAAGCGCGACCCCTTGATCGTCCAGCCCGTGAGGGCCACGCGAATCTCTTGGTCTCGCTCGATACGGACAGACCCTTGGAGGATCGTCTGCGAGCTGCCCGCGCCGCGCAGCGAGAGACTCTTGGTTATAGTGATATTTTCGGTGAACGTCCCCGACGCGACGCAGACGAGCGCGCCTTCGCTCACGGTATTGATCGCTTGTTGGATGGACTGTCCCGGCTGAACGGTGATGGAGCAGTTCTGGGTGCCTCCATTCTCCGCAGACCCGATCAGAAGAAGAACAAAGATAACCCCGGCGCTGAACGCTTGTCGAGAGCCTATCATCGCTGTCACTCCTTGTTGATAGCTGTTAGTTATAAGTATAGAGGGCCCTGACTCTCCTAGCCAGGGCCCTCTCCCATACGCTCCATCTGGGTGTTACTTGTGGCAGCCGAAGCAGAAGTTCGCCTTCGCATCGGGCGGGGCCTGCACGTGCGTCGAGGACAGGCCGATATGATGGCACCCCGCGCAGAACTCCCCCGCATTCTCCTGCCCCGTGATCCCCTTGCCTGTAGGGGTCTCGTGGCACGGGATGCAGAAGCTGCTGTTGGGCTGCTTCTCGCTCACGGGGTGCTTGGCCACTTTGGTCTTGTGGGGGGTGTGACAGCTGTTGCACTCCCCAGCAGTCCAGTCGAACGCGATGACGTGCTTGGCCCGTGGCCCCGGCCGCTGCACCGTGAAGCCCGGCCGCTGCACGAAGTGCGTGGTGATGTGACACGTCTTGCAGAAGCCAATCTGCTCAGTCTTCAGCGGCGGCGGGCTCTGGTGGCACTCGAAGCACACCGCTACTGAGCTGCTCGGTTCTATAGGGATATGCCCTTGGGGCAGCGGGGGCGGCTGCTGCGCGATGGCGAAGGCGACCGCTATCCCTGTGGCGCCCACAATGACGATTCCTGCCGTGAGCAGACTCCACCGCTTGAGCATAGATGACCTCCTCTCGTTTTACTGAGACATCGCTCGGATCGTCGTCAGCAGCACGTCGCGCACGAACTTGGGGTTATGAACCCCTACGCTTCCGTCGTACACGACGAGCATATAGTTATGAGCGGCGCGGACGATCGGATCGGACGTAGCGAAGACTGGCTTGCCCGCTTCGCCCGGAGCGTCCTTGACGTTGCCAATCTGGCTGTAGATCTCAGACCCATCGGCCATAGTGAACTTCAATGAGAGTTGGCCGTGAATGGTCAAGAGATCCACGCTCTTGATCTGGGTGCCGTCAATGGGCGTATTGGGCGCGTCTTTGTCGGTCTTGGGATCCCACGCGGTCACGACCTTGATCTTGTCGCGCGCGGCCAGCACCTTTTTCTCAATGGCGACTCGCAGTTGCTCCAGAAGGTGCTTGGTCGGCTCTTGGACGAACTCGATCTTCATCGCGGCGCCGTGGCAGCTCGCGCACGCGGTCTCTGAGGGCTCGAAGGTGTGCCCTTCCTTGCCCAGGGTCTTGTGACACGTCACGCACGAGTCGCCAACGAATGCCGCATGGGGGGAGACCAGCTCGGCCGTGTCATTGAGGAAGTAGACGTTCTTCCCCATGATGACGTCGGCTTGGGCGGCCTCGTGCGGCCCGGTGTAGCGCTTGGGATCGGAAGAGTCCCACTGGATGCGGCCGTTGCGTGTGTTGTGGCAGGTCATGCACATCGCGCCATCGCCCACGCCCGCGGCCGCAAAGCCCGAGGGCAACATGGGGGTGCTGCCCTTCACGCGCAGGGCAAAGCCCTGCCCGTGGCAGACCGTGCACGTGATGGGCTGGACTTTCTCTTTGGTCAGCCCCAGCTGAGTCAGATAGGGGACTTCGGCGGGCTTCCCCGTGTTGGGGTCAACGATGAGCCCGGGGTTGCCGGCCATCAGTTGGGGCAGCCACGCTAAGAAGCCCTGCTCGCTGTGACAGCGGGCGCAGTGGGCTGCCAAGGGCCCGCGAGACTCCACAGTCGCCTCGGCGATAGCCGTCTCGCGGTTGGCGTGCTTGCTCTTGAGCCACTCGTGCGATGGGTCGAGCGACGCAGCCATCAGACCACCAACAGCTGCTAACCCGACTACCAGAAACACGACATAGAAGATTCTGCGTCTCATAGGCGATGAGCCTCCTTGTTTTTCTATGAGATTCTTTCCTGATTCACCTCCTTTCAGGCTCTGGTTTGCCCCTACAGTGTAGCTGTTGTGCATAGCCTTCGTCCATGATCTGAGATATGTCCAAACTTGATCTTGATCACAGCATTTATGGCGCTGGCTTGTGGCACCCGAAACAGAAGTTGACCTTCACGCCCTCAGGGGCTTTGACGTGCTTTGGGTTAAGCCCGATATGGTGGCACGCCGCGCAGAACTCTCCGGCCTTCTCCTGCCCGCCCACGGCTTTTTCTGGTTCTGCGGGGTTCAAGTGACACGGCTGGCAGAAGGCGCTCAATGGCTGCTTTTCCGTGACCGGGTGCGGCGCAGGTTTGGTCTTGTGCGGCTTAGTGTGACACGACGAGCAATCCGCCGCTGCCCAATTGAACTCCACTGGATGCTTGGAGCGATTCCCCACCCGCACCACGTCCACAAACTCCGTCTCTTCAATGTGAATATTGATATGGCACGTTGCGCAGAACGAAGTTTTTTCTGTGGGCAGGGGCGGAGGAGTCTTATGGCATCGGAAGCAGAGTTCGACGGGGGCTCCCGTCTTGATCGAGACGTGCCCTTTGGGAATGACCGGCGGCTGCTGCGCTAGCCCTAGCACCATCGCCGCCACCCCCACCGGGACCAGCAAGAAGAGAGCGATGACTATCACGCGCTTGAACATCACATCACCTCCTTCGCTATTTTTGTTTTTCTAGCCGGCATAGCTATGCAAGCCCGCTAAGAGATAGTTCACGCCCCACCACGTGAACATCGCGACAGCAAAGCCCCCAACCGCAAGCCACGCGGTCTTGGCGTCGCGCCAGCCCCACTTCACCCGCACGTGCAAGTAGAGCGCGTAGAACAACCACGTGATGAGCATCCAGGTCTCTTTGGGGTCCCAGCCCCAGTAGCGCCCCCAGGCGTGCTGGGCCCAGATCGCCCCGAAGACTAAGCCACCCAACGTGAAGAGCGGGAACCCCAGCGCGATCGCTTTGTAGCCCAGATTGTCCAAGAGCTTCAGAGTCTGGAGATTGCCCCCGCGCCGCTGCAGCCATAAGAACAACAAACCCGCACCAAACGCTACGGCGAAGAACGCCTCCCCGCTCAGCGTGAACGAGACGTGCAAGACGAGCCAATAGCTCTGCAGCGCCGGCACTAAGGGTCGCACTTCGCTGGAAAGTAGCGGCGACGACGCGAGCGCAATGAACAGAAACGCCAACCCCGTCGCAAATGCCCCCACGACTCGGATCTTATACCGCCACTCAAAGAGCAAATATACGAGCGGGATCGCCCAGGAGAAGAACGCCAATGTCTCGTATGTATTCGTTACGGGCAACATCCAGAAGTCCGAAACGCGGTGCATCTCGAGAACACGCAGTACCATCCCTACGGTGCTGATGAGCACGGTGACCAGAGTCGTCCAGGTAGCGAGCTTGCCCCAAGTCGTCTGTTTGAGCACCCACGACTGAGGTGCCGCGACGATCCCAAGCCCCGTCTTCTGCTCTGTGGGGCTCCCGATCAAGTGCAACAGATAGAAGACGAACGCGAAGAAATACCCGACGGCGCTGAGATAGAAGAAGAACGCACTATCCATGCTTGCTAACCTCCTTGTGTTGTGACCTAATCCCACGACCCATTCCTTGAGTCCCCTCACCCATCTGCCTCCCCCCCTCTCCCTCCGAGGGGAGAGGGGACGGGGGTGAGGGTAAGCCAGGGGTTAGGTCTGCGATGATCTCTTCAAAGTCTGGCTCGAACTCCCGCGGCTCGCGCCCCAGCCCGCCGATGTACAGAGTATTCTCTTTGACAGCAGCCCAGATGCGCCGCGGCGGCAGGTAGAAGTTCAGCGCCAGCCCGAAGACCAACAGAATGAACCCCGCGTAGATGATAGGAATCCCAGGATTTCGCGCGATCTGCAGCCCTGTAAATTCGGGAGCCTTCATCCCTACGAGATAGAACCGATAGGGGTTCTCGGTGGCAAAGTCGTGCTGGAACTCTGGGAACTGCGCGAACGTCCACGTGGTGAATTCCCTCTGGTCGCCGGTGTAGACTTCTAAGAATGCTGCGGGGTTGTTGAGGGCTTGCGAGCGGTTGGCCGGCCCTTGCTCCGTGACGATGAAGTCAGGATAGAACGCCACGACTTTTGCGGTGCGCCCGTCATCGAGGGGGAAGGTCGCGCCGACGGTCGTCGTGACCTCGCCGGCGGGCTCAGCAGTGCCCTCCTTCACCCGCTCAATACGAAAAGTCAGCTCGGCCCCGCCCAGCCAGTCGCTCCCAAACGATGCTTGGTAGAGAGAAATCCCTTTATACGTCAGGGGCTCGTTCACCTCGATCGTCTTCGTAAGCACTTCTCGACCGTTGTCAATGACCGTGAGCGTGGAGTACCAATCTTTGACTTGGCTGGAGTCGGGGTAGTGCTCGACTCTCAGATCGTCCACACGCACTTGGAATCCTCCACGGGCGACCGTGAACGTCTCGCCCTTGTGAGCTACTTGAAAATCTTCAAAGCCCAACAGCCCGCCAATGACGCCCCCGATGAGAACAATAATCAAGCTCACGTGGAGGATATCAATGCCCAGCCGGCCCCAGAGATTCTTATAGGCGATGAGCTGCTCCCCCTGACGCTGCACCCGATAGCGCCGCTGCGTGAGCAGCGCTTGGAGTTTCTCGAAGAGGCGGCCATCGAGCTTGGCCTGGGTGGGCAGCTGCGCGATCTCATCAGCGGAGCGAGCCTCGACGGGCTTGCGCAGTAGCTCCCAGGAGACGCGAAATCTCTTGAGCGCGCACGCCCCGGTGTTGAGGGCTAATGCTATTAAGAGAGTGAGAAAGTACCACGAGTGATAGAGCTGATCAATCTGAAGAGCCCGGATGATATTGGCCCCGGCCTCGCCGTAGCTGACTGTGTAGAAGAACGCATCTCTTCCTTGAGGGATGACCGTGCCGACTATGGAGAGCACGACGATCGCGACGATGAGCACGATCGCGAGCTTAATAGATGTCAACTGCTCCCATAGCAGCGCCCCGAAGCTGGGGCGTTCGGGCTGCCCCAGGATCGCGCGGATCTGACGAGCAGCCTCTTCGCCGCCCTGGACGCACGAGTGTGGAGGAGCCTCCCCACGAACGATTGCTAAAGCATTCTCAGCACAAGTGCGATAGCCGCAGCGCCCGCAGTTGAGTCCTCCCAAAACTTTGACGACTTCTGCGACCTTGCCCTGTAACGCCCCGTCAATCGCAAGCTCACCTGAGCGGGGCGGCGGGGCCGGGGTCGCTGGCGTCAACGCTGCCCCACAGGCCTTGCAGAAGCTGCTATCGGGCGTGTTCGCCGTAGCGCAGCGGCTGCAGAGAACCTGGAGCGCCACGCCACAGTGCTTGCAGAACCGGCTATCAGGGGTGTTGGCCGTCCCGCACGCTGGGCAAGTCATATAAAGATCACTCGCTTTCTTTCGGGGTGAGCAGTCCCAGCCGCTCGAAGCCTTTGGCGATCTCTTCTGCCGTGAGCGGCCCGATCCACGCCCCGCGAATATAGCCCTCAGAGTCTATGAAGAAGCTTTCGGGGATGCCCGTCAATCTATAGAGTACAAATGCCGTGCCGCGCTCGTCCACGAGATTGCGATAGCTCACCCCAAGACGATCTAAGAATGCTTTCACGGTCTTGGGGTCCTCGCCCCAGTTGACCCCTAA
>DAIPXV010000030.1:0-18057 GCA_036783095.1 Candidatus Bipolaricaulota bacterium
CCCCGGCCTCTCTCCCGTGGCTCACCCACGGGAGAGGGGGGTTGGGGTGAGGGCCCTCCGGCCCGTGCGCCTCCGCCTTTTGGGAGGGTATCAACGTGAGAATCTCAACGTAGCGCTCGAAGCCCTCGAGGTGCTGCGCCAATCCCTTGAGATCTCTCCAGAGGCGCTCGTGGCGGGACTAGAGCGAGCCTACTGGCCAGGGCGGTTTGAAGTCGTCCACCAAAGCCCTTATATTGTCCTCGATGGGGCGCATAATCCCCACGCAGCGCGGGCCCTCAGAGAAGACGTGCGACGATATCGCGAAAAATATGCTCTCCAGAAGAGCACATTGCTTTTTGGCGTGCTCAGAGATAAAGCGTATCACACGATGGCAGAGATGCTCTTTCCCGAGTTTGACGAGATCGTCTTAGTGAAGCCAGATTCCCCGCGGGCGCTCGATCCTCACGCGCTTCTGCTCTGGGCGCCTGCGGCGAAGATCTGTGCCAATATTCGGGAGGGATTGGATGTGGCCCGTGCTACCGGAGCAGAGCTGATTTGTGTGACGGGCTCACTGTACGTCATCGGAGCTGTGAAGAGGCTCTTTCTATGAAAGATCTCATTCCTCGGACGATCACGGCAGTCGTTGCGATCGCGATTGTCGTAGCCACGCTGCTGCTGGGGGCGCTATGGCGGAGCATCTGGCCAGTAGCGTTGCTAGGGGCGTTTGTCGTGGGAGTTGCGTCGTGGGAGTACGTACAGCTCTTGGAACACAACGGCATCTCCCTGAATCGCTTCTTCTTTGTGAGTTCGGCCGTGCTCGTGATCCTGGCTTACGGGACGCCGGAGGCGGCGTTCGGGGATCTGGTGCTCTGGGCAGCGTTGGTCTTCCCTATAGCGCTCTATCTCTTTGATCCTGATGCACTGAGAAAGATCTTAGCGACGATGGGAGGAATTATCTATATTCCCTATCTGTTGCACTTTATCTATCCCCTCTATCGGGCGGAAGGTGGGACCGTCTATGGGCTGCTGGCGCTGGCGCTCGTGTGGGGGTATGACATCGGGGCGTATCTGGCAGGCTCGGCTTGGGGAAAGAGCC
Organism: Candidatus Bipolaricaulota bacterium; assembly: GCA_036783095.1. Lineage (GTDB taxonomy): Bacteria > Bipolaricaulota > Bipolaricaulia > RBG-16-55-9 > DRXL01 > JANXCC01. The sequence goes on from DAIPXV010000030.1 coordinate 1,076, forward strand.
CGTTAGCGCCAACGATTAGCCCGCACAAGAGCTGGGAGGGCGTCGCTGGGGGGTTTGTGCTCTCGCTAGCTGTAGCAGCCCTCGCACCGATCTGGGAAGACTGGTGGACCTCAACGCCGCACATGATCGCTCTCGCGGGGATCACCAGCGCGCTGGCGCAGTTGGGTGATCTCCTAGAGTCGCGCTTAAAACGCTTCGCGCACGTCAAAGATGCGGGTGGATTGATGCCCGGCCATGGGGGGCTGTTAGACCGAATAGACGGGTTGTTGCTCGCGATCCCCGCGATCTATTTCTACTTTCGGTTCGTGCTCCAATGGGTCTGAAGCGTCTCAGTCTCAAGGCGAAATTTATCGGGGCATTTGTGGGGTTCACGGTGCTCCTCGCCGTGATCGTAAACTCACGCTGTAAAGAACCATCACGAAAGGAGTTAGCATGACGAATATCCATCCCATAGTCGTACACTTCCCGATCGCGCTCTTTATCACTGGCTTGGTGATAGATGTGATTGGGCATCTCTTCCAGAAGGAGACCGCAAAGAAGATCGGCCTGGTGCTCGTGATCTTAGGGGCTGTGGGCGCTCTCGCGGCAATCTTCACAGGGAATTTTGCTGAGGAACAAGTCGAGGACAAACTAAGCAGAGCTGGCCAACAAGTCTTAGAGCGTCACGAAGACCTAGGCAAGCTGACGGCGTATTTGCTATTAGTCGTCGCCGCGATCAGAGCGATGATCGCCACGGGCTGGCTCAATCGTTGGCGTTTCGTGGCTGGCGTGGCCTTAGCGATCTATCTCATCGCTGGGGTAATAGGGCTGGGCACGCTGACCATGACGGGGTACTACGGGGGCGAGCTGGTCTATCAATACGGGGCAGGGGTGCAGTGCTCCCAACCGATGGAGCAACAGGGTGAAGAGTTGCCCCCGCTTCCCCACGACGATGATGACAAATAACTATATCTTTTGGCGGTGCTGGCTATAACGAGCAAAGTCGTCTATATGACCGAGGTGAAGATGTAGCTCATCCTCTCCCTATTGCTGCCCTACCTGCCCTGGCGGAGCCCCAATGAAAACGTGGGAGCTCCGCCCTTTTTTGCATCTGAGCCCATAATGGGGTATAACACTAAAGCAATGGCTGATCCGATCGTTCGTATAGAGAACGTCTCCAAGTCTTTTGATGGCACCAAAGCTGTGGATACTGTGAGCTTCACCGTCCAGAAGAGCGAGATCTTTGGGTTGCTCGGCCCCAATGGCGCCGGCAAGACCACACTTATTCGGATGATCTTGGGGATCTTTCAGCCCGATTCGGGAGAGATCAGATTCTCGTTCTCGCCCGATGGGAGATTGCTCCCAGAGCGCGTGGGGTATCTTCCCGAAGAGCGCGGGCTGTACGACAACAGAAGAGTCTGCGACACGCTCGTCTTTCTTGCAAGCCTCAAGGGCATGGACGCGCGGCTGGCGCGCGAGCGCGCTTTTTTATGGCTCCAGCGCCTCCAGCTCGAGCGATATTTTCATCGCCCCATCCGCGAGCTCTCTAAGGGAATGCAGCAGAAGATTCAGTTGGTCGCGGCAATCCTACACGAGCCGGAGTTCGTCATCCTAGACGAACCATTCGCGGGGCTTGATCCGGTCAATCAAGACGTCTTCCGTGAGCTCATTCGAGAGCTCAAAGCTCGCGGGACCACTATTCTCTTGTCGGCCCATCAGATGCACCTGGTCGAAGACCTAGTAGATCGCATCTTTCTCATCAACAAGGGGCGACAGATTCTGTATGGGGAGCTTCGCGAGATCAAGCGCAACTGGAAAGAAGATTGGGTGACGCTCGTCTTTCGCGGCGACGGAGATATTCTTAAAAGCAGCCCATTGGTGAAGTCAGCCCAGATCGAAGACGGCCGAGCGCAGCTCACTTTACGAGAGGGCGTGCGACCCGAAGAGTTTTTCGCTGAAATCTCAGGGAAGATCGAGATCGAAGAGATCGCGATTCGCAAGCCCCCATTGCATCATATCTTTGTGGAGCTAGTGACGCGGGGCCCTCACCCCGCCTACGGCACCCCTCTGCCGTCTGAACGGGAGAGGGGTCGGGGGTGAGGGCCATGTGGACTGTCGCGCGCTGGGAATTTATCCAGAACCTCAAGAGCAAGGCGTTTCTCATCGCGACCGTGGTCACGCCACTCTTTTCGCTCAGTCTGATCGCCCTAGTGATCGTGATCGCGCGCGCGGCTGAGAGAAGCCCAGAGACTCGCCTTGCGGTGATAGATCGCGCCGGGGTCTTCACTGAGCTGAGTGAACAGCTTCGCAACTCAGATTATAAGATCGTGCTCTTCAATGGTTCAGAGTCTGAGCTGCCCACGCGGATGCAGCGTGGCGAATTCGATGGGTATCTCGTCATTGAGTCGGATTTCTTTGAGACTCGTCAAGCGCGCTACGTCCCCAAGCCCCGCCAAGGGTTGGGCATAAATATCCAAGAGCTGCGCTCTCAAGGGGTACCGCGCCCCGTGCGCGAGGCGCTCTCGCAGATTCTATTGCGCTACGAATTGCAACAGCTTGGGCTTCCCCTAGAGCGCGCGGCACAGCTCAGCCAAGGGGTTCAGATTTCTGTCGAAGCTGCTCCTGAAGCGGCAACAGGGCAGCTTCGCGTCGGGATCACAATTGGTGTTGGGTTTGTGATCATTCTGCTCTTGCTCTTTACCACCATGAACTCGATCACGTGGATCATGTACGGGGTGATCGCGGAGAAGCGCAACCGTGTCGTCGAGCTGGTGCTCTCTTCGATTCGCGCGCGCGACCTTATGGCCGGAAAGATTGCGGGATTAGGGGGCTTGGCTCTCCTGCAAGCGCTCATCTGGGCTGTCGTGGGTTTGACGATAATTTTTATCGGCGGGCCGTCTGTGGGGCTGCCCACTTCTGTGATCAGCCTGGCGATCCTGCCCTTCTTGGCGTGGGAGAAGATTTTTTTGTATTTAGTGTACTTTGTGCTGGGGTATCTCTTCTTAGCGTCGCTGACCGCAGCGGTGAGCGCCACGCTGAGTGACGATCTGCAGAGCGCGAGCTCTTTGGGGATGTCGTTGGTCTTTTTGCCTCCGATCTTGCCGGTGATGCTCTTCTCGTTGGTCTTGAGCAATCCTGATCATATCGCGTTGAGAATTATCAGTTTCTTTCCGCCGTCCACGCCGGGGATGATGATTCTGCGCACCGCTGTGAGTGCCGTGCCGTGGTGGGAGATTCTCTTCTCAGTGATAGTCTTGGCGGCGGCAACCTATGGGATGATGCGCCTTGCGGGAAAGATCTTTCAGATCGGGATTTTAATGTACGGGAAATCCCCGACGCTCACAGAACTGTGGCGCTGGGTGAAGGGCTAGCGCAGCTCTTCGTCAAGCTGTTTCAACAGCTCTTGTGCTCTCCGTGAGAGATTCCTGGGCACCTCCACCTTCACCGTGACGTATTGGTCGCCCTTGCCCCAACTCTGGAGATGGGGAATACCCTTCCCAGCGAGCTTGAACGTCTCCCCTGATTGTGTCCCTGCCGGAATTGTCAATTCTTCTTCGCCGTAGAGCGTGGGGACTTTCACCCGCGCCCCTAACGCTGCTTGGGTAAACTTAATGGGCAGCTCGACGTAAATATCGTCGCCTTTACGCTGGAAGATCGGATGCGGGCGCACCTCAACAGTAATATAGAGATCTCCCGGCGGCCCGCCCTCCACCCCAGCGTTGCCCTCGCCCGCCAGGCGCAGCCGCGAGCCCGTGTCCACCCCCGGCGGAATCTTGACCGAAAGCTGGCTCTCGACTTTGACCCTCCCAGAGCCATGACACCGCCGACACGGGTGCTCTATGATCTCCCCGGTCCCACCGCAGCGCGCACAGGTGCGAATGTTCACAAAGCTCCCCAAGAGCGTCTGCTGGCGATACTGAATCTCCCCGCGCCCGTGGCAGTCGGGGCACACGGTGCGCTGCGTCCCCGGCTCGACCCCTGTCCCACGACAGACATCACACACGATATATCTGGGCACGGTGAGCTTCATCTGGGCACCAAAAGCTGCATCTTCAAGGTTGATCCTCAAGCGATACTCTAGGTCCTCGCCGCGTTGGGCGCGGCTGCGCCGCCGCTCACGCGTGGTGCGCGTACGCAGCCCCTCCCCAAAGAACATATCAAAGATATCTTCAAATGCTGAGCCAAACCCAAACTCTTCGAACGCCTCGCGCGCCCGCCGGAAGTCTCTCAAGTCAAAATCGAAGCGCTGCTCCGGCCCCACGTGCCCAAAGCGATCATACTGGGCGCGCTTGTCGGGATCGCTCAGGACTTCGTAGGCCTCCGCAATCTCCTTAAACTTTTCAGGGTCGCCACCCTTGTCAGGGTGATACTTCTTCGCTAACTGCCGGAAGGCTTTTTTGATCTCGTCCTGGGAGGCCGTGCGCGGCACTCCCAGGACCTCATAGTAGTCTCGCTTGGCCATAGCTTACTTGTCGTCTTTCTTCTCGTATTCAGCGTCGATGTAGTCCTTGCCGTTGGAAGACTGGCGCTCGGAGCTACCAGGCGCGCTCGCCTCGCTCGCTTGGTAGAGCTCGCGCCCCAGCTCTAAGCTCACCTCTTCGAGCTCCTTCATGAGCTGGCGGATCTCCGCGATGGGAGCTTGCGCCTTGAGCTTCTCTTTGAGGGCATCAGCGGCACGTTGGATGCGATCGCGCGTTGAGGCGCTCACCTTGCTGCCGTGCTCCCGCAACGCCTTCTCGGTCACATAGACCATGTGATCAGCGCGGTTGCGGGTCTCGACCTCCTCGGCGCGCCGACGATCCTCCTCTTCGTAGCGCTTGGCGTCCTCCTGCATTCGCTTGATCTCCTCGTCACTAAGGCGCGACTGCTCCTTGATGACGATGCTAGCGGACTTGCCCGTGGCCTTGTCTTTCGCCGTCACGTGCAAGATGCCGTCGGCGTCAATGCTGAACGTCACGTCAATCTGGGGGACGCCGCGAGGCGCTGGAGGAATCCCCGTCAGCTGGAACCGCCCTAATGATTTATTGTCTGCGGCGAACTTGCGCTCCCCTTGCACAATGTGGATGTCCACGGTCGTCTGGCCATCTTCAGCAGTCGTGAACGTCTTGGTGCGCTCGACGGGAATAGTCGTATTGCGCTCGATGATCGGGGTAGCAATGCCGCCGAGCGTCTCGATGGAGAGCGTCAGCGGGGTCACGTCCAAGAGCACGATCTCATCAACTTCGCCGGCGAGCACACCCCCTTGGATTGCCGCGCCCATAGCCACGACTTCATCGGGATTGATCTCTTTATTGATCTTCGCTGAGCCGAACATCTCGGCGACGCGCTCTTGGACGCGGGGCATGCGGGTGCTGCCGCCCACGAGCACCACCTGGTGGATATCTTTCGGCGAGAGCTTGGCGTCGCTCAGCGCTTGATTGACGATCTTAATTGTTCGCTCGACCAAGTCGTCTGTGAGTGCTTGGAACTTGGCTCGAGTGAGCTTTCTCTCCAAGTGCTTGGGCCCCCGGGCATCAGCGGCGATATAGGGGAGGCTAATGAGCGTCTCAGACTTGAACGAGAGCTCTTTCTTGGCAGCTTCGGCAGCGTCCTTGAGGCGCTGCAGTGCCGCCAGATCCCTCGATAGATCGATGCCTGTTTCGGCCTTGAATTCTGCGATCAGCCAGTCAATGATACGCTGATCGAAGTCCTTGCCACCTAGATAGGTGTCTCCAGAAGTTGACTTCACTTCAAAGACCCCGTCGCCGATCTCCAAGATCGTCACGTCGAACGTCCCGCCGCCCAGGTCATAGACCAAGATCGTCTCGTCCTTCTCTTTGTCCAGCCCGTAAGCCAATGACGCAGCCGTCGGCTCGTTGATGATGCGCTCGACTTCGAGCCCCGCGATCTTACCCGCGTCTTTGGTCGCCTGGCGCTGCTGCTGATTGAAATACGCTGGGACGGTGATCACAGCTTTGGTGATCTTAAAGCCAAGCTTCTCCTCAGCGTCCTTCTTGAGCTTTTGCAAGATCATCGCGGAGATCTCCTCGGGAGTATATTCTTTTGTCGTCCCCCCAGCGGTGATCCTCACGCGATAGTCCGTGCCCATCTTGCGCTTGATCTCTTGAATGGTGCGTTCGGGATTGAGAATAGCCTGGCGCTTAGCCAGCGTCCCTACTAAACGTTCCCCGGTCTCGGTGAACGCCACGACTGAGGGCGTGATGCGTTCCCCCTCAGCGTTCGTAATGATCTCCGGTTTGCCGCCCTCGACAATCGCTATAGCGGATTTGGTTGTTCCCAGGTCAATGCCAACGATTCTCTCCTTGGCCATAGGCTATCCCTCCTTTGTGTGGGAAGTTGTAGAGCTTTCGGGGCTCTGCGAGGTTTCAGGGACCTTTCGCTTGCTCACTTTGACTTTGCTGGGGCGCAGCACGCGACCGGCGCGCTGGTACCCCCGCTCAAATTCTTCTAAGACTTTACCGCCGTCTTCGGCTTCCACGGTAATCAGCGCTTCGTGGAGCAAGGGATCGAAGAGCTCCCCTACGGCGGGGATGGCGCGCACGCCCTTGCTCTCCAGAAAGCTATGGAATTGGGCAAAGATGCGCTCGATTCCCTCGACGAACGAATCTTTATCGTTGTTCTTATTGAACGCTCGAAACGCGCGCTCCAAGTTGTCGTAGATCGGAAGAATCTCTGTCAGAATCTGATCTTCCAAGCGCAAGAGAATCTCTTCGTTCTCGCGCGCCTGGCGCTTCTTGTAATTCTCGAAGTCGGCTTGGAGGCGCTGCAGGCGCTCGACAAGCTCTTTGATCTGGCGCTCTTTCTCTTCAAGCAGTGCCTGCAGTTCCGTCTGATTTGTCTGCTCTTGCTGGGTCTTGGGCTCTTCCATAGGCGGTCACCCCTGGACGGCTGCGGCCTTCGAGATTGTCAGAATAGCTCGCAGCCGGTTGCCAATATACTGTGTTGTCGAGATGATTTTGCTATAGTCCATACGCACCGGTCCCAGCACCCCTAGGACGCCATCGTAGCCGTAGTTGAGACTGACGATGCTATATGGATGGAGCTCTTTGACGGGATTCTCCTCCCCAATGATAGTGGAGAGCTCACCGGGGCGTGTCCTACCGATGGCTTGGAGGAAGCGGCTCTCGTCTTCGAGCAAGCAGAGGAGCTTGCGCGCCTCTCCGAGGGCATCATCCCAGGAGAAGACCGTCTGGAGCAGATGAGCCAGCCCCTCAGTATAGAGGCGTTGGCGAGCCAAGTGGGGCGTAATGATCTGCCGAATAAGATCGAAGGCATCTTGGGTGACGGGATCGGACCAGCCTTCTTGGGGGCTGGCAGCGAGCTCGGCGGCCAAGTCCCCCAAGCGTTGCCCTCGCAACGCCCGATTGAGGAATCCCCCGATCCGCTCGAGCTGTTCCGCCGGGAGCGCCGTAGGGATGATGCGGGACTCGACGATCCCCAGATCCGAAACGAGCACAACCAAGGCGTGATCAGGGGGAAGCTTCACCAATGCGATCAATTCAAGTGCCGTCTGGTCGATCCGCGGGGCGAGCACGAACCCCAGGTGCCCCGTCAGGCTCGCTAATAAGAACGCTGTCTGTTGGAGGAGCTCATCCAATCGCTGTCTTTGGAAGGCATAGGCCTCCAAGATCGCGTGCTGTTCTTTGCGGGCTAGCTCGCTCAGCTCCAAGAGCCAGTCTACGAAGAAGCGATAGCCCTTGGCCGTAGGGATTCTCCCAGAGGAGCTCCACGATTTTGTAATATAGCCGTGCTTTTCGAGATATTTCATCTCATTGCGAATGGTGGCCGAGCTGACCGACAGCCCGTATTTTTCTAGAATAGTTTGGGAGCTGACGGCCTTGCCCGTCCGAATGTAGTGATCCACGATCTCTTTCAGAATCAATCGCTTCCGCGCGTCCATTAGCAATCACCTTATGAGTCTGCTAAGTGTAATGATATCACAGTCTGGAGGGTTTGTCAACTGGGCGGGGATTGTTTTTGCTAAGATAACTTTCACAAAAAGAGCATAAAGGGTGAGAAGTAGTGGGGCTAGATCAGCCTGCGTTGCTGAATAGCCTCAAAACGTCCTATCTTAAGTCTTAGACGTACTATTTCCTTGATTCTCTCTCTCAGCTTGCGGTCTTGTGTCCTCGAGCTCGCCAGTTCTTCAAGTATTTTATCTATTTCTTTGAGGTAAGCCCGATAATCTTTTAACGCTTGTCGTAAGAGTTCTACATCTGTTGGAATCTTCAGAGTTTCTTGCCCGCCAACTTCGAGAGCAAACTGAACAAAATCAGCTTCTGATGCATTACTAAATTCTATGACCTCCTTGCCCAGCCGTAGTCGCTTATCGGTAAGTCTCTCGAAGTCCTGAACACCTTTGGGTAACTCGATCTCTTTACCGCTGTAGTCAGTGGGTAGGAAATCTTGAGGAAATCTTTTGAGCAACGATATAGCGAACTCTTGCAACAGTTCTTCAGCAATGGCCTCGGGGTTAGCCTTACGGCGCGTTAGTTTCTCGTCCTTAACCGATTGAGCTCTCTCTAGGCGCGATTTCACTAGATCAGACACAGCAGTATAGAGTTCATCTAAAACTTTCTTGCGCTCCTGCGGGTCTGTAAAACCTAACGCCTCTAGAATGATTTGGTCAAGCTGTTGTCTGTCAGCTTGGTTTACTTCCTCGAAAATGGATAGGATTGGTCGTTTGTTTAATCCCTCAAAGGTTTCTCTTAGCTGCTGTTTAATAGTAGCATCGAGTTTTCGAGGATCAAATGTGATCATTGTGGCTGCTTCATAAGTCATGTTGTCTAGGGCACCCTCTCCAAGATTAACTCTGCCCCATAGCTCAGTGATGAGATGTTGTAGTGTAGAGTTGAGAATACAAGCAACGGTTTCTTTTGCTCCTCTAACTTCTTCAGCTAAATAGACGGCATAAAATCTGTCACTGCTAAAGGCTTGTGGTATATTTACTGGAGCTAAAAATCTCTCATTAAACGCCTTAAACCAAATTAAATCTGCTGGTGCTTGATCTCCCAAATCATACCATTTTTCTCGGCTAGCGCAGGTAGGGCGCTTATGAAAGCCTTGCTCTTCGCCCCACAAAATGTATTCCAGCACATGTTTGCCAGCTAGCGCCCTCTTGGACTCATGCACCATCAGCACTTTGTATCCCAGCTTGGCGGGATCAACTACGATGCCCTCGACCTCTCTGGGTGACTTGATCACAGGCTTCAGATATTCAGCCTCAATGAGGTGCGTTGAGCCATCGCCCGCTTCCACGACGCGAATCTTATCTGTCTGCTTGAGTGTCAGCTCATAAAGCCTCTTCAGCTCAGCATCGCTTAGGCCATCGGTGATGTCCTTGACGTAGAAAAAGTCGTTAGCGCCAGTCTTGATCCCAAATCTAACTTTGGCGATCTCAGACAGGCGACAGAGCTTGTCTTTGCCGCGCCGAAGGATCTTAAAGAAAACATCGGGAGCTCTTAGATATTTGCCCCACTTGGCTCCCGCATATTTGCCCTCTTCATCTAAACCCTCTTGCCAAAGGTCGTTTTGGGCAATGGGGTAGATTCGCCAGAACTCGTTTTCTGTCAGCTCTTGAGTGTTCTCTATTTGCTGTATCAGGTCTTCAATGGCGCGGAAGCGAAGCGCTTCATCAGACGGGATGAGCTGAGACAGCGGCACCTTCAGGTAGACAAACTTGACGCGATGGGAATCCCGCTCAGCTTTGTTGGAGCAGCGTTGCAAGATCGTAATTGCTGTGTTGACCGAGGCATCGGGGAACCACCGCTCGACCTTGGACTCTAGAATCGCAATGATCTTGAAATTTTGCAGAAAGAATTCTTGAAGATCTTTACCGTAATCTACGTCGAGCCAAGCGTTGCTCGTCAGCAAGCCCAAATAGCCGCCTTCTTGGAGAAAGGCCGCTCCATGCAGAAAGAAGAGGGCGTAGATGCTGGATCGCTTGGAGATTTCTAAAGCCCAATCACGGCGGATCGCGCCGTGAGCCCGCTCTTTGAGCCCCGGATAAAGGTCTTCCATCTCTTCTTGGCGGGTGTAAGGTGGGTTGCCGACAACTGCATCGAAGCGTGGAACAGGAACTTTAACTCGGATGGCTGAAAGCCCGGCAACTCCATGAGCACGCTTGGGGAATGAGTACTTGCTCTTTTGCGGGAAGACCTTAAAGAAGTCTTCGTGAATAATCTTAGGGTAATTTTCGGTTACTGAGAGATCGCGGACGGCTAAGTTGATAACCGACATATGGGCCGGGTAACGCGCAATGTCAATGCCCCAAAGCTGCTCAAGTAACTCTTTGTGAGATCTGTTTGGATCAAGATATTTTAGATACTGATAGGCTCGCACAACGAAGGTGCCCGCGCCACACCCTGGATCAAGCACCTTGGCGTCTGGCTTGTGAATGCAGAAAGCATTAATCAGATCGACAACGTTGGCCGGGGTAAAGTATTGACCCAATTTGTGACGTTCGTCGGGTGCGATCAGTTTCTGAACGATCATCCCGATGACTTCATAGGGTATCTTCGTAAAGTCATACTCTTCGACATCTCGAACTAGGTCACGCCACCAGTCAACAACATTATCGCTAGCGAAAGGAATCTCATCTATAAACTCTTCGGTGAAAACAGACTCGTAGTCAATCTGTAAAGCTTTTGAGAAAAGATCGCGCAAGCGCTCATACAGCCTTTGTCCTGTCTTGATGGTTATAGGGATCGCTAGCGCCGGAAGCGACGGATAGACCTTGCGCATGGCTTCGTAGAAGACGATCTTGTTGAGCAACATATTACAGGCTAGACGTGCTGTGCGCTCCAGATCATATTGCAAACTTTGATCTGATCCTTCCCATGTCCAACCCTGATCTGCTACGGCCCATTTCTTGAGCTTTTTAACAAAAGCCTTGTCTTCTCGATACTTCTTTAAGAGAGCATCAACCAAAATTCTAACGAGAGGATTTAGATAACTCTGGACAGTTTGGATGAAACTTTGATCGAGTTCCTGCGGTGTGATGGCTACCGCACCCGTGTATATCTTGGCGAACTCAAACAAGAAATTTTTAAGAAAGTCTTGGAGATCCTTTTGCACATTAAGCTGCTCAAGATCTTCTGAGGAATGGATAAAAGTAATGTCCGGATATGACTTCAGTGCACGTTCTTGTATTGAGCGATGTGGAATAAACGTCTTCCAGAGTACTGCGCTGTTAACGTTCCACGTTACGAAATATTCCGCTCCAATCTTATCAGCCTTTTGCTGGGTCTCGTTCACAACACTTGTATGACGTGGTGAGCGGCCATCAGGCTTGTCAGGTAGTTTTAACTCAAAAATACAAGCAGGTCTTTGTTGCTTATCAAAGAGCGTTAGGTCATTAAACTTTTCCTTCTGACCATTCAGACATACCTCAACCTCTTGATCGACTTTAGAAAAAGGCAACTCAGGGTTTTCTTTAAGCAAAATGGCGATCCATTGTAGAAGCCGGCCTTGGAATAGACGCAATTCTCTTCGCGCCATAGCCTCTCTCCTTCTTGGGAAAAACTATATCATCGCTACTAGCTTGCCGTCAACTAGGAGCTTAAGTGTTTGCTCTGGTGCTTGATTACAATCAACCACTGCCTGAAGTATTAAATTACCTAATCAATCCCCCAGGCCCGCGCCAGCAACTCCGACAGATGCACCGTCTCTAGAGGGAGCCCGTCTTTCCGACACCCGTACTGATGCTGGATCATGCACGCCGAGCAGGGGGTCATAAGCTTGTGGGCTCCCGTCGCTTGGAGGCGCTCAAGCTCTTCTTTGAGAATCTTGAGCGAAATGCGATGGTGAATCGTGCTGTACGTCCCTGCCCCCCCGCAGCAGTGATCTGCTCTTTCTAATTCTCTGATCTCCAGCCCCGGAATCCGCTGGATCAGCTCCAGGGGCTTCTCCCCAAGCTTCTGCGTGCGCGCCAGGTGACACGGCGCATGGTACGTGACGATCTCCGAGAGCGATTGGAAAGGCTTGAGCTCGATCTGCGATAAGAATTCGCTCAGCTCGCGAATTCTTTGGGAGAATCTCTCGGCGCGCTGGGCGTAAGCAGGGTCATCTCGCAAGAGCTTGGGGTAGTTCTTCAGAAACCCGGAGCACGTTGCTTCGTCGGAGATAATAACGTCTGCGTCAAGCTTCTCGAAGATCTCAATATTGAGCTTCGCCAAGTGCTTTGCGGCGCGCTCGTCGCCGTAGTAGAACGCCGGAGCGCCGCAGCAGATGTGCTCTGGTGCGCAGCGCACGGCGCAGCCGTTGTGCTGCAAGATTTTGATCGTCGCTGCCCCGGCGTCGGGATAGAGCAAATCTATCCCACAACCGAGAAAGTACCCGACGCTATATTTAGGGTTTTGAGGGTTGTGCGCAAGCAGCTCTGCTAATCGCTCATGGAGAAATCTTTGAGCAAAGCGATGGGTTTTGAGAATCTCGATCCCATGGGCGAAATCTTCGTCGGTGCGGGTGAGCAGACTGTAGATGATCTTGGGCAGCCCGATTCTCGTGCCCAATTGCCATGCTCGCACAGCCTTCGCTAAGCGCTTTCTGTTGGGCAGAAGTCTTCTGTACGCAAAGCTCTTGAGGCGATCCGTCTGGGTGCGCCCGAGCGTCTCGTTGGCGTGGCTGAGAAGTTGCGCGTTGCGCCAAGGAAGATCTATCTGTACCGGACACTCTTGGGCGCACAGCCCGCAGGTCATACAGAGCGACGCGAGCTCGCGCGCGCGGGGGAGATCACCCTGGCCGTTATTATCTACAAATGCCGTCCAGATGGCTCCGATCACGCCCATATACGTCTGTCCGGCGTAGACATGGCCCCCGACAGCGCGAAACGCGGGACAGATATTCATGCACGAGCCGCAGCGAATACAATAGAGAGCTTCGCGGAAGCGCGAGTCGGCGCGCATCCGGCTCCGCCCGTTGTCTACTACAATAACGTGCACTTCACGGTCTGGGGTCGGCGTCACGAGAGAAACATAACTTGTGAGTTTCTGCCCTGTGGCGCTGCGCGGGAGTAACTTCAAGAGTGTCAGGGCGTCGGCGAGCGTCGGCACGATCTTTTCTATTCCCGTGACGATGACGTGAATCTTTGGAAGCGTCATAGTGAGGCGGTCGTTGCCCTCGTTGGTGATGACGAGAAAAGTTCCCGTCTGGGCGACGGCAAAGTTCGCCCCCGTAATCCCGATGTCGGCTTCCAGATAGCTTTTTCTGAGCGAGGCCCGCGCAATCTTTGTTAACTCGTACGGATCGTCGGTGTAGGGGACACCGAGCTTCTCAGCAAAGAGTCTGCCGATGGCTTCGCGAGGCTTATGAATCGCCGGCCCGGTGATGTGAAACGGACGCTCGCCCGCGAGCTGAATGATGCGCTCGCCCAAATCCGTCTCGATCACTTCAACGCCAGAAGACTCTAAGTGTTTGTTCAGCTCGATCTCTTCGGTGACCATAGATTTGGACTTGACAGCTTTTTTCAGTTCACGTTCGTGCGCCAGCTTCAGCAGATACTCATTGGCTTGGCGAGCGTTCTGGGCGAGATAGAAGTGCCCGCCGTGGCGGGTGACGTTTGCTCTGAGCTGTTCGATCAGCTCGTCGAGGTGCTCGATAGAGAATTCTTTGATCTGGCGTGCCGCGCGTCGCAGGGCCTCTCGGTCTGGAATATCCGCGAACGCCCAGGTGCGCGAGAGATCGAAATAGAGACTTGCTCTATTGAGAGCGGTGTGCATCGCTGTGTCTTGGAGACTTTGTGCGATCTTCTCAGAAAAATTACGGTGCATAGTTCTCTTCACCCGATGAGTATCATAACTTATGGAGCTTGGAAAAGACAACGCACTAACAAATCTATGGGTGTTGCGGAAGCGCCTAAGCTCATACTCCGCGTCTCAAGATGGCCCCAGAGTTTCAATCTTACTGCCGGCTCGCAATGAGCAAAAGAATATCGTTGCGTGTGTTGAATCACTGCTGGCTCAGGGGTACTCAAATTTTGAAGTGATCGTTCTCGATGACCAATCTGATGATAAGACGGCAAGCGTATTGCGTGAGCGCTTTGGGGGGCATCCTCGCCTTACCATTCTGCATGGAGCGCCTCCACCTCCAGGGTGGATCGGGAAGAGTTGGGCTTGTCATCAGCTTGCGCAAAAAGCTTCCGGAGAGCTCTTGCTCTTCACCGATGCCGACACGCGCCACCATCCTGGAACAGTCGCTCATGCGGTCGAAGCCCTCACAGAAGAGAACTTAGATTTTCTCAGTGTATTCGTTCACGAAGAAGTGTTCTCGTGGAGCGAGCGGCTTGTCATTCCCGTGCTCCCTTGGAGCATTCTCTCTTTTCTGCCCTTGGTGTTGGCGTATTATACACCGTGGGCAGCTCTCTCTGCGGCGAACGGGCAGTTCTTGTTCTTTCGGCGCAGCGCTTATGAAACAATCGGAGGCCATGAAGCAGTGCGTCAGAGCGCTGTAGAAGATTTAGCGCTCGTGCGGCGTGTGAAGGCCTCTGGTCTGCGCTGGCGGCTTCTCGATGGCAGCGATCTCGTGCGATGCCGAATGTATGAAAACTACGAACAACTCTACGAAGGGTTGACGAAGAACCTCGTGGCGGCTTTTGATTATCGCATTGGGTGGTTTATTCTCGTATGGCTATGGATTGGGGTGTTCACATTCGAGCCCTTGATTGTGCTTTTTGGGCATCTGATAGGGCTGGGCTGGGGAGAGATCCAGCCAGCTTTATGGTCAGTCGTTCTCTCATTGGGGCTGTGGGGAATAACGTACAGACGGTTCGGATATCCTGTGCATTGGGCGCTCTTCTATCCCGTGAGCGTAGCCCTGATCTTGTGGCTCGCGTGGGGATCATTGAAGAGAACTCTTCGTGGGCAAGCGGTATGGAAAGCGCGGGTCCTCCCTAAGGCGCGCTGGCGATGGTGGTGATATGGAGATCTTTTTATGGACGCTCCTGGCTTTTACTTCGGGCTCGTTGATGTTTTCGTACTGGATCGGCCTCGTAGTGTTGAGACGAGATATTCGCACGGTAGGGGATAGCAATCCCGGCGCGAGCAATCTCTTGCGTGCGGGGGGCAGGGGGTGGGGCACGATAGGGCTTCTGTTGGACTATGCGAAAGGGGTCGCGCCGGTGCTGGCAGCGCGCTCTGTGGGGGGCATAGAGGGATCAGCGTTGATTCCCATGGCTCTGGCTCCGGTGCTGGGCCATGCGTTCTCGCCGTGGCTGCGCGGACGCGGGGGCAAAGCCGTTGCGGTGACGTTTGGTGTTTGGACGGGGGTCAGCATTTGGGAGGGCCCCGTAGTGCTTGGGGCGTTGCTATCGTTCTGGTACGCCCTAAGCGCGCGCGATGGCTGGACGGTCTTCGTTTCGACGCTCTGCTTTGTGATGTATCTTGCGGTGCGCGGGGTCGAGGGCTGGCTGGGGATTGGGCTGGGCTGTTGGGCTGTGCTCGCTGTGAAGCACTATAGCGAATTGCGACAGGGATGGGCGTGGCGTCCCTGGGTGCAACGTTTATATAATATTAGTCGAGTCAGTGATGGGACGTCATGTGAGCAGATCCGCGCACAGCGCGACAAGCTCTTCGCACGTTGATTTAGTGGTAGGGTTTCTCTCTCCGACCAGGGGAAGCAACATGGAGTTGCTCAAGCCTAACTAGTCAGCTATAATAATTTATTGTTGGGGGCCGTAGCTCAGTTGGGAGAGCGCTGCGTTCGCAACGCAGAGGTCGCCGGTTCGACTCCGGTCGGCTCCACTAAAACTAATCCCCCAGTCCCACCCGCGCCTGTGCCATGCACTGCTGCGAGAAATTATTGACGTCGCCGTAGAACAAGAGCATCGTGTCGCCGTCCCAGACGTTCAGACTCCCATCGTTCTGTACGACAGGCGTTGAAAGAGCTGGTACCAACAGCGGTCCCAACCCTGCAAAGATGCCCGTACTCGTCCCACCGATCTCCGTGAGCCGAAAGACCTCTAGGTCTCCCGTATGCGGGGCTTGCACCCAAGCGAAGACGACATCAGGAGTATCTGTATCTATGTTCTCATCGGGCTCATTGACCATGGCGAAGATCTGGCGCCCGACACGGACGAAGCGCACTTGCTTGATCGGCGGCGTCCAGCCGTCCACAAACCAGATGCACTCAGGAGTGTTCGCTGGGGGCACAGGACAGCCCACGTTCGCAAGTACCCCAGCTTGAGCGGGACAGGCATCGTCACGATTGCTGACGCCATCTCTGTCGTCATCAGAAGCGACGTGAATGGTCGCCGGCAGTGACGCGCTCAGCTGATCGCCAATCGCTACGATCACTTCGAGCGAGAGCGTCGTCTCCGTATTGGGCGTGGAGATCGTGACCGGCATCCGCACTGTGTCGCTCGTCTTGTTCAGCTCGAGAGACTGTTCCATGAGCGTTGCTCCAGAGAGCTTGACGATCACTTTCGCTTTCAGCCCAAGATCGCCGTCTTCGTGATTGTAAGCGAAGCTCACGGTCACAGATTGGGTAACGCCGCCGGGGAGCGTCGCCGGCTCGACTCTGATATTCGAGATAGACGCCGGCCCGATCTTGACGGGAAAGATTTTGTCCAAGTCACCCAATGTGAGAAAGCAGCCGCTGACGACACTCGGTAGCACAAGGAGCATCCCAATCGCGAAGAATTTTTTGGTGTTCATGGGACGTAGGAGACACCTCCTGAGAGCATCAAAAAGTCTGTGATGGCAAAGCCCACAGCGATATGAATGGTCGGCACGGTGTTGGAGAACTTGGGCTTCGGCCCTTGAATGATTAAGGCTCCTGCGCCGCCGCCGATGTGTAGCCCGCCTCCAAGGCCGTACCAGAGAGTGAAATCTATGGGCATGACAGTGAAAGTGACGGGCTTGGTCAGTTCGGGTTTCTGGATGGAGCCTGAACCGTATCCGAGGGAAATCATCCCCTTGAGAGAGCTCGTGAGAGCCATCCCAACTGACCCACGAAACGCTAGCACCGGCCCAACCGAAGAGACTCCCCCGGAGATAAAGAACGGTAAG
>DAIPXV010000031.1:0-17285 GCA_036783095.1 Candidatus Bipolaricaulota bacterium
CGAGGGCGGTTCGAAGATGGATGCCCAGAGCGCTTCTTCTTGGCCATCATAATTATTATAGTATATAATCACTCGCTATGAACACCTACACGGTTCGACTTGAGCGACTTCGTGATAGTCTGCGACGCAAGCGGCTGGAAGCGTTCTGTCTCGTCAATGTAGAGAGCTCCGATAGGTCGAATCTCTACTATCTGACGGGCTTTTCGGGATCGTTCGGCGTGCTTATTGTCACCAGAGACCGTCAGATCTTTTTGACGGACTCTCGCTACATCACCCGTGCCAAAGAGCTCATCTCTGGCTATGAAATTATCGAGCTGAAGGGCCGGGTGACGAGGGTAGCGACGAGAATCAATCGTTTGAAGCTGAAGAACGTCGCCATCAATGGACCCACGACAAGCACCTGGCTCTTTCACCAGCTGCGCGATAGATTGAAGAGGACCAAGCTCGTCCCCGTCGTAGGGCTCGTCGAGACCTTGCGCACCGTGAAAGACGGCTCTGAAATCAAAGCGATCGAGCGTGCCGTCCAGCTGACCGATAGGGCTTTTGAGTTCATCTTGGGCAAGGTCAAGCCTGGGGTGACCGAGCGCGAGCTTGCCTGGGAGATCGAAAAGTACATTCGCACGCATGGCGGCGAGGGCTTGGCGTTCGAGAGCATTGTTGCTACGGGCGTGACGACGGCTATGCCCCACTATGAGCCTCAAGATCGAACAGTTCAGAAGGGTGATTTTGTGCTCTTCGATATGGGGGCGAAGGTTGATCACTACTGTGCGGATCTGACGCGCACCGTCGTCGTCGGCCGCGCCACGAGCGAGCAGAAGAAGATCTACAAAATCGTCCTTGAAGCCCAAGAGCGCGCGATAAAAAACTTACGCGCGGGGCTGAGCAGCAAACAAGCTGATGCTCCTGCGCGCGAGACGATCGCCAAAGCCGGGTATAAGAAGAACTTTGGGCACGGCACCGGGCACGGCTTAGGGTTGGACGTGCACGAAGGGCCAAGACTTTCTCCCTTAGGGAAAGATAAGCTCCAAGCGGGCAACGTTGTAACTGTCGAGCCGGGGATCTATCTGCCGGGGTGGGGCGGGGTGCGTATCGAAGACGTCGCAGTCGTTGAAGAGAAGGGCTGTCGCGTGTTAACGAGAGCGCCGAAGAAGAAGCTGATCGAAGTCTAGCCAGCCTTAGTCTTTTTCAGAAACTCTTTAACTTTCTCTTCAGGGACGTTTAAGTACTGCGCGAGCTTTTGGATCTCTTCGGGCGAGACGTCTTCATCGAGCCATCTCTCTAATTTGGCTACGTCTATTCGCCAGCGCCCCTCGATCTTTTCAGCGGGCAGCTCGCCGGACTCCATCATCTCATAGACTTTCTCTATGGGGATGCCCAGATACTGCGAGACCTGCCAGGGGCGCAAGAATCCGCCGCGCGTCACATTTTCAGGCATAGTGAACTGCTCCTTCTTTTAACGCATCTCAAATTAGGTAGAGCCACGCTCCCGCAGGCTCTCACCCTGGCGATCCTTCAGTCTCTCTTGCAACTCTTCCCAATCTACCCAATACTGACTATTGACTCGCACGGCAGGAATTTCCTCAGCCTCGATCAAGTTATAGACCATATTGATAGGTATACCTAAACGCTGCGCTGCTACCACAGGTCTTACAAACTTTCCTCGATCTATGGACCTTTCAGGGGCCTGATAAGCTTCTGCCTCGAAGGGACCTCTCTTCTTAGGTATCAACACCCTGAATGCAAATGTCAAACCGAGAACCGCCAAAAATCCGCTGGTGTTGCCTTCCAACATCGAGAGCGCCAACACAACCACAATGATACCTAAGCCTACGGCAGTAACCTTCTTGATTGTTTTTTCTTGCTGGAGACCCTGTGCTAGTCCCCAGCCAAGGAGGACTCCTATTGCGCCAAATAACAACTCAACAACGTAATCCTTGAGGGCTTCGATGTCCATAGCTTACCTCCCAATCCTGGGCATCTTGATGCCCTTCTCCCGAGCGATTCGGATCGCTTCTTCGTAGCCGGCGTCGGCGTGGCGCACTACCCCTAGGCCCGGATCTGCCGTCAAGACGCGCTCGAGGCGCTTATCGGCTTCTTTGGTGCCGTCGCAGACGATCACCATCCCGGCGTGAATGGACTTCCCGATCCCCACCCCGCCCCCATGATGCACCGAGACCCACGTCGCCCCGCAGACAGCATTCAAGAGCGCGTTGAGAATGGGCCAGTCCGCGATAGCGTCCGAACCATCCTTCATCCCTTCGGTCTCCCTGTAGGGCGAAGCGACTGAGCCCGCGTCGAGGTGATCGCGCCCGATGACGATGGGCGCGTTGAGTTCGCCCTTACGCACGAGTTCGTTAAAATAGAGCCCGGCCTTGGCGCGATCGCCATACCCAAGCCAGCAGATCCGCGCCGGTAGCCCCTGAAACTTCACGCGCTTCTGCGCCATCTTGATCCAGCGACAGAGAGCTTCGTCGTGAGGGAAGAGCTCGAGAATCGCCCGATCTGTTCTGTAGATATCTTGGGGATCTCCAGAGAGGGCCACCCAGCGGAACGGGCCTTTCCCCTCGCAGAACAATGGTCGGATGTACGCCGGGACAAAGCCCGGAAACTGAAAGGGGTCTGGGTGTCCGCCCCGCTGGGCCTGCCCTCGGAGGTTGTTCCCATAATCGAAGACGACCGCCCCGGCTTTTTGCATATCAATCATCGCTTGGACGTGCCGTACCATCGAGGCAAACGACAGCTCGATATATTTCTCTGGGTTCTCGCGGCGCAGCTTCAGCGCCTCCTCATAGCTCATCCCGCCAGGGACGTAGCCGTTCAGCTCATCGTGAGCTGCCGTCTGATCGGTGACAACATCGGGGATGATCTTTCTTCGCACAAGTTCAGGATAGACATCAGCTGCGTTGCCCAACAGCCCAATCGAGATCGCGCGCCCGGACTTTCGATACTCTTCTACAAGCTCAAGGGCTTCATCAAGATCGTGCGTCCAGGTGTCAAGATAATTTGTCTTCAAACGTCGCTCGATCTTTTCGGGATTGATTTCCACAATCAGCCCGACGCCCTCGTTCATCGTAATAGCTAAGGGCTGGGCGCCGCCCATCTCTCCCAAGCCCGCCGAGAGCACAAACTTCCCCTTGAGCGAGCCGCCGAAGTGCTTCTTGGCCACCGAAGCCAGCGTCTCGTACGTGCCTTGGAGAATCCCTTGAGTGCCAATATAAATCCAGCTACCGGCGGTCATCTGGCCGTACATAATCAAGCCCTTGCGCTCGAGTTCTCTGAATTTCTCCCACGTTGCCCAATGGGGGACCAAGAGCGAGTTGGCGATCAAGACGCGCGGGGCATCGGGATGGGTCTTGAAGACGGCCACGGGCTTTCCAGATTGCACTAAGAGCGTCTCGTCGAGCTCAAGCTCTTTGAGAGTGTTGACAATTGCCCAGAAATCCTCCCACGAGCGGGCGGCTTTCCCTGTGCCGCCGTAGACGATGAGATTTGCTGGGTCTCCGGCGACTTCGGGGTCCAAGTTATTCATCAACATTCGTAGGGGGGCTTCGGTGAGCCAGCTCTTGCACGTAAGTTGAGTGCCTCGTGGGGAGCGAATCTCCGTTGCCACAGCCATAGAGTCCTCCTCGCAATTATTATAAGCCAAGGGGGATGGAGTTGCCAAGAGATACAAGATCAGGCTATACTTGCTTTTAAGGATGGGGAGAATCAAGGACATCCGCAAGAAGATCGTGGGCTTACAGCGAGCAATCGCGGAACACGAGGCAAAGATCAAGAATGAGCTGACCAAGCCCCATCCCAACAGGCGGAGGATCGAACTATGGCGGAAACAGATCGCAGGGTTCAGAGCGCGCCTCGAGCGGCTCGAACAACGTATAAGACAGAAAAAGGGCTCATAACCTACAGTCCTCAAGCCCAAGCCATTGCGGAGGTCGTCGAGACCTTATGGGATGAAATCGCCGAGTACAGTCATCGCTACTTAGCAGCCCTGGATGCCATTCGACATATCCAAGACCCCGATAGCGACGAGTTCGCTGAGCAGTGGGCTGAAATAGACGTCTCACTCTTTACCATGCAACTGAAGATCAAAGATGTCTTAAAAGAGATGGAGCGGCTCGAAGAGACTTGGCCAGATTGAAGGCGCAAGAGAGAGGTGGCACAATGCTGACAGAATACATCGAGCGTGCGATGAGGAAAGCGAAATACAAGAAGCTAGCCGACGGTACGTACTGCGGTACAATCCGACCATGTCCAGGTGCTATTGCTTTCGGAAAGACGCTCCAGGAATGCAAGCGCGAGATGCGCAGTGTGTTAGAAGATTGGTTACTCGTGAAACTGCGACATGGTGATCCCCTTCCTACTATAGACGGGATAAATCTCAACATTGGAGCAAAAGCGCGTGGCAAGATGGGCACCGTGCAAGCGCGATGAGTTCATTCGCAAGCTGCGTAAGCTCGGCTTTTCCGGTCCAGAACCGGGCGGTAAGCACGCGTATCTGCGCTATGGCCGATACACTCTAACTCTGCCGAATAATTCAGAATATTCTGTGCAGCAAGTGAAGACACTACTCCAGCAGATTGCACCGGTGCTCGGGCGTAGGATATCACTCCAAGAGTGGCAACAGTTATGAAGAAGCGAGCGGAGCGGCTCGAAGAGACTTGGCCGGATTGAAATAGACATCCTGCCCGCCTTTGTGCTAGAATAAGCCACCAAGCGATCATCACGTAAAGGGGGAGTTATGAAGTTTGTCAAGATTGTGGCTGTACTTGTTCTCTTGTCGGCTGTTGTCCCGTTGGTCACTCACGCCCAAGCGCCCGTTGTGGAGCTTTCGATGGAGCTCTTTGGCCCGTGGGCCTTGTGCACCCCAGAGGGCGACGCCCTCGCGTGCACCATGCGCCTGGGCCAGACGCTTCAAGTCTGGGTGCAAGCGAAGAGCCTGCCCTCGTGGGTTCCCACAAGACTCATCGCGACCTGGCTCCCGGACAATGCATCGTTTGAGTCGGTCTGGCGCCAAGGCGAGGCCGTTCAGGTCTTCACGTTCACCCCAACGGAAGAGCACATCACTAAGCCCCATGAGCCCCTCGTCGTGCGGTTCATCGCTCGGACGGATTTTGCTAGCATCTCCAAAGAGCTGCTCATCTTCGTCATGCCTAACAGTCCACCGCAGGCCGTGACTAACCCCGATCAGACCGTCGCGCCCTATCAAATTGTGTTGCTGAGCGGGTTCGACAGCTCCGATCCCGACGGCGATCTCTTGCACTATCGCTGGGATCAGATCTCAGGGCCGCTGGTGCTGCTCTTTGGTGCGGAGACGCTCTATGCGATCTTCTTAGCGCCAGCGGAGCCGGCGACGCTCGTCTTTCGCTTGACCGTCAGCGACGGGGCGTTCAGCGTCTCCAAGGACGTGACAGTGACCGTAACGTCTGACTGTCCCTGTCGAGATCCCTAACTAAGTATTGAGTCGTCGCTTTATCCATCCGGCAACGTTGGTGTTGATGGGGCTGCTGGTCGCATGGGAAGTATCCGTGCGGCTGGCCGGGGTACCCTCGTTTCTTCTCCCCCCGCCAAGTCAGATCGCTCGGAGGGTTGTCTCGGATTTTCCGCTGCTTGCGGAGCACTTCCTCGTCACGCTGGGCGAGATCGCCTTGGGGTTCGTGCTCGCGCTCGCGAGCGCGTTCGCTCTGGCGTTGGCGATCTTCTACAGTAAGACTCTTGAGCGCGTCTTCTATCCCGTTATCATCTTCTTGCAGAACATGCCGCTCTTTGCCATCGCTCCACTGTTAAAGCTTTGGTTGGGCTTTACGATCTGGCCCAAAGTGACAGTCGCTGCGCTCATCGCGTTCTTCCCCATTGTCGTGAACACTGTGGACGGTCTGCGGGCAACTGACCCTGATCTCATTGATCTATTGAAGATCTTCGGGGCGTCGCGGTGGCAGATCTTACGAAAAGTACAGCTTCCTGCGGCGCTACCGTTTCTCTTCTCTGGGGCGCGGGTGGGGATCACGCTCAGCGTAGTGGGCGCGGTGATCGGCGAGTGGGTTGGGGCGCAAGCGGGTCTGGGCTATGTGATGTTGCGCGCCAATGCGACGCTCAAGACCGATCTCGTCTTTGCGGCGATCTTCGCGTTAGCGATCTTGGGCGTTGTGCTCTTTGGGCTCTTGACGCTGCTAGAGCGCTGGGCGACGCCGTGGCGCCGGTTCAACATTACTCATGGGCCGTGATCTCATCCAGACTTCGTCTGGACTGTTCGCCTTCGCCGGCTATTGGCCGGCGAAGATGTATGGTCCAGGCGAAGCCTGGTGGATTCATCCACCAGCACACTTCTTTGCGGCTTGGCGCAGTGCTCTCTCCAAAGGAACAAGAAACTTTTGGACTGCGTCTAAAAACTTCATAACTTCTTGAGGAGTCTCAAAGGGGCCGAAGATCTGACCCGATCGCTGCTGAGCGAGAGATACTTTCAGGCCTTCTTCAAGGCGTGTGCGCTGCTTTTTAGCCATAGTGATTTAGTATAGCTAGGCTTTGCTCCTTATAACCAGCTTGCGCACCGCGTTCACGTGCTCTCGCCCATCGAAGCCCTGCACGAGAATTCTTACTTCTTCAAGAGTTTTAAACGTCTCAGGTCTTCTTCCGTCCAACCGGCCTCTTCTTCCAAGATACGCTTCAATGTCTTGATGGGAAAAGTATCTGAAGGGTGATGAAAAGTAACGGTGACTCGTCTTCCATCGGGATGATAATAAATCTGATGGCTGCCAGACTGGCGACTGAAGATGAACCCATCACGTTGCAGCGCACTGATAAGCTTCCGGGCTGTCAGGCCACGAAGCTTGCTATAATCAATCGAACTCATAGAGTGACGGTGATCTTGGGTTCTTTGGAGACCGTCACCCCGCGACCGGTGGGGAGGGGCTCGCCGCGAGCCTGCATATCTTCGAGGATCAAGGTGATGACCTCTTGGAGGTTACGGAGGGCTTCGTGAGGGGTGTACCCCCAGGTGGTCGCGCCTTTGAGAGCGGGGCAGTAGGCCAGATATGCCTGGCGGCCATCAAGGAACCGATCTTCTTCGAGGACGACTTGGAAGATATATGTTTTCAGATCGTTACGCTTGATGGCGACTCTGCGCTTGGCCATAGCGTCTTCACTATAATCTCTAGAGACATTACTGTCAAGGGCCCGAGGTCGCTGCACTCACAGATCGTTCCTAGGGAACCATCTCTTGGCCCATTGATTGCGGTTCCCTAGCGACAAGCGGAGCGAGCTACAAAGAATTTAAGGACTGTTGCCTAATCCAAAGATCGATCAGTTGAATAATTTGACCATCGCTGAGCTTGTAAGGATGTAGTAAAGGAAAATCACAATAAGGGATAGCAACTCCCCGAATCCAAATATCAATGGCCTCGATAATCTCTGAGTCGTCAAGCTTTCTGTTTCTGTTACGGTCAAAGACGAAGGGTATCAAGCATTCATCCAAGACTAGTATCCGCAGACTCTGTCTGCCGCCTGGAGTCAGCCTAGCGGTTATAGTATACTGCCCTGGTATGGCGAAGATAAAGCCGAAAACTTCACGACGGCCTTTGGCTCCCAGCGTAACTCGTTGGGCAGTACCAGCAATAAATATGCCTGACTCGTGCTGAATCTCGATAGATAGCTCCACGGTGCTCGTTTTACTGCAGTTATTTATTAGCTCGAATGTCACGAGGTCACCTAGGGCTACTTCGGTCTTGTCCGCCATGAGGATAATGCAAGGTGAAGGTGGCGGGGCTTCCGAGCCCACACTGAACCGCCAGTGGGCTAGAACTGTGGATGACTGAGCAGAACATGTCTGTTCTTGATCCAAACAGCCCCCAAGGATAAATTCGTATTCCCCTGGTGCCAGCTTCCCTAAGCGGTAGGTATTCCCTATTGGGACAAGCACCTGTAGGCACACCCTGTCTTTAAAGTGTGTTACAATAACTGTAGTTAAAAAGGTGACCTGGTCCGAATCTTCTTGTCTCGTGAGCTTGGGGAAAGAAGCTTGGTAGCAAGTATTGGGAAGCCAACCAGAAACATGCACAAGCACCTCATCGTTTGGATTGGGTTGAGGTGGCTCGATCTCGATTGTGAGGTCGTAGAGCGGGAATCCAGATTGCGCTGGAGCTATAGCAGAAATACTTACAGCAAGCAAAGTTGATAGCGTTATTGCTTTTACTGTTTTCATCTCAAGATCACCAGCTTCTTCACTTGACTTCTCAAGATCGCGCCATCTTGCCTGCGGATGGTAACGACGTAGAGATAGACCCCGTTAGCCAGGCGACGACCGTCACTCATTAAACCATCCCAACGGAGGCTGTTACCCGAAACTAAACCGCTATCGTACTGCTACGCTTTCTCCAAAAGCACAAAGCTTCTGAGGACCAGCTGTATAGAGAGTGCCATTGGCAGCTATTGCAAGGGAGCCCCCAGCGCTTACGGCATCATCACCAGACGCCGCGCACTCGCTACTAGACCACTTTTCAATTCCATCAGGCCCAAAAGCGTAAACCCTCCACTGCCTTGCTCCAATGTAGATTGTTCCATCACCACTAAGAATCGGTACACTTGTTGCTTCATACCCTATGAATTTTTGCCATTTAGCATTTCCTTGTTTATCAAAAGCGTAAAGATAAGACCTCCATGTCCCATCTGGTGCAGATCCTCCCGTAACATAAATATCTTCAGTCCCTATCGTTACCGCACTTCCCAAACCTTGGACGTACACCACCCATTTATCCTGGTTAGGACTGCTAGGGTCAATGGCGTGGATCTTACCATAGCCACCCAATGCTACCACTGATACATAAATCCAAGTGCCATCTTGATCGATAGAAATTCCCGCGGCCCATCCATCATTAAATGTTCTTCGCCATTTCTCCGTCCCGTCAGGGCGGAGTGCAAAAAGGATGGTTCCATCAAGCTCAGGGGGAAAGGATACCACAGCGTAGATGTTACCCTCTTCATCCAAGGCAGAGGATGCGCTCCCGCCAAGAGTCAAGCCTGACACAGCGCAAACACCATGTGGGTAAGTTTGACGATCCATAATATCGTAGAGCCATATTATGGAACCTTGCGGGTTAAAAGCGAGTAGACTTGGGTGAACTCTTTGATCGCTTTGACTATAGCAACCAGTTAAGTGATATATGTTGCCATCCTGATCAATAGCAAGTTCAGCGCCGTAGTAGTCTACTGAGAACCAATCATATCTCCATCTCTCTGTACCATCAGGATTAAGGGCGAGCAAGAAAGGATGATTTTCAGGATAAGCATAAGCAATTACGTAGATCTGACCATCAGGCCCCAAAACAGCACTATCAAGCACTCTAATGCTATTATTGACCCATTTTAGTGAACCATCAGGATTTATAGCGTAAAACCCTCCTAGATCCCCAGTGTAACCGCCTCCCACATAAATTGTACCATCAGCAGCTACTACTGGCTCCCAAAAGGGGATAGAGTTGTCTTGGAATGTCCACTTCACATTTGGCCCTTGAGGTCCAACTTGAGAGCTCCTTCCACTGCGTTGTGCATCATGCTGGAACATCAGCCACGGATCTGTTGAACAGCCTCCAAGGTCGCGACAGATCTCCAAAAAGAGAACATTGTCGTCCTTGCCGACGCGTATCTCGCTATGGTCATAATCCGGGAAAGTTCGACTTTGCCCGTAAGGAAACAGACGGTTTGCATATAAAGCGCTATCTATTGGGACGACGGTGTCGTTTATACTATATCCTAGGGCGTTTAAACACCGCCCTGTCAAAGACTGGCCTGAACGTTCGATAGATAACTGACCTCCATAAGCTATTACTTTTTGCTCATGTTCAGGATTCTGGGCATTGAGATTTTGGAGCCATTCGTTCGGTTGGAATCGAGTATCTCCATTGAAACCATCCCAGCGTAGACTCAATGCAGCTTCAACGAACAAGAAAGACTGTATAGGTTCAATCCATAAGCAATAGGGAGACCCGAGGAGCAGGCCCTGCCAAGTACTCACAGTGTTAGCAAGCGGAGTGCCGTGATGAGGTGTACCTAGCGTGATGAGTTTATCAACTTGAGCCTCCCCGTTGGCCTCGAGCATAAAACTCCTAGCAACCACACCCCCCATTGAGTGAGCTAATATGACTAGCGAATCACGAGCACCGATTTTTTGTTTGAATTGAGCGACAATTCTAGACATTGATTGGTTCGTATTGTAAACGTAACTGAATACCTCGTATTGGCTCTGTAGTTCAGGGTGATCGTTAAAGAACTCCACGAACTCCTTCCAGTCATTTGTTGTTTGTGCTAAAGGATCATCTCGCCGTATACATAATTCTTGCAAAATTTGAAAACCGTGAATAAGCAAAAGTGGCTTCTTGCTTGTTTCTATGCTTGAGACCTCTTCCCAAGCAGAGCCGATTAGCCTGAAAAGTTTCGGTTGCTCCAGTTCTATACCGAAGCAATCACTAATGTCCAGCCCAAGCACCTCTAAGATCATCCCGACAAATGTTGTCCTCTCCAACAGCTCTAGCGGAATTCTCACTAAGATCTGATTTCCCTCCACAAAAAATTGACCGATTAGTTCGGTCGTATGATCTGCTGTCTTTTGAACCCAACGTATGATTCTTTGAGATGCGCTCTCTGCCTGTAATGCGGCTACTCTTGCCCCAGCTCGCGTTGGTGTGCCTGTGACTAATGAGACTGGAATGGTGATGAGCAACGAATTGCTCTCAGGCCCAGGGATTCCTAGGTGTGTTGTATCGAAGCTTATGAGGACAGATGGTGTGATAGCATTGGTATTAGGAAGAAGAGGGACTAATGGAGAGTCCTGTGCAGAAAGTGTCACCTCAGTCATCTCAGTGAAGAAATTTGACGGTATGCTTGCACTGATACCGTTGGGAAGAGTTAACGTACCTCCTTCAGGACCAATCATGCCCGTTGCTTGCAAAGGTACTATGGCGGTTACAGTGCTTGCGCTTGCGTAACGCCCTGAGCGCGTGATGACCTTGATGGTGATAGTACACGTTCCTGTCGTCGTTGGTGCAGTATATACAGAATTGCTTGCGGACCAGGAATCATTGGGTGAGAAACTACCAGTGCAGTCGCCGTCGTTCCAAGAGTAGGTCAGTACCCCGCCGCCGGTATAGTTAACAGTTACGGAAACAAGTGCGGTTCCTCCAATGGGAATCGTACTGGGCACGGCTAGATTGATGATCGCTGGAATATATGAAGTTGGGGGTGGCAAGCATCCGGCAAGACCGAGAAGGATTAGTAAACTAAGGAATTTCAATCCAGCATGACGAACTACTGACATTTCACAAACCTCCTCTAAGCTCTCACTTAATTGGCTTTGTAGAAATCTTCCGCTGAAGAGAGTATAACCATAGGGCTTGGGTTATCCTTGGTGTTTTCAAAGACGGTCCTCTCACTATCATTAACCCAAAGGCCTACAGGGGAAACAAGTTAGGTGGGCTTCTGCTCAGAGAGGCTCACCCGAACCTGCCCCTCTGGGGACCTCGCCCTGCCTCCTCCTCCTCTCAGGGCTCGGCGTAGCTGAATTATAGCACGACTACCCCCCCCTAGTCAAGACCCCCCCCAGTCCCTGTGCCGGGGGATGTGTAGAATCGGCTAGGGAGCTATATTTGTAGCTCAGATAGCAACAACTCCGCAGCTTGACTGACGGTCCTCTCGCCGAAGTCGAACGTCAGCCCCGCCGCCGCAAAGAGCTCCGGCAACGGGCGCGAGCCCCCAAGCGCCAGCGCTCGCTTATAGGCTAGAAGAGCTTCTTGGGGATCTCTCTTGGCACGCGCATAGAGCTGCAGCGCCCCCAACTGCGCGATCCCGTACTCAATATAATAGAACGGGTGCAGATAGAGATGGAGCTGGCGCTGCCAAAAGTTTCTCTGGGCTTCTTCGTAGCCAGCCCAATTCTCGATCCCACCGAAGCGTCGCCGCAGCTCCAGCCAATAGGCCTCGCGCTCAGCGACGCTGTGCCCAGGATGCGTGTAGACCCAATGCTGAAAAGCGTCAATGGTCGCCACCCACGGCAGCAGATGGACGATCCCCTCTAAGTGCTCGCGCGCCGAACGCTCCGCTTGCTCTGGAGAGTAGAAGACCGTCAGATACGGTTTCGAGAGCAGCTCCATGCCCATCGAAGCGACTTCGGAGAACTCCGTGGGCGCATGGCGATAGCTCAACAATGACTCATTGCGTGTGGCCATAGTGTGGAACGCATGGCCCGACTCGTGGAGCATTGTTCGCAGATCGGCGTTGCGCCCCACGGCGTTCATGAAGATAAACGGCAGCCGGCGCTCGGTGAGCGTCGCTTGGTAGCCACCGGGGGCCTTGCCCTTGCGGCTCTCAAGATCAAAGAGATTGAGCTCGGCCATGCGGCGAAACTGCGCACCCAGCTCGCTGTCGAGTTTAGAGAAGATCTCTTGGCACCCGGCGATGAGCTCTTGAGCTTTCTGGAAGGGGCGCAGCGGCGACCGCCCCTGCGGATCTACCGCGAGATCCCAAGGGCGCAATTCAGTGAGTCCCAGCTCGCGCTGGCGCTTCTTTTGCAGCTCGCGCATCAACGGGACGATATATTTCTCGACGGCTTCGTGATAGCGAAAACACTCTTGGGGCGTGTAGTCAAAGCGCTCAAACGCTTTGAAGGCGTAATCGCGATAGTTCGCAAACCCCGCATTCTGGGCGATCTTCTGGCGCAGCGCGATCAACTGATCGTAGAGCTCGTTGAGGGTCTCGCGATCTTGAAGACGACGTTCTTCAATCTTCTCCCAGGCGCTCTGCCGTGTCGGGCGGTCAGGCTCTTCTAAGTATTTGGCCATCTGCTGCAGGGTCTGCTCGCGGCCGTCAAAGTGCACCGTCTGCGCCCCAGAGATCACTTGGTACTTTTGGGCGAGCTTAATCGTCTCCGTGATGAGCGGGATGTTCTCCTCACGAAAGATCTCGACTTGGTTCACGGTGCTGCGGTCGTAGACAAAGTAGCGCGGGCGCGGCAGGCTCTCGCGCGCCGGGCTCTTGACGTACTTGACGTTGAGCCGATGGCCGTACTCTCTCAGCTTGGGCTGGATGTTCTCAACAAAGTGAAAGAACGCTCTGCGATACTCTTCGTTCTCGGTATCGCACGTCATGCGAATTCTTCGGACGGCGGCCTCTTCGCCGATTGCTGCGCCCAGCTCTGAAGAATCGAGCAGCCATTGTTCGAGTTCAGAAGCCGTCTTGATCGAGCGATGTTCGAGATCATCGAGCAAGGGTTTGATCTGATCCCAATCGCCAAGGTCAATAGTATTGGGCACGAACCGTCGCGGGAACTCACTAGGCAAATCTGTAAGCGACAGGGGCATAGAAGCTCCTTTCTCGTAGAAGAATCTGAAAAGCATTGTAGCACGGCTGGCATGGCCGAGCAAGAGTGTAGTACACTAATGTTTATGACGATCAAAGCTGTGATCTTCGACATGGACGGGACGCTCGTACAGTACGACGGGCCGTTCCAGAGCAGTTGGGACGCCATTGGGTATGCAGCGGGGCTCAAAGAGCAGTGGGATCGTCTGATGGAGCACTATTTCCCTCAAAGAGAGCTCTACTGGGAGTGGATGGACGCCAACGCGCATCTGTTACAGGGTCTCTCTGCAGAAAAGATTTATAGAACGATCTTGCCGCCGCCGTACACGCCCGGTGCCCGCGAGACCATAGCTCAGCTCAGAAAACACTATAAATTGGGGATTCTCACAGGCGGCCTCGACCGCATCGCTCAATATATCTGTGACGATCTAGGGATGGATTTTTATCTTGCGAACGGGCTCGTAGTGCGCGACGGGGTTTTTACGGGGGAGTGTGAGAAGCGCGTCTATCTATGGACCAAAGATCGTCATTTTCGGGAGCTGTGCGCGCGCGAGGGCCTCGATCCCAAAGAAGTCTGCTTTGTTGGGGATCATCTCAACGATATCCCCGTGATGAAGATCGCTGGGCTAGCGATCGCGTTTGCGCCAAAAGACCCTGAGCTGATCAAAGTCGCCGCCGCGCATACGGACGACTTCTCCCAGATTCCAAAGCTGATTGAAGAGCTTTTGCCTAAGCAGAAGTAGTAATGTGACGCTCACCGATAGCTCTCCAGCCAGATAAAATTATTCCTCAGCTCTTTGGCTTGAGCGCGCTGGAGCAGGTTGATTGTCAAGCGGATCAAACTGGGTAAGTCAAGGGTTTTTGTGACAACGATCCCATAATGCTCTTGGCCTTTCTTGAAATACTCCTCAGCTAGAGGAGCAAAGTGTTTGGCATTGAAAGTCAGCAAGGCACGTCCTTGCGAGATGGCATATTCTAGCTGGTCTTCATCCGATTTGCCTCTCATGCCGACCTCGTGTGCGCTGACTACGTCATACCCTCTTCCTCGCAACACACTTGCTAATATTGGGGTGATATTTTCGTCCAGATAAAGCCTCACTTCATCCAAGAGACCCCTTTATATTTCTGGCGCACATGCTCTTCAGAATTCTCTTGGCGGTAGCGATCTATCTCTTCTTTGTTGTCATAGTAATACGACAGGGCATCATAGACTTGAGCGTGCGTAAGATGAGGATAGAGCGCCACGATCTCGTCAGCCGTCTTTCCCATCTGTTCTAGCTCCGCAATGAGCGCGACGGTGATCCGAGTCCCTTTAATGACCGGCTCACCACCACAAACCCCAGGCCGGCGCTCAATATGCGGATGCTTGATTACCACAGACTTCGCCATCATTCTTTACACCACCATCTCGCCGGCGCGGCGCTCGCGGCTCTCGCGCACCGGGCGCACCTCCACGACCTCCTCAGGGTCGTAGTCTAAGAGCTTGAGCCAGTCTTCTACGTAATCCGTCTTGGGGAAGATCTCGCTCTCCTTGTACTCTTGGCGAATCGCTTCTTTCAAATCTTCGAGGCTGACGCCCTCCGTATCCGTGCCCTTCTCAATGCACCGCCTGATGGCCATGTCTTTGGCGCGCTCGACGGTAGACATAATGAGCGCACCGCTCACCAGATCGCACCAGTAGAGCGTCTCGCGCCGCCCGCTCTTGAGCGAAACTTCGACAAACGCTGTCTCTCGATCCTTCCGAAAGAGATAATCTGCTGCTTGCTCGACTAACGCAGCGCGCGCGGCCTGCGGGCTGCCGTACTCCCTGACTGTGGCCGGATCGAGAGGCACGCTCTCGTCAAGATAGATCGCAAAGATATCCCGCGACGCGTCACGATTGGGACGCCCCACTTTGACTTTTCTATCAATGCGCTCGGGGCGCAAGATCGCCGGGTCAATATAGTCGGGACGGTTGCTCGTCAGCATCACCACGACGTTTTCTAGCGAGACCAAGCCGTCCATCTCCGCGGCAAATTGGGGCACGACCGTGTTCGCGATATTTAAGTATCTCCCCGAAGAGCGCACCCTCAAGAGCGCATCCGCTTCGTCAATGAAGATGAAGACTAAGTACCCCTCTTTGGCGCGCTCGCGGGCCGCCGCGAAGATCTCTCGGATAAACCGCTCCGTCTCTCCCAGCCACATGTTGAGGAGCTGCGGCCCGTTGATGAGCATAAAGTACTCGCGCACGTCGCGCCCCGTGCGCTCCCGATAGGCCTTGGTGAGATTGTACGCCGTGGCCTTCCCAATGAGGGTCTTGCCGCACCCCGGTGGGCCGTAAAGTAAGATCCCCTTGAGATGGCGCTTGCCAAACTTCTTGTACAGCTCAGGGTACAGGAGCGGACGCTCGATCGTGTCGCGGATGAGCTGGATCGCCTCCTCTTGGCCGCCGATCTTCTCCCAGGGGATCTCGGGAATCTGCTCCAAGAAATACCCGCGCACCTCAGACTTCTGGAAGTGCTCTAAAGCGACACGCATCGTCGGCTCCAGACGCACCTCGTCGCCAACTTTTAAGTTTTTCTCTGAGAGATCTGATGAGCGCAGGACGATCCGCCCGGAGATCATCTGGGCGTCCATGGCGATGCGCAGTCGCCCGTCGGGTAAGACCTCAGCCACTTTCACGATGGGGCCCTCAGGATGGTACCCAATATCCCCGACGACGGCGAACGCCTCGTTGATCTTGACGCGGGTGCCCACCTTGAGCTTCTTCGCGTCGAGATTGGGGTCAATGTTGGCGTAGTATTCAGCATCGCCTACGGCGATATACGCGATCCCCTCTTGGGGGGAGCCCAAGAACGTGCCGATGCGATTAGCCGGCGCGGTCAATTTTTCGTACGTCTCGTTGAATTGTCGAATAGTCTCTTGGGCTTCGCGATACGCACGTTCATCAGCCTGAAGCTGCTCGTATAAGAGCTCTAACAGCCCTAGGCGCGGATCGTTCTGGGGGGTGTAACGCAGAATTTCTTCCAAGATAGCTAGAGCGCGGATGCGGCCTTCAGGTCGGCCTGGCCCGCTCGGCTCGAAGGGCGGCCGCTCTTCGCCGTTACGACGATTTCGGGATCTGTCAGCCATAGAGACACCTCGCTGTCGCCTCTACAATAGACGAAACGAGGGCGTCCTGCAACCCCTCAAAGAAGCTCCCCGGCGGGCGTGGCCCGCCGGGGGACTCAGTCGTTGGATCAGGCGCCCTTACTTAGGTTGGACGTTTGCGGCTCTGGGGCCTTTGGCGTCGCTGGTGATCTCGAACTCCACCGCTTGGCCCTCACGCAAGGTCTTGAACCCCTCAGCTTTAATAGCCGAGAAGTGCACGAACACATCTGGGCCGCCGTTATCCTGTTGGATAAAGCCGTAGCCCTTGGCGTCGTTGAACCATTTGACTTTGCCGGTTGCCATTGTGCACAACCCCTTTCTGCTGTCTTATTCCCCAGACCGTCTCCGTGCATCAGGGATTGGAGGCCCCGGCAACGTCACGCGTCGAAGGGTCGGACTTGGCTGGTGTGAACACTAGACAAGTCTTACAGCACAGCTACTATAACGCATTATGAGTCACTTGTCAAGTCCGCCTTGCACAGGTGATTCTTTTGCACTGCTATTGCTCTGTATCTACAACTCCTCGAATACGATGTTGGACCTCCAGAAGGTGCGCCTTGGCTAAGGGGTCCTTTACCCCTTCGACTAAGAGATCGCTGATCGCTCGATCTATGCGAGCGAGCTCAGAGTATGCCATCGCCACCGCATCGCTCACCCGATCAGGGGACTCGTCGGTCGCTATCCCGATCAAGAGATCAACATAGATGCTCTGAATCGCCCGTTGGAACGAGTCCGTGGGCGCTTGCTTGCTCAGCACGTCGGCCCAGATAGCATCCGTAAGGCTCATAAAGTGCTCGGCGAGCGTATATGGGTTCTCT
>DAIPXV010000032.1:0-17270 GCA_036783095.1 Candidatus Bipolaricaulota bacterium
GGGAGTCTTCGGGCGACTTCGAGAAAATCTAAGACACCCTTGCGGGGGATGACGTTGCCCGCGCCGAAGACCGTAAAATTTTTCAGCCCGAGACGTTCGCGATAGAGCCGCCGCCCTTCTTCAGAGAAACGGAAGCGCTCGCGATCTACGGCGTTGCTCACGACATAGATGGGTTTGGTGATCCCCTGGGCGCGGAGCTGGTCACAAGCGTACTGAGAGCACGTGAAGATCGCGTCGCTTGATTCATAGAAATAATAGAGATACTTCTCGTAGAGCGGGGCGATGGAGTTGAAGAGCGTGAAGCTGTCGGCAAAATCGTGAGCCCCGATGCTGTGAGCGTGGACGACCACGGGGATCTTGAGGCGCTTGGCGCGTTTCAGATAGAAGAGCGACTTTGGCCCAAAGAAGTGTAAGTGAAGTATATCGTAGTCGGAGTCGGGGTCGTCGGTCACGGAGACCCCCACAGCTTGCAGGGCTTTTCGCTGGTGCTCGTAGGCCGTCTTGAACCCCGATTTGGCCACAAGATCGGGAGCCTCCAAATACACACAGACCTTCATAGTGCCCTCCTTTCGAGCAGCATCGTATAAAGCCTGCCGAGAGCAAGGCCGACATGCTCCAGCGAGTTGGCCTCAGCCAAGCGATAGGCTTCTTGAGTGAGGCGCATACATAGCGCTGCGTCACGGGATACCCTCACGATCTGCTCGCAGAAGTCATCAATGGCCTTCCCCATGAGACAGTTCTCCCCATGGCGAAATCCCGCCAGGGCGTACTCCGGAAGGTCGCGCATGACTATCGGACGACGTAACGCCGCGGCCTCAAAGAGCACTAAGCCGTGGGTCTCCCCGTAGGACGGGTAGAACAATAGATCTCCTGCGGAGAACGCTCCTGGCGCGTCCTCGATAAACCCTGGGAGTTTCACATTGGGAGGGCGCTCATCGAGCGCTTGATGCATCTCGATATCGAAGGCCAAGATCGGGTTCCAGACATGCCCAAACCATACGAAATCAAATTGGGGAAGTTTTCGGGCGACTTCGAGAAAATCTAAGACGCCCTTGCGAGGGATGACGTTGCCCGCGCAAAAGACTGTGAAGTGCTTCAGCCCCAATCGCTTGCGATAGTGAGCCCGGGCTTGCTCATCGAAGCGAAATCTCTCAAGATCAACGCCGTTACTGATCACATAGATGGGTTTGGTGATTCCACAAGCTTGGAGGAGTCGTTTAGCGTGTTCGGAGGGGGTGCAGATCGCATCGCTCAGCTCATAGAAATAGTGCAGATATTTCTCATAGAGCGGGGCAAACGTATTAGAGAGGGTGAAGCTGTCTTTGAAGTCATAAGCGCCAATGCTGTGAGCGTGAGCGATGACGATCTTGTTGTTCTGTTTAGCTCTCTTGAGGTAGTAGAGGGAGCGCGGTCCAAACCAATGCAGATGCAAGATATCGAAATCCTTGGAGGGGTCAGTCGTCACGGGAATGCCCATCTTTTGAAGCGCTTGCAGGTGACGCGCAAACGCCGTGCGGAATCCTGAGCGGGCGACGACGTTCTCCGCCTCCAGATAGAGACAGACCTTCATCGTTTTTGTCCCCTCACCCCTAGGCCTCACCCCTTGCGCTTCCCTCTCCCGTGGGTGAGCCACGGGAGAGAGGCTGGGGGTGAAGGCCTGAGATTCATTCCCATTCGATCGTAGCCGGGGGTTTCGAAGTGATATCATACACCACCCGGGTGACCCCTGGGACTTCGTTGGTAATCCGGCTCGAAATCCGCTCTAAGATCTCATACGGGAGATGGAACCAATCGGCGGTCATGCCGTCGCGGCTGTCCACAGCTCGCACGGCGACGACATGCCCGTAAGCTCGTCCATCTCCCAAGACCGCGACGCTCCGCACGGGCAGCAGCACCGCAAAGTACTGCCAGACCGCGCGAGCCAGCCCTGCTCGCTGAATCTCCTCGCGCACGATCGTATCTACTCTCTGAAGGAGCTGCACTCGCTCAGGAGTGACTTCTCCGAGAATTCTTACGGCCAGGCCCGGCCCAGGGAAGGGCTGCTCCCAGATGATCTCTTCGGGAATCCCCAAGCGCAGCCCAATCTGGCGCACCTCGTCTTTAAAGAAATTTCGTAACGGCTCGATGATCCGAAACGGCACATCCTTGGGAAGTCCTCCGACGTTATGATGGCTCTTGATGCGATCGGCGCCGCGAGAGCCAGCGCTTTCGATCACGTCTGAATAGATCGTCCCTTGGACGAGCACGTCAATGCCCCCGACTTCTCGAGAGAGTTTTTGCGCTTCTTCGTAGAAGACTTTGATAAACTCTGCCCCGATCCGCTTGCGCTTCTCTTCGGGATCGGTGACACCCCGTAGGGCCGCAAAGAACCTCGAGCTCGCATCTATGACCCGCAGCCGCAAGCCGAGCTTCTCAAAGACAGTCTTAGTTCGCTCTACTTCGCCGAGGCGCAGCAGCCCCGTGTCAATAAAGATGGGGATCAATCTCTCCCCAATAGCGCGATGGACGAGCACGGCCGCTGTGCTGCTATCTACTCCTCCGGAGACTCCGATGAGCACATGGCGGGCGTCCGCAAGCTCTTTCTTAAGCTGCTCGATGAGCTGGTGGACTTGATCGGCTGGGCTCCAATGCGGGGAAATCTTACAGACTTTCACGAGAAAGTTCTTAAGGATCTCTGGGCCCTTGGGAGTATGAGCAACTTCAGGGTGGAACTGAATCCCGTACAGAAGCCCATCGCGGCTCTTCATCGCCGCGTGAGCGACGTTGGGGGTTTTGGCAAGACAGACAAAATCTTTGGGCAGGGTGCGGATCTCATCGCCGTGGCTCATCCAAACTTCTTCTGTGGGATTGAGGCCCTCAAAGAGCGTATCTGTCTGAAGGATCTGAAGGGTGCTGGGGCCGTACTCCCGCTTCTCGCCACGGAGCACCTGGCCGCCCAGATCATGAGCTATCAGTTGCATTCCATAACAGATGCCCAAGATCGGGATCTTCAGCTCATAGATGCGTCTATCTAAACGAGGAGCGTCAGGAGCATAGACGCTTGCTGGTCCCCCAGAGAGTATCAGTCCCTGCGGAGCAAGTCGGCGAATCTCTTCGGCAGAGATGTCCCACGGGACGATCTCGGCATAGACCCCCAGCTCGCGCACCGCTTTGGCAATGAGCTTCGTATACTGCGAGCCAAAATCGAGAATGAGCACAGTATCCATAAAGAGCGTACTCACTATAAGTGTAGCAGAGGGGGCTATTCCCATGCAAACACTACGTTGAGAGCGCGCGGTGGAGCTCGGCCATAACGGGTTGCAGCTCACTGTGGATGACAAGATCCGCGATGCGATCGTAGGGGGTCTCGTCGCGATTGATGATGACGAGCCGCGCTCCAAGGCTTTTTGCTTGGGGCACTAGCCCAGCCACGGGATAGACCTCAAGCGACGAGCCCAGCACGATCAACAGATCGCTCTGAGCGACCTCTTCCAAAGCTCGATCGAAGTCCGGGGTGAGCAGCTCCCCAAAGAGCACAACGTCGGGCTTCAGCAGATTCTTACAGTCATCGCACAGCGGGACGCGATGGCGCTCGACTTTTTCAAAGATCTCCTGGATCGTATAAGTTCTCTGACACCCGATGCACAGCCCGCGCATGTAGTTGCCGTGGACTTCTAAGACGCGTCTTGAGCCGGCTTTTCTATGAAGATCGTCAATGTTTTGGGTGATGACACATTTCAGATAGCCCCGTGCTTCTAACTCCGCGAGCACTTTATGAGTGATATTGGGCTGAGCGTCAGCTAATTTAGCAAAGCGCTGGCGCCAGAACTCATAGAATCGCTGGGGGCTGCTGCGGAAGCCCCCAATAGAAGCGACTTCGAGAGGGTTATACTGCGCCCACAAGCCCGTGCCAGGACTGCGAAAGTCAGGGATGCCCGAATCAGTGCTCACCCCAGCTCCCGTGAGGGCGACAGCGTACTGAGCTTCTCGAAGCATCTGGGCAAGGCGCCCGATTTGCTCTCTCATAAGCTCACTGTATTATACACAAACTCGCCACGACAAGCTCCGCCGGTATCGAGTATAATGACAGAACCAAGCCCAGAGTTAGGGTGGAACTATGGCAGTGAAAGTTCAAAGACCAGGTGCTATGAAACTGAGCGAGCTGCCCCAGGAGGGGCACTTTGGGGAATTTGGGGGGCAGTTCGTCCCAGAGATCTTAATTCCCGCCCTCAAAGAGCTGGAGCGGGCTTATCGAGAGATCTCGGTTCGATTCGACTTTCAAAGCGAGCTGAAGGCTCTGCGAGCCGACTATGGTGGCCGCCCCACCCCGCTCTACTTCGCCAAGCGCCTAACAGAATACGCTGGGGGCGCACGGATCTTCCTCAAGCGCGAAGACGTAGTACACGGCGGCGCCCATACCCTCAACAATGCCCTCGGCCAGGCGCTGCTCGCGCGCGCGATGGGCAAGCAGCGTGTGATCGCGGAGACGGGGTCGGGAGCTCACGGCGTAGCCGTCGCCATGGCCTGCGCGGTGCTCGGGCTCCATGCGGAGATCTACATGGGGGCGCGCGACATCGAGCGCCAACAGATGAACGTCCAGAGAATGAAGCTCTTGGGAGCGACGGTACACCCGGTCACCAGCGGCTCTCAGACGCTCAAAGATGCGATCGACGAGGCCCTGCGCGACTGGGTTACCAACGTGCCCACGACATACTATCTCATGGGGTCAGTTGTCGGCCCGCACCCCTATCCCATGATCGTGCGGGACTTTCAACGAGTCATCGGGGATGAGATCAAGGGACAGCTCCTGCGAAGAGAGCAGCGCTTGCCCGATCTGTTAGTCGCGTGCATAGGGGGAGGCAGCAATGCCTTGGGCACGTTCTTCCCGTTCGTCACCGACGAGAAGGTACACTTTCTTGGAGTGGAAGCAGCGGGAGCGGCCGCCCTCTGTCATGGTTCTGTCGGGGTGTTTCACGGCGCAAAGACGTTCGTCTTACAGGACGAGCACGGCTATATTCACAAGACCAATAGTATCGCTGCGGGGCTCGACTACCCTGCCGTAGGGCCTGAGCTTGCCCTCTATAAGAAGCTGGGGCGTGGGGAGTACATTACCGTGAGTGACCGAGAAGCCCTGGAGGGCTTTCGGCTGCTCGCGCGCTTTGAAGGGATTTTGCCAGCACTTGAAGCCGCACATGCCCTCTATGCTGGGGTGCAGCGGGCTCAGCGCATGAAGCGCGATCAGATCGTAGTTATTACCCTCTCCGGGCAGGGCGACAAGGATCTCGACACGGTGGTGCGCTATGATACTCAGCCAGCGTCTGAACAAACGCTTTGAAGAAGTGCAGGGTCGTGGGGAGGTCGCGCTCATCGGGTATATTATGACTGGGGAGCCGCAGCTGGAGCGCACGCTCGAGTATATCCGAGCGATGGAGGCTGGCGGGATCGATATGCTTGAGCTGGGCGTCCCCTTCACTGACCCCATAGCTGATGGCCCAATCTTGCAGGCTGCTCACGCGCGCGCCCTGCGCCAGGGGGTGACCATCCAGACAGCCCTGCAGCTCGTGCGTGAGCTGCGCAAAAGCTCGGAGTTGCCTGTTCTTTTGATGACATACTATAACCCGGTCTTCAAGCTCGGCGAAGAATCGTTTGCTAGGCGGTGCAGCGAAGCCGGTGTGGATGGGGTCATCATCCTTGATCTGCCTATTGAGGAAGCTCAATCATGGGTCAACCAAGCGCGCAAGTATGGACTGGCCCGAGTCTTTTTCGCTACCCCAGAGACCCCTGCTGAGCGCGTTACGAAGATCTGTGAATATTCTTCGGGGTTTCTGTATCTCGTCTCGCGCTATGGCACGACAGGGATCTCTGAGACGCTTGCACCCACGGCACGGCCGCTCATCGAGCGAGTCAAGCCCTTGGTGCCAAGCGATCTGAAGATCGCTGTGGGGTTAGGGCTCTCGACGCGCGCTCAGATTGAATCTGTAGTTCAACTGGGTGTGGATGGGGTGATCGTGAGCAGTGCCCTGGCCGCGCGGATCGCTGAGGGCATCGCTCCACAAGCGCTCACTGACTATGTCCGAGAACTCAAATTAGGCACACGGCTCTCTCTCACAGAACCAAGGAGGTCCGAATCATGAGCGAACCGATCATTGAAGCGAAGCAGAACGGCCCTTATCTCGTTCAAGGTCCGCTCAAGCTCATTGATTCTAGCGGCAAGGAGACGGTGATCGACCGTCCGTGGGTGGCGCTCTGTCGCTGTGGCCAATCAAACAATAAGCCCTTCTGTGATGGGACGCACAGCAGAGTTGGGTTCAAGGCCGATGGGGCTAAGTTCTTCTCTAAATGACCTCTTCCCCGGCCTCTCCCCTAAAGAGGGATGGGAGCCCCTTCCCTTTAGGGAAGGGGGTGGGGTTAGATCCCACAGGGGATTTTACCCCTGAAACTTCGCAAGCTCTTCGGCAGCTTGAGCCCACTCTTCTGAAGCTCGTTCCAGTTCCTGGCGTTTTTGGCGATAGAGCATCGTCAGCTCGCGCAATCTTTGGTGATCTCCGGCGTAGCTGGCGGCTTCCATGTCGTGCTCGATCTGGGCGATCTCGTGCTCTAGTTGTGTGACGGTATTCATCAGCTCGGCTTCGCGGGCAGCGAGCTTGGCCCGCTGGCGCTCGCGCAACCGTTGCTCCTTCCCTGGAGAGAGACGCTTGGGCTTCTCTTCGCGAGAGCTACGCTCTTGTGGGGACCTCATCCTGACCCTCTCCTCCGCCTGCGGAGCGGGAACGGCTGAGGTAGCGGAGCGCTCTTGGTCGCGTTGAGCACGATAGCGCTCATAATCCCCAGGATAGATTTTGAGCTCGCCTGCGCGGATCTCCCAGATCTGGGTCGCGATCGCCTGGATGATCGAGCGATCATGAGAAGCGAGCACGATCGTGCCTCGGTATTCTCTCAGTGCTTCTTGGAGCACTTCGCGAGAGTCTATATCTAAATGATTGGTCGGCTCGTCGAGCAGCAAAAGATTTCCACCCAACCGCGCGAGCTGAGCGAGCGCCAGGCGGCTGCGCTCACCCCCAGAAAGTTGAGAGATCTTTTTAAAGACGTCATCTCCTGAGAAGAGAAACTGTCCCAGAAAGTCGCGTGCCTCGCTGATCGTAATGTCCCCTGTGGAGATCATGACATCGAGCACAGTCTGGTCAGGCTCATCGAGCTCCGTCTGGCTTTGTCGGAAGTACGCGATCTCCACGCCGTGACCAAGCTCGAGGGTTCCTTCTAGCGGTGCTAGTTCCCCTGCGAGAGTCTTTAGCAAGGTGCTCTTACCCACGCCGTTGGGCCCGATGAGAGCCACGCGCTCCCCACGATGCACCAGGAGATTCTTGCAGCGCACGAGAGGCACCCCTGGGTAGCCGATGACGAGATCTTTGGCGCGCAGCACTCGCTCGCCACTGGGGTTTTTCACGTCCATCCATAAGTGAATCTTCTTGGGGATGATGGGTTTGGGGATACGTTCGAGTTTTTCCAGCATTTTCTGGCGCGCTTGGGCTTGGCTGGCGCGAAAGTCCCCACCAGCAATGTTTCTTCGGATGAACTCTTCAGATTTTTTGATGAACTCTTGCTGCTCTTCATAGAGCTTCCACTGGCGCTCCAAGCGCTCAGCTCGCAAGGCCCGATAGTGCGAGTAATTACCAGGATACTCGTAGAGCCGCCCCAGCTCCAGCTCCCAGATCTTGTTGACTAATTTGTCGAGAAAGTAGCGATCGTGCGAGACAATGATAAAGGCGCCCTTCCAGTGCGAGAGATATTCTTCGAGCCACTCCAGAGCTTCAAGATCCAAGTGATTGGTGGGCTCGTCGAGCAAGAGCACATCAGGCTCCTCGAGAAGTAACTTCGCGAGGGCCGCGCGCGCCCGTTGGCCTCCACTCAACTGCGCGATGGGCTGATGCTCATCAGAAAATCCCATTCCCACAAGCACTTGGTGGATACGACTGCGATACTCATAGCCTCCCCCCTGGCGAAAGCTCTCTAGCAGTTCGTCATAGCGCTGCAGGAGCTCTGCTGAGGGGGTTCCGTGAGAGAGTATCTGCTCAAGGTGGTGGAGCTCACGCTCTTGCTCACGCAATCTCTCAAAGATTGAGAGCATCTCATCAAAGAGCGTGGCAGTGCTCTCTAGCTGCGGCTCTTGGGGGAGATACCCAATGCGCACCGAGCGTGCTCGCACGACGCGCCCACCTGTGGGCTCTTGCAGGCCCGCGAGAATTCGCAGCAGTGTGGACTTCCCGCTGCCGTTGAGCCCCACCAACCCAATGCGATCTCCTCGATGCACCCCCACGGAGACCTTCTCGAAGATCACTTCCGCGCCGTAACGGTGCCAGAGATCTTCTGTAGCTACCAGAGCCATAGCATTCTCATCATAAACAGTTGGATCTCCCCTGACAAGGATGACATGCTAAGCCCGCTGAAACTTCTGAGCTGACCCCTAGGTAAGTTATCCGCCCAAATCCAACGACAAGAAAGGAGTGGCCATGAACAAGTGGATCTACGTGCAGATGCTGGGTGGACTGGGCTTCGCTATGGTCTGTATCCCGTTAGGGTTGACCGTCTCCCAGCTCAAGATGTTGTTGGGAGTTGATCCACGCAGTCTGGTCACCCTTCGGTCGGGATGGCAGCCCCTGGCGGAGAACGAATCGCTCTACGAGCACGTCTCGAACTATGACACGGTCTACATTGCGTCGTATCGTCGGCTGGGGTATTGAGCCCACTCCCTCTCGCCCACGCGGGAGCTCCTCCTCACTCCTACGAGGGGCTCCCGCCTCCTCCCTCAAGCTCGCGCAGCGCGCGCCGGATGATCCGCTCAGAGAACCCGCGACGACGTAAAAAGCTTATGAGCCGACGTTGACGAACTTTCTCGTCGAGCGAGTGCATCTTCGATGCGCGTTCAGCGATAAGTTGTTTTGCCAGGGCCTCTTCGTCAAGCTCGATGTGTCCGAGAGCTTTCTGAATCTCTTCTGGGGCGACGCCCAGTTCTTTCAATTCTCGCTCGAGCAGCCGGCGGCTTCGCGGGCGGCGCGCCAGGCGATCAGCAATCCACAGCTGGGCAAACCTCGCATCGTCTAAGATCCCTGCGCGCACTGCTTCTTCTAATACAGACTTGACGGTTACTTCAGAGAACCCCTGCTGGCGCAGCCGCACGAGCGCTTCATAGCGGCTGCGCGGACGGTACCGAAAGAGCTTCAGCAGATATGCGCGGGCGCGCTCTTCTTCCGTCACGATCACTCTGGAAGCAGAGAGGGCTGCTTGATCTTGCTCTTATCGAAGGGCAGGCCCACCTTCTGGCGGATCGTCTGCTCTAACTGCTCGGCGATCTCCTTGTGTTCGTCTAAGTAGGCCGCGCTGTGAGAGAGCCCTTGCCCCAATTGCACGGTGCCGAACGAGTACCATGAGCCGCTCTTCTTGATAACACCCAGTTGTTCGCCGAGCTTGATCAGCTCGCGCGAGCGCGCGATCCCCTTCCCGTAAATAATATCGAAGCGCGCTTCTTTGAAGGGCGGGGCGAGTTTGTTCTTGACGACGCGCACTAGCGTCTCGCTGCCGATCTTCTCATCGCCCTCCTCAATAGAGCCG
This sequence comes from Candidatus Bipolaricaulota bacterium, assembly GCA_036783095.1. Lineage (GTDB taxonomy): Bacteria > Bipolaricaulota > Bipolaricaulia > RBG-16-55-9 > DRXL01 > JANXCC01. Next base: position 9,586 of record DAIPXV010000032.1, read on the forward strand.
ATTCGCTTGATCTCCATACGTACCGAGGTGTAGAACTTCAGAGCTAAGCCGCCGGTCGTGGTGGTCGTCGGCCCCCAGGTCATCCCTGAGATCATCTGGCGGATCTGATTGACAAAGACGACGGTCGTCCTAGACTGCGAGATCGCCGCGGCAAGTTTTCTCATGGCTTGGCTCATGAGGCGCGCTTGCAGGCCCACTTGGGCGTCGCCCATGGCGCCTTCGAGTTCGGCTTCGGGGACGAGCGCGGCCACGGAGTCAATGACAATAGCATCAATCGCGCCGCTGCGTACCAAGTGCTCGGTGATCTCAAGGGCTTGCTCACCGGAGTTGGGTTGGCTCAAGAGAATCTTGTCTAAGTCCACGCCGATGGCGCGCGCGTAGTGGGGATCGAGGGCGTGCTCGGCGTCAATGAACGCTACTGTGCCCCCTAATTTCTGAGCCTCAGCGATGATATGCAACGCGAGCGTCGTCTTACCGGAGGCCTCTGGGCCGAAGATCTCGACGATCCGTCCCCGGGGGACACCACCGATCCCTAGAGCGATATCGAGCGAAAGCGAACCAGTGGGGATGACCTCAACTTCCAAGTGTGGCTGCTCCCCCAACCACATGATGGCGCCCTCGCCATGCTTTTTTTTAATTTGGGCGAGAACGCTCTCAAGGACCTCGCGCTTGCCCATATCACCTCAATTGTAGGGCGTGCGAGTCTCTTGAGCAAGTCTTAGAAATAGAAATGCACTCCCAACCCCGATGTCACGCCCCCCCTCGTCCCGCCAAACCCAAAGATCCCAATCTCCCCATTGAGCGCTATCTGGGGCGTCAAGCGCATCTCCAAACCCACAACTCCCTGCACCGGGATGTAGAGCATCAATGCTTCTTGGGGGGGCGCGTAGGTGAAGAAGCTCAGCCCTCCTCCCACGTAGAGATCCGCGATCTCTAAATTAATGACCTTCAAGAAGAGCCGCGGGGTGAAACTGAGAGAGCTGCCCACAACGAAGAAGTCCCCCTCAATCCCAATGCGATCCCACAGCCACAGGCGCACGCTCATCCCCGAGGCTGGCAGCGCCTGTGGCGGCCTCATGGGGAACGTCAGCTGCATCCCCACGCCAAACCCTCGCTGCGCCGAAAGATCCTCGAAAGCGAGCCCAGCGAGCGCACTCACTGTCACAATACTCAGAACGATACTAACGATCTTGAAGTATCTCATAGTCTCCTCCCACTAGGGCTGCGCTGGCGGAGTGCGTATAAAGTAATAGTGTATCCCCAAGCTAACTGCGGGGGTGGCTCCAGCGCCGTCAGGCCCGAAGAAGAAGGCCTCGCCAAACTCGAGATTGATCGCTAAGCTCGGCAGAATGCTCAGCTCCATGCCGCCCTTCAGCGCCATGTCTGCCACCCCGCCTACCCAGTAGTCCCCAATGTGCAAGTTCGCCTCAAAGACCGTGTAGAAGTCAAAGATATCGGTGTCTGCTAAGCGCAGTAGTACCTTGCCGGCAGCGCACCCACTTGTCGATCCCCCCATAGAGATCACAAACGCGTTTGCTTCCAAAGCGAAATTCTCCATGAGCCAGAAGCGCAGGCTGATCACACACGGGGCTTGGAGCCCAACCCCCACCGTGCGATACTGCGAAAGATCTCGTGAGGGCACCTCTTGGGCAGACGCGCTCCCGACGACCATCCCCATCAAGACGCAACAGATCAAAAGCCTTCGCATGCTCTCACTCTCCCTCGCTCCACGATACGAGTTGGCTGTCCTACACGTCAACGCCCTGTGCGCCTTCAGCCCAAGACACCGGTCACCCCTAGCACAGCCCCGCGCTTATGTGCTATAGTGAAGACAGATGAGAGGAATGGCTCGCTTTGCTTTATACGGGATGATCACCCTAGCGGTGCTGACAGCGTTGTGGGTAGGGCTCCGGCGCATCGCGTGGGATGAGACATACCAAACTGTTGGCCTGATCGTCCCTGCTCAAGAGCTGGACAGCTCCCTCAGCGATGGGGAGCTGCGCGAGTATCTTCACAAACTCCAAGCCCACGGCGTCGTCGCTGTCAGCGTAGAACTGACAGACTTTCCTCATTGGGGACTCCAACGCACTAGCTTCGATCGCGAGCTGTGGAGGGTTATTCAGCTTGCTCGGGCGGTGGGCCTGGAGGTGGCTATCGTCACTGAGGCTCAGATCACGAGGCTCCTTGAGGAGCTGCGCCTTCTGCGCCCCAAATTTATTGTGCTCGTCTCCGACCCCCCTGGAGAGCCCATACAGATTGCAGATCTCCCCTCGGATGCCCTCGTAGGGATCGTCGAGTTCTCTGAGCCTTCAGGGCTGCAAGAGCTCTATCGTCACGGCGGGAGGGATTTCGTGCGCGTCCATGCGATCAAATCTCAGGAGTTGGATCGTTTGAGCTTGGAGGGGGCGCTCGCGCGCTGGGAGCGCGCTGTCCACGAGCGCACTATCAGGCTCTTATGGGTCACCGAACATCGTCGGTTTCCGCAGTATCTAGGGCAGCTCAGCCTCAGGATCACTCAATTGGGTATGCAGCTGGGGCAGCCGTCCGCGCCCGCGTCCTTTGAGAGTTTTTATTGGGTCTATCTCGTGATAGGGGCTGGCTTTGTCAGCTTTGCTCTCTTAGTGCTTATGGGACGGCTTTCCCTGACCGTGCTTCTTGGGAGCGGCATAGGGGGCGTGAGCGCCCTCGTGCTTGTGGGGATGTGGGATTTTGAGTGGGCTCGCCAAGTCCTTGCGCTTTTGATCGCCACTGTAGTCCCATGGCTCTTGCTTTGGGTGAGCACAGAGAGAGTTTCGGGATGGAAGCTGGTCGTGATCGTGTCGCTTTGCTCAATCGTTGTGGGGCTTGCGGCAGCAGCGGTGTTGAGCGATCTCTCGTATTTTCTCAAAATCAATGAATTTCGCGGGGTGAAGCTTGCGCTGGTCGCGCCCTCGGCACTCATTGTGCTCGCGGAGCTGTGGCGATGGCGCAGCCTGGGCTGGCGATATCTTCTCGCGAAGCGGGGGGCCTGGCTCGTCCCCGCCCTGGGGCTTGGGATGCTCTTTTTCGTATTGGAGCGCAGCGGCAATCTCCCTGTGATTCCCGTAGCGCGCTGGGAAGAACTGCTGCGCGAGAGACTCGAAGATTGGCTTATCGCCCGCCCGCGCTTCAAAGAATTCTTTGTGGGGCATCCCGCACTCATGCTCTGGAGGAGAGAGCCGAGCTTGGTCTATCTTGGGCTGTTGGCGCTGGGCGCGCTGGGGCAAGCTTCGATCATCAATACGTTCGTGCACTTACATACACCGTTGGTGCTGTCGCTCTGGCGCACTATAAACGGCCTAGTGCTTGGTCTGCTCATCGGCCTCACGGCCCGCTTTGCTCTCGCAGGTATTCAGCAATGGCGACGACGCTCGTGATCGCAGGCTATTACGGCTTTGGCAACTGGGGCGATGAAGCTGCGCTTGCCGTGCTGATACGATATCTGCGCGAGGCTCTGCCCCAAGCTCGCATCATTGTGCTCTCGCACGATCCTGCGCAGACTGCTCGGCTTCACGGCACTGAGGCGATCAATCGCTGGAATCTTTTGGAGATTCATCGGGCGCTTGCGCGCGCGTCCGGGTTTCTTCTCGGTCCGGGGGGCTTGCTCCAAGATGTCACCAGCGCACGATCTTTACTCTATTATGTGGGCTTGGTGCGCTTGGCTCAACACTATCATCTGCCCACGTATCTGATCGGGCAGGGGATCGGCCCGCTGCGCTCTCAGCGCTCTGAGCGCTGGGTCGCCAAGGTGCTTCAACGAGCGCGACTGGTCTTGGTGCGCGATCGCACAAGCTTCGAGTGGGCGCTCGCACAAGGTGCTCATGTGGCGTTGGGAGAAGATCTGGCGTTGCTCTCCCCTCTCCCATGGCTCACTCACGGGAGAGGGGCTGGGGGTGAGGGGAGGTCACTCGGCATCTCTCTACGTCCTGGACTCTCGCCCCACAATAAAGAGGCGCTCCGGCGCGCGTTGCGCGCTCTCTCTACAGACTTTGAGCTTATCTTCTTGCCGCTCCAAGCCGACCAAGACCGAGCAGTGCTGCAAGAGCTTGCCCTCGCTATTCCTGCCGTTGAAGCCCGCTGCCCTGATGATCTGCTACGGGCTATGCAGAATCTTGACATCGTTGTAGGGATGCGCCTACACAGCTTAGTCTTCGCATTGGTGTGTGATGTACCCTTCTGTGCTCTCAGCTACGATCCGAAGATCGAGAGCTTCGTGCAGCACATTGCCGAAGTAGGTGGTCCTTCGCTATCATGGTGGAGGGCGACAGAAGCCCTTGATGAGCGCGATCTCACAAAGCAGATCCATGAGATGTACTCTCAGCGAGCAACGCTCCAAGAGTCTCTTCGGCGAGCGCGGATGGCCCTGCAAACGAACGCTCATGGATCTCTCAACGAAGCAGTTCGTGTCATAGTGAGCGATCTAGGGATTCGATGATGAGCACCCCACGCCCTCACCAGCCCGTGATGGTCGCTGAAGTCCTCGAAGCGCTTGCTATTCGGCCCGATGGTATCTATGTTGACGGCACGGTCGGTGGCGGCGGCCATGCCGCAGAGATCGCGGCGCGCTTAGAGACGGGGCGGCTCATCGGGCTCGACTGCGATCCCTCGGCCCTGGAGGTCGCGCGGACGCGGCTTGAGCAGTTTGACAAGCGCGTCACGCTCGTCCATGCTAACTTCGCTCAGCTCGATAGCGTCTTAGACAAGCTTGGGATCGCTCACGTCAACGGGATTTTCTTAGATTTAGGGGTCTCGCTCACTCAGCTCGATACTCCCCAGCGCGGGCTCAGTTTTCGCCTTGAGGGCCCGTTAGACATGCGTCTTGATCCGACACAAGAGCTGACAGCCGCTGATCTTGTCAACACCCTCGACGAGCGCGAGCTGACGAAGATCTTCCGTGACTACGGGGAGGAGCGCTGGGCAGCGCGCATCGCCCGCACTCTCGTGCGCGAGCGTCGCCAACATCCCATCGAGACGACGACGGAGCTTGTAAGAGTCATCGAGCGGAGCATCCCTGCGGCCGTGCGTCGAAAGTCTCGCATCCATCCGGCGACGCGCATCTTTCAAGCCTTGCGCATCGCCGTCAACAATGAGCTAGAAAACCTCCAGAGAGCCCTCACGGTGGGGGTTGAGCGCCTTGCCCCTGGCGGACGCTTCGTCGTCATCTCGTTCCACTCGCTCGAAGATCGCATAGTGAAGAGATTCTTTCGGGAGCGACTCCAAGCGGGCCAAGCCGAGCAGCTCTGGGGACCGATCCGTCCATCGCCAGAAGAGTGCGCGCAGAATCCACGGGCGCGCAGCGCTAAACTCCGAGTGCTCAGCAAAGCCCCTTGACAAACCCGCTCCAAGCAAGCAAAATAAAGACTTGGGAGGGTTGAGCACATCTGCTCCTCTCCTCGGTGAGAGGTCTCATGAGAGCGCAACTGATCGAGTTCCAGATGGGGAAAGTCCTTCCGAAGGAGGAGTTTGACAAGATCGCGCCTGCGGTGAGCGAGGGCCGGCTCGTAGTCTTCCCCACAGAAGTCTCTTATATTCTCGGTGGGGATGCGTTCAATAAGAATCTCGTAGCGCGGGTGCGAGCGCTCTATCCCGATGACAAGCCGCTGGCGCTCTATATCAGCAGCATCACGGAATTTCGGCTGTATACAGTTCCGGTGCTGCCGCGGCTGCGCCGCGCGCTGGAGCGCTGTCTCCCCAGCCCCTACGGGCTGATCGTGCGAGCGACGCAAGCGGCCCCGCGCGCCTGCGTCAGCCGCGCCGGCACGATCGAGATTCACATGCCCGCGAGTCAATCGTATCAAATGTTCTATGAAGCCAGCGGACGCCCCTTGGTGGGCGTGAGCTTAGCTCTCGTGCGCCGCGAGGATGTCTTAGAAAAATTCAGTGAGCAAGCTGATCTTATTGTGCTCACCAACGAGCCCATGAGCCCGCAAAGCTACGCTTTGCTTGATTTCACTCAAGATCCGCCTGTCGCTGTACAAGGGGAGCCCCCACCGTGGCTCAGAGTGTGATCGTCAATATTGGGCAGCTCGTCACCCCAGTGGGAAGGCAAGCCCGCGCGGGGCTCGCCATGCGCCAGCTCACCGTCGTGCGCGACGCCTATGTGAAGATCGAGAACGATACAATCACTGAGATCGGCTCGATGTCTCATGCCCCCAAAGTTCACGAGACGTTCGATGCCCAGGGCGGCGTGGTGATCCCTGGTCTAGTAGATCCCCACACCCACGCGGTCTTTTATGGCACCCGCGAGGATGAATTCTTAGCGCGCTGCCAAGGCGAAAAGTACGGCAAGGGCATCCTCACCACCGTCGAAAGAGTCCGGAACGCCTCCGAAGATCAGATCTATGAGTTCTCCAAAAAATTTCTCTTCGAGATGGCTCGTTTGGGGACGACGACCGTCGAGATCAAGAGCGGCTACGGGCTGAACACCGAAAGCGAGCTGAAGCTCCTGCGCGTTATAAAGAGACTCAAAGAGACGATGCCCCTTGAGGTTGTGCCCACGTTCTGCGGGGCGCACGCCGTGCCCGCTGGCGTCGAAAAATCTCAGTACATTCGAGAGATCATTGAAGAGATGCTGCCACGAATTCAATCAGAAAGGCTTGCTGAGTTTGGGGATATCTTCTGCGAGCGGGGGTTCTTCGAGCTTGACGAGAGTCGAGAGATCTTACGAGCGTGTCGGCGGGCCGGGCTGGGATTAAAAATTCACGCTGACGAGCTGAGCCCGCTTGGGGGAGCGGAGCTTGCTGGGGAGCTGGGCGCGACTTCAGCAGATCATCTCTTGCACGTCTCTGAGCGCGGGATCGCGGCAATGAAAAGCTCTGGGGTGATCGCGGTGCTATTGCCGGGGACGGCGTTTTCGCTCAACGCTGAGTACGCTCCGGCCCGCAAAATGATAGACGCGGGCTTGGCCGTCGCGCTGAGCACAGATTTTAACCCCGGAACGTGTTTGATCTACTCGATGTTCTTCATGATCGCTCTCGCTGTGTTGAAGATGCAGATGACTGTTGAAGAAGCGCTTACGGCCGCGACACTCAACGCGGCGGCGGCTCTGCGCCGCCCCCATCTCATTGGGAGCGTGGAGCTGGGCAAGCGCGCCGATCTCGTGCTTCTAGATTTAGAGAATTACAAACAGATTCCGTATTTTATCGGGCACGAAGGGCGCTTCGTACGCGCGGTGATCGCCCAAGGGCGCTTGGTCTATGAGCGCGGCGAGAGTCGTCGTTAAGGCTTTTGCCAAGATCAATCTGGGCTTGCGCATCGTGGGGAAGCGCCCCGACGGCTACCACGAGATCGAGACGCTCTTTCAGAGCATAGATCTCTTCGACACGGTGCGCCTGGAGCTCCTGGAAGAACAGAAGATTTATTTAGAGATCACAAGCCCGTGGGCACTCCCCACAGGACGAGAGAACCTTGTCTATCGCGCGGCAGAGCTTGTGCTCTCTCACGTTGGGGCGAGGGTAGGCGTGCGCATTCATCTAGAAAAGCGCATTCCCGTGGGAGCGGGGCTTGGTGGCGGCTCCAGCGACGCCGCGGCGACATTGGTGGGGCTGAGCGCACTTTTTAAGCTGCGCTTCGATGATGCGCAGCTCAAAGCGTTGGCGCAGGAGCTGGGCAGCGATGTGCCGTATTTTCTGATAGGTGGGCTCTGCCGGGGGCGCGGCCGAGGCGAA
>DAIPXV010000033.1:0-16657 GCA_036783095.1 Candidatus Bipolaricaulota bacterium
GAGCCGATAATAGCTATAACGCTCCTGACGGCGGACTTCGACCAGGCCGATCTCCAGTAAGATGCGCAGGTGCTGTGAGAGGTTGGCATAGGGGAGCTGAAGCTCTTTGGCGAGCTCGCCGACACTGCGCTCCCCCGCCCGCAACGCATAGATGATCTGTAAGCGCTTTGGATGCGCCAGCACCTTGCAGATGCGAGCTTGTAGCGCCGTAAGCTCTTCCTCCATCCCATCATTCCCAATATTTTAGAATCTTTGAAAGTTTGCAAATATTACTGTAGCCCCCTTGATACCCCCTGTCCAGGACAGATGATATGAGAAGAGCCGCACTTTTCTGGAAGAAAATACGATGTATAACGGACTAATATATGACGAAGATCAGCGCCTCTTGACCTCTCCCTCGATAAATTCGACGATCTCTTGAAGTGGGGTCCCCGGCCCAAAGAGCCCTTTCACCCCCATCTGCTCCAAGAGGGGCTTATCCTCGTCAGGGATGATCCCGCCCCCAACTAAGAGGACATCGTCCATGCCGTACTGCTTCATCAGCTCGGTAATCTTGCGGAAGATCGTCAGGTGCGCGCCTGAGAGAATACTCACCCCGATGACGTCCACGTCCTCTTGGAGGGCAGCCTTGACGACTTGCTCAGGGGTGTTATGCAGCCCCGTGTAGATCACTTCCATCCCCGCGTCGCGCAGTGCCCGGGCGATCACCTTGACGCCGCGGTCGTGCCCGTCCAGCCCCGCCTTCGCTAACAAAACTTTTATCGGACGATCCATACCAGACTCCGTCTGGACTGTTCACTTTGCCGCTTCGCGGCAAGATGAACAGTCTTTGTCAGTTCAAACTGACAAACTATCCACCTGAAAAACCGAAGCACTGTTACACGATCACCGGCTCGCGATAGGCCCCGTGAACTTTCTTCAAGACCTCCATGATCTCCCCCACGCTCGCGTAGGCCTTCACCGATTCGAGAATATACGGCATAGTATTCTCGCGGCTGCGCGCCGCCTCCTCCAGACGCTCCAACGCCCTCTTGACCGCGCGATTATCCCGCTCCGCGCGAACTCTGTTCAGCCGCTCAATCTGTCTCCGTTGGACCTCTGGGTCCACTCGTAATATATTGACTTTCTCGTCCTGGGGCATGACGTATTTGTTCACCCCGACGATGATCTGCTCCCCCGACTCCACTTGCTTCTGATACTCATACGCCGCCTGGGCAATCTCTCTCTGGAAGAACCCGTTCTCAATCCCTACGAAGACCCCTTCTAAGATGGAGCTGTGCCCCATCTCCTCGATCTTCTTGATATAGTCGAGCGCTTTGCGCTCCATCTCGTTGGTGAGCGCCTCCACAAAGTAGCTCCCCGCCAGAGGATCGATCGTATCAGCGACCCCCGACTCATACGCGATGATCTGCTGCGTCCGGAGAGCAATTCGCACGGCTTCTTCGCTGGGGAGGGCGAGCGCTTCGTCGTATGAATTTGTGTGTAAGGACTGGGTCCCGCCCAGCACGGCGGCGAGGGCTTGGATCGTCACTCGGATGATATTGTTGAGGGGCTGCTGCTCGGTGAGCGAGCACCCCGCTGTTTGGGTGTGGAAGCGCAGCTTCCAGCTTTCGGGGTTCTTGGCGCCGTAGCGCTCCCGCATCAGCCGCGCCCACAGCCTCCTTGCGGCCCGAAACTTGGCGATCTCCTCGAAGAACGAGTTGTGGGAGTTGAAGAAGAAGCTCAGTTGCGGCCCAAGCTTATCTATATCTATGCCACGGCGTTGGGCGGCCTCCACATAGGCGCAGCCGTCGGCGAGGGTGAAGGCTAATTCTTGGATCGCCGTCGAACCCGCCTCGCGAATGTGATACCCCGAGATGCTAATGAGATTGAAGTTGGGGGTTTCTTTTATGCCGAACTCGAAGATATCTACGATTAAGTCGACGGATGGGCGCGGGGGGATAACCCACTCTTTCTGGGCGATAAATTCTTTGAGCATGTCGTTCTGGATGGTGCCCCGCAGTTGGTCTCTGCTGACGCCCTGCTTATCGCCGATAGCGATATACATGGCGTAGATGACAGGGGCGCTGGGGTTGATCGTAAAGCTTGTGGAGACTTTGTCGAGGGGGATGCCCTCAAAGAGAATTTCGAAGTCTCTGAGGGTATCTACGGCGACGCCTTCGACGCCGACTTCGCCGTCGGCCAGGGGGTGATCGCTATCTAACCCCATTAACGTGGGCATGTCGAAGGCGGTGGAGAGGCCGGTCTGGCCGTGCTCTAAGAGATATTTGAATCGTCGGTTGGTCTCTTCGGGGCCACCGAAGCCCGCGAACTGTCTCATGGTCCACAGTCTTCCGCGGTACATGGTGGGGTAGATACCGCGGGTGAAGGGGTATTCGCCGGGGTAGCCCAGGTCACGCTCGTAGTCTAAGTCTTTAATATCTTCGGGAGTATAGAGGCGTTTGATCTCTTGGTTGGAGACGGTGATGAAGCGGCTTTTGCGTTCGGTCATGGGTTCCTCCCGCTCAATCAGTTCTGAGTTGGTCAGTTTGTCCCAACTGATAAACTGTCCAACTGAAAAACTGAAGCACTGGTATTATACCAGACTTCGTCGGGGCTGTGCACGTGGCCCTCACCCGCGGGCCCCTCTCCCGCCAGGCTTCGCCTGGACCAAGCTTCGCTTGACGTACATCCTTGCCAGCTGACGGCTGGCGAAGGCGAACAGTCCAAACGAAGTCTGGTGCCCGCAGGACGGAGTGAGGGCCGCCGAGCGCTGAAGTAGTGAAAATCCTTGACAGCCCCTATAGCCCCCCGTATAATCACCTCGGTGAATCCTATGCATGAGATGTATAATCTCTTCTCCCGCGAGGCCCAGCAAGCCATCGGCATCGCCTACAAAGAGGCCGAAGCCTGGGGCCATGACTACGTGGGCGTCGAACACCTCCTCTTAGCGTTCACGAAGATGCGTTCCTCCGAGATCTCTCGATTCTTAGAGGCTCATGCCCTCACTTACTCTCGCGTGACCCAACAACTCGAACGCGAAGGCATTACCCGGGGGCAATCGCGCTTCGTTCCGGGGGAACTCCAGCCCACCCCACAGCTCAAACGCATCATCACTCTCTCCTATGAGGAGACCCGCCGCTTCGGCCACACCCTCATCGCTGCCGAAGATCTGCTCTTGGCCATCTTGGAAGAGGGCCATAATATCGCGGCCCAGATCCTCCAACGCGCCGGCATTGATATCACGACCGTACGAAGATATCTCTCGCCGGTGCAGGTGGGGGGACGCACCAAGCGCGACGACTCCAAATGGAAGAACTTCGAATACGGACGGAATTTGGTCGAAGAGGCCCGGCTGGGGCGGCTTGACCCGGTCATCGGTCGGGAAAGAGAAATTACGAGCATCATCCAGACCCTCTCCCGCAGAAAGAAGAACAACCCCGTGATCGTAGGCGAGCCCGGCGTGGGCAAGACGGCCATCGTCGAGGGATTGGCACAACGGATCGCCGCGGGGGATGTCCCCGCCCCGCTCCTCAATAAAGAGATCATCGAATTAGACATGGCGGCCATCGTCGCCGGGACGAAGTATCGTGGGGAGTTCGAGCAGAGACTGAAAGCGATCGTCAATGCCGTCATCGAATCGAGAAATGTCATTCTGTTCATTGACGAGCTGCATACGGTGGTGGGGGCTGGCGGGGCCGAGGGAGCGATTGATGCGTCAGCGATCTTAAAACCCCCGCTCGCTTCGGGATTGATCCAGTGCATCGGCACGGCGACCCTCGACGAGTACAGAAAATATATTGAGAAGGACGCGGCGCTCGAGCGGCGCTTCAAGAAGATCTTAGTAGAAGAGCCTTCGATCGAAGCCACGGTGAAGATCCTCAAAGGGCTACGGCCGCGCTACGAAGCGCACCATGGGGTGAAGATCACCGACGGGGCGCTCTATGCCGCGGCCAAGCTCTCCGATCGCTACATTACGGACCACTTCTTGCCCGACAAAGCGATCGATCTTATAGACGAGACGGCAGCCAAGAAGAGATTGGAGACGAGCTCCTTCTCCCCAGAAATCCGTGAGCTGGAGGAGCAGCTGCAAGCGCTGAAGGAGCAGAAGAACGCGGCGATCTTGGAGCAGGACTATGAGAGGGCGGCAGAGCTGCGCGATCGGGAGCACCAGCTCCAAGAAAAGCTACGGGAGCTGAAGATGGGGCTGCAGGAGTACGAGGCCGTCGTCACCGAGGACGACATCGCCCAGATGGTCTCCAGCTGGACGGGCGTCCCCGTGGGCCACATGAAGATGGAGGAATCCAAGCGCGTTCTCACCATGGAAGAAGAGATTCATAAGCGCTACATTGACCAAGATGAGGCGGTGAAGGCGATCGCGCGGGCGATCCGGCGGGCCTATGCCGGGGTCAAAGACCCCAAGCGCCCCATCGGAAGCTTCTTGTTCTTGGGGCCCACAGGGGTGGGAAAGACCGAATTAGCCAAAGCCCTCGCGGAGTTCCTCTTCGGGGATGAAGAAGCGATCATCCGCATAGATATGTCCGAGTATATGGAGCGCTTTTCGGTCTCGCGGCTCATTGGGGCTCCGCCAGGCTATGTGGGCTACGAAGAAGCTGGAGAACTCACGGAAGCGGTGAGAAGACGCCCCTACTCCGTGGTGCTCTTCGATGAGATCGAGAAAGCCCATCGCGATGTCTTCAATATTCTCTTACAAGTGATGGACGACGGGGCGCTGACAGATTCGCAGGGGCGGCGCGTGGACTTCAGAAACACCGTCTTAATTATGACGAGCAACTTAGGCTCCAAGACGATTACCGACCGGACGGCGCTGGGCTTTGGCGCGAGCACCGAGGTCGACTCCAAAGAGTCTTACAATGAGATGCGCAGCCGCGTCATGAGTGAAGTGAAAGAGTTCTTCCGCCCGGAGTTCCTCAACCGTCTGGACGATATCATCGTCTTCCATCAACACACCAAAGAGAACATCTATAAGATTGCGGAGCTGAAGCTCAAGGAGCTGGCGGAGCGCTTACGCGAGCGCCAGATCTTCATCACTGTCACCGAGGAAGCCAAAGAGCTGCTCATCAAAGAGGGGTACGATCCCAAGTATGGGGCGCGTCCGCTGGTGAGAACCCTCGAGAGGCTGATCGAGAACCCCATCTCCGACAAGATCTTAGAGGGGGAGTTTGCCAAGGGCGATCAGATCATCATAGACGCCAAGGACGGGCAGATCTGCTTCTCCAAGGAAGAGAAGGCCCCGGAGCAAGCTTCCGTTCATCTTCGCCAGCCATAGGCTGGCGAAGGTGCACAGTCCAGACGGAGTCTGGCTATGTATCGCTGCCGGAACTGCGGCTACGGCTCCCTGAAGTGGCTAGGGCGCTGCCCGCAGTGCGGCCAGTGGGAGAGTCTTATAGAAGCCCCAAGGGAGTTAAGCATGCGCTCCGCTCCCCAGATGCTCCCCGAGATCCCGCTGGAGGAGTCTCTTCGGCGTCCGACGCAGATCACGGAATTCGATAGGGTCTTGGGAGGGGGGCTGGTCGCGGGCTCGGTGATCTTAGTGGGAGGGGAGCCGGGGATCGGGAAATCTACTCTCGCGCTCCAGATCGCCGCGCGCTTGGCCCAAGAGGCCCCCGTGCTCTATATCTCTGGGGAAGAATCCCCCGGACAGATCAAGCTGCGGGCCGAGCGCTTGAAGCTCGCTGAGACAGAGCGGTTGCTCATCCTCCACGAGCACGATCTAACTGCGATCTGCGAGCAGATCCGGCGGACGAACGCCCGCGCCGTCGTCGTTGACTCTATTCAGACGGTGATCCCGGCGGGGGGGAGCGAGGGCCTGGGGACGACCTCGCAAGTAGGGCAAGCGACGTTTGAGCTGAGCCAGCTCGCCCGCGCCCAGAAGATCCCGATCTTCCTCATCGGGCATATCACGAAAGCCGGGGACTTCGCTGGGCCTAAGGCGATCGAACATCTTGTAGATGTAGCTATATACATCGAAGGGGGGCGCGACAGCGACGTTCGGATCGTCAGAGCCGTGAAGAATCGTTTTGGCTCCACCGAAGAGATCGGGGTCTTCCAGATGACCGAAGGGGGCTTAGTAGAGATCGCTAATCCCTCACAGTTCTTCACGGAGCGGAGCGGGCCGGTGCCTCCCGGCTCGGTGATCGTCCCCACCGTAGAGGGGACGCGGCCCATCTTAGTGGAGATCCAAGCGTTGGTGGCGTTCACACGATCGAGCTATCCCCAGCGGCGGGCCACCGGGCTCGATCTCAATCGCGTGGCGCTCCTCATCGCTGTCATCGAGAAGCACCTGGGGGCGCAGCTCAGCACCGAAGATATCTACGTGAATGTAGCTGGGGGGCTGGTGTTGCGCGAGACCGCTATAGATTTGGGGATCGTCGCGGCGCTTGTCTCCAGCTTCAAAGAGAGACCCATAGATGGCCAGACGGTCGTGGTCGGGGAGGTCGGGCTGCTAGGGGAGGTCCGGCGGGTGAGGAAGCTACGGGAGCGCCTCAGCGAAGCCGCGCGGCTGGGGTACAAGCGAGCGGTCATTCCCGCGGGCGAGAGACTCGAGCTTCGCGAGATGGAGCTTTGTCCCGTGGGGACGCTCCGGCAGGCTATGGAGGCGTTAGGGATCTAATGCCCAAGAGCATCCGCGAAGAGGGCTTCTTAAAAGTCTTAGAGAAGGTCGCGCCAGGAACCCCCCTGCGCGATGCGATCAATTCGATCGTGCAGATGCGCAACGGCGGCCTGATCGTCCTCTCGGATCTTGAGCGAGCGCGGCAAGTCGTCCAAGCGGGCTTCTTCTTAAACGTCGAGTTCACTCCGCAGCGGGTGGTAGAGCTCTCCAAGATGGACCGGGCCATCGTCATTGACGAGGACCTCAAGAGAATCTACTATGCCAATGCGTATCTTGTCCCCGATCCATCCATCCCCTCCGACGAGACCGGGACGCGACACCTCACTGCGGAGAAAGTCGCCAAGCAGCTCAACGTCGCGACGATCGCGATCTCCGCGGAGCGTATGGGGAGAGTGACAATCTACTACGGCCCGATCAAATACGTCTTGCAAGATATCTCCGTCTTGAGCGCCCGGGTCAACCAAGCCCTGCGCATCTTGGAGCAGTACCGCGTGACGTATAATGAGCTTTCCCAGGAGCTGATGGCGCTGGAGCTGGAGGGGCGGGTCTTGCCCATCCACGTCGCCAATATCTTACAGAACATCGTTCAGATCTTAGACACTGAAGAAGAAATTAGACGATGGTTTGTGGAGCTTGGGGAGGAGCGGGAGCTCATGGAACTGTTATTAGAGTGGCTCATGGTGGGGGTGAAGGAGCAAGCGGAGCTGATCGTTCGGGACTTTCAAGTCAACCGCAAGGCCCCCAAGACGATCATCGAGGAGATTCGTCAGCTGCCTCCCGAAGAGCTGCTCTCGACGGAGAAGATCCTAGAGATCTTGGGGTACGAGAGCAGCGAGGAGTTGCTCGATCGGGTCTTGCCGGCGCGGGGCTTCCAAGTGCTCAGCCAGATTCCCCGGCTGCCGATGGCGGTGATCGAGGATTTGGTCAATGCGTTTGGGACGTTGCGGGCGATCTTGCGAGCGACTGAGAAAGAGTTGATGGAAGTGAAGGGGGTGGCGGAGGTGCGGGCGCGGGCGATCCGGGCGGGGCTGCGACGATTAAAAGCGACGCTGGTGGGGGTGTAATAAGGGCCCTCACCCCGCCCTGCGGGCACCCCTCTCCCGTGGGTGAGCCACGGGAGAGGGGCTAGGGGTGAGGGCCTTGAAAATGGACGAGCTAGCGAAGCTTCAGCGAGCGGCGCGATTCGTCCAGAGGCGGATCGCGATCTCTCCCACGATCGGGCTAGTGTTGGGGTCGGGGCTGTCGGAGGCCCTGGGGCCCTTGGAGCGGGAGCAGCGCCTGAGGTGGGAGCGTATTCCCCACTTCCCGCGCTCAACAGTAGCGGGCCATGCGGGGGAGTGGGTCTTCGGGCTTTTAGAGAAAAAGCCCGTGCTTGTGTCGCGCGGGCGGGTCCACTTCTACGAAGGCTATTCGATGAATGAGATCGTCTTCCCCATCCGGGTGATGAAGCTCCTTGGGGTGGAGAGAGTGATTCTGACGAATGCTGCCGGGGCGATCAACAGAGAATTCTCTGTTGGGGATTTTGTCCTCATTCGGGATCATATCAATGCGATCCCGGACAACCCGTTGCGTGGAGAGAATATTGCGGAACTGGGTGGGAGATTTCCCAATCTTTTGGATGCGTATAGCTCTCGGCTGCGCGCGTTGGCCAAAGAAGTCTCGCAGAGTTTGGGGATGGAGCTGCGCGAGGGGGTGTATGTGGCGACGCCGGGGCCGATGTACGAGACGCCCGCGGAGATCGAAGCGTACAAGAGATGGGGCGCGGACGTAGTGGGGATGAGCACTGTTCCCGAGGTGATCGCGGCGCGACACTGCGGGTTAGAAGTCTTGGCGATCTCCGTGGTGACAAACATGGCCGCGGGAGTGGGGAGCAACAGACTGACTCACGAAGAAGTTCTCGAGGTCACGAAGCGTCGCGAGAAAGATCTCGCGAAGCTCTTGCGAGCGATCGTTGCAAAAATGTGATTTTATCGCCTCGGCAACTTCGGCAGCGCTCGGCTCGGTCGCTTGGGGAAAGTGGGCTTGCTTGGCGGATTCGTCTCTAAAAGTCTCGTGATCTCTTGCACCGCCCGTTCTAGCTGGGGGTCTTTCTCAGCTACGTAGTCTTGCGGACGATACTCGACCTCGATGTCGGGCTCGGTCCCGTAGTTTTCGACCTGCCAGCCAACATCTTTGAACCAGAACGAAAACTCTGGCTGCGTGGTGATCCCGCCATCTACGAGTGAGTGTCTAGCCCAAATCCCGATCACCCCGCCCCACGTTCTCTTCCCAAGAAGTGGGCCGAGCTTTAAGAGCTTGAAGTTATGCGAAAAGATGTCGCCGTCGGAGCCGGCGTATTCGTTGGTGATGGCGACCATTGGGCCGCCTACAGAATCTGTCGGGTACGGCTGCGCCCCGAACCAGCGCGTCTTGACGTAAGCGATGCGTCGTCGGGCGAGCTTCTCTAAGATTAACTCCGAGACATGCCCGCCCCCGTTGAAGCGCACGTCTATAATCAAGCCCTCGCGATCTATCTCGGAGAGAAAATACCGATGGAACTCAGAATAGCCCACGGGCCCCATGTTGGGAATATGCACGTATCCCACCCGACCGTTGGTCCTTTCATGGACGAATTTTCTATTGCTCTCGACCCATTCACGGTACCGCGCTGGGGTCTCCGAGGCCAACGTCTTGACCGAGACGGTGCGGGGGTTCTCGCCCTTAGCGTCGCCCACGGTGAGCAAGACTTCACAGTTGGCTTGGTTGACCAGCAGCTCATAGGGCGAAGTTTTTTCGTCAACGCGGCGGCCATTGATCGCTAAGATTGTGTCGCCCTCGCGAATATTGATCCCTGGCTGGGCCAATGGAGAGGTCTTGGTTATATCCCACGGATCGCCCCGCACGATGTGTTCGATCTTCCAGAGCTTGAGCTTCTTGTCATAGACGAGATCAGCGCCGAGAAAGCCCATATCGTAGCGCGGCTCCGGGCGATAGTCCCCGCCGAACTCATACGCGTGAGAAGTTCCCAGCTCGCCCTGCATCTCCCACATCAGGTCTGAGAATTCTGAGCGCGTCGAGATTCGGTCTATCAGTGGGAAGTAGCGTTCGTAGACGGCGTGCCAATCCACGTCGGCCATGTCCTCCGTCCAGAAGTGATCGCGCTGAAGCCTCCAAGCTTCGCGGAACATCTGGCGCCACTCCGCGGGCGGCTCGACCGAGACTCGGATTCTTGTGAGGTCTATCCAGCCGCTCTTCTTGCTTGGCGGCTCGGCTGCTGATTTTTCGTCAGGCTTCTCTCCCGCTTTGAGGACTCTCAGCTTATTCCCAGCGCGATAGACTAACGTCTTTCGGTCGTCGGAGAGCTTGAAATTCGTGATCCCGCTGAGGAGCGTCTCGGCTTTGAGATTCTCAAAATCATAGACTTCGAGCGTTGCTTTCGCGGGAGGCTCAGTCAGTTGGAACCAGTTCATAGTGAGGCTGCCCTCGATGGGCAATGACGTATACAGCACTTTGCCCTTGATCGCGGCGATCTGCTGATAGCGCCCATCGGGCACGGGGAAGGCCAGCACTCGGTCTTCGATCCCGTCAAAGTCAATCTCGATCTTCCCTTCCGTCTTCGTTTCAGATTTTTGCTCTTTCTCTTCTGGCTTTTGGTTCTTTTCCTCTGGGGCTTTGGGCACAGGGACGAACGGGTTCGGCAGATCTTTCTTCAGCGTGACGAGATACGGCCGCACCCCACGCGGGAACCCCAGATCGAAGTGGAGATTGTCATAGACGGGATCGAACTCGCGATACGAGAGAAAGTAGAGATACTTCCCGTCGGGGTCGAACGTCGGGGAGACGTCTTGCAAGACCGGGCGCGTGACGGGAAAGAGCTCGCCCGTCTCGATGTTGCACACTTTGATCGCTGAGGTATGCAAGCTGAGCGCACAGCTATAAGCGATCCAGCGCCCGTCGGGAGACCAATCGAACCCCGCGATGGGTGCGTAGGGGCTCCTAGCGAGCACGCGAGCTTTCTTAGCTTGTAAGTCCACTAAGATGAGCTCGTTGCGATGGTTGGTAAGTGCGACGTGATCACTTTTGGGAGAAGCTTTCAGTTCGATGGCGCGGCCAAACTCGATCCCCGTCAGTTTTTCGGGGGGTGTGAGCCCGTCGGCGTAGAAGATTTCTAGAGACTCTTCGCCCTCGGCGTCGCAGACGGAGACGAGTCTCTTGCCGTCATGGAGCCAGCGCGCCAGACGGTGACGTACGCCGTCGGGCTCGCCGTGTTGGACTGTTGGCCCCTCCCAGTTGCCCATGGTGAAGACTTTGCCGCGCGTCGTCACGGCTAAGAGATGCCCCTGAGGATGGAGCGCGTAGTCCTCCAAGTATTTTGCAGAATCTACGAACTTACGAGAGCGTTGCGTTCTCGGGCTGTGATACTCAACTTCGATCTTCCAATTTTGGTCTTTGGACGGGTCGTAGACGTAGAGATCAGCCCCAGCGTGATAGACGATACGTTTGCCGTCGGTGTGTGGGTGGCGCACGTAAAAGTCTTCGTGATCGGTGTGGCGTTTGATCTCTTGCCCGGAGGGCGTGCACGAGTAGAGATTGCCCACGCCTTCGTGATCTGACAAGAAGAAGATTCTATCGCCGATCCACATGGGGCGGGAAAGATTCCCCTGGAGCTGCAGCAATCTCTTCCAATTGCCGGAGCCGTCGGGGTCTATCCAAATGTCTCCGGCGGTGCCGCCGCGATAGCGTTTCCAACGCGCAGGGTCAATTGCATTGCGGCCGATGACGCGCCCGCCCGTGGGGCCGAACGAGATGCTCAGAGCCGGGCCGGTGGGCAGCAGCTCTGGGGTTCCCCCTTGGGGCGAGAGCGCGTAGAGCAAATAAATATTTAAGAATGGCTGCGCAGCGTTGCTCGCGAAGAGAATCTTGCCGTCGGGGCTCCAGCCCACGACGATAGAATTACTTCCCAGAAACGTGAGGCGTTTGGGTTGGCCGCCCTCGGCGGGCATGAGATAGACTTCGGTGTGGCCTTCGTCGCGCCCGCTGAACGCGATGAGTTCTCCGTCAGGGGAGAGCGCAGGGAAGCTAGCCATGCCCAAGCCCGACGTCAGCCGCCGGGCGACGCCGCCCTTGGCAGAAACTGTCCAGAGATCATCTTCACTGATAAAGACGACAGTATCGTCACAGATCGTGGGGTAGCGATAGTATCCTGCGGTTGGCATAGAGGGGCCTCCTTCAGTGCTCATTGCTTTAGTATAGGGATAATGAAAGAAGAGCGCAAGCACTTATGGCCGGAGTGCCAGCCATAAAGCGCTGAGAATAACTGTTACTATCGTCACCGGCAGCCCCACTTTGAGATACGTCCAGAAGCTGATATGCACCCCGCGCTGCGCGGCGATCTCCAGCACGATCAAATTCGCGGCCGACCCAATGATAGTCAGATTGCCCGCGAGCGTCGAGGCCATCGCGACAGAAAGCCAACTTTCTGAGCCCGCTCCCGCCCGCACCAAGATCGGCGCGAGCAATAACACCGCCGGAACGTTGCTGACGAGATTGCTCACGACTACTGTCAGGGCTATCAGGGCAAAAAGCCCACCAAACCCCGGCGCACTCAGCCACGGCCCAGCCCACTCGATCACTCTGTCAAGCCAACTGGTCGCCTCCAGCCCGCGCATCACGATGAACAGCCCCGCAAACAACAACAAGAGCGTCCAATCGACGTACTGCAACGCTCTTCGTGGACGATTGCTCGCGAGCACTAATATCAGTGCTGCGCAACTGATCGCGGCCCACTGGGGCGAGACCCCGACGATCAACAATCCCAGAAAGAGCACGAGGTTGGCCAAGCTCACTATAAGCAGCCCGCGCTGCACCGACAGCTCATGATATTCCGGAAGATCAGGCGTCTCCGGCAGCGCCCCCCGCAGCGATCCCCGAAAGAGTAAGACAATAATAAGATAGATAGTCGCTAAGCTCAGCAACGCCGCCGGCCCCAACGCTATAAAGAACTCGACGAAGCTCAGCCCGCTGCGCAGCCCCACGAGCATATTTTGAGGGTTCCCGATGAGCGTGGCCATGCTCCCCGCGTTCGCAGCTAAGACTAACCCTAATAGATACGGCACCGGATCGAGATGCAGTCGCTGGACTAAGCGCACGAGCACCGGCGTAAACATAAGACAAATTGTGTCGTTCATGAAGAGCGCCGAGAGCAGCCCGCTGGAAGCGATTACGAGCGCAAGCAGCCCGCGCTGACTGCGGGCGCGCTTGAGAATCCACAGCTCCAACAGCTCAAAGAAGCCCGCGATCTCCAAGTGAGCGACTATGATCATCATGCCCAGGAGAAAGACGATCGTGTCCAGATCAATCGCTCGATACGCTTCGTGCGGGGAGAGCACGCCAAAGAGCCCCATAGCGACAGCTCCGATGAGCGCCCCGGCGGCACGACTGATATGAACTCTTGGGATCTTCTGGATCGCGATGATCGCGTAAGTGACGAGAAAGATGATCAATGCTGCCACGTCCGCCATAGGTCAAAGATTTAAGCACAACGCTCTCATGGAGTCAAATTGACGTCTTGATGTCCATCGCGTATAGTACTGACAAGGAGCTGATAAGTATGGACTTACGCGAGACGGAGGTCAAGCGTATCGAGAAGATTTCGGAGCTGTTGCTGAAGGCCGCGCGCGCTGTGCCCAAAGAGAAACAGACTTGGAAGCCCATGCCCACAGGGAAATCCGCCCAGGAGATTCTCGCTCACGTAGCGATGGCCAATTCGTTCTTCGCGGCGCTGCTGCGCGGTGGAGCGCTCGCGCAGACGAGCGAGCCCGCAACCTACGAAGAAGCTCTCCAGCGCTTTGAAGAATCTAAAGCCGAGCTCATTGAGACGATCCGTTCGGTTGATCCATCGCAATTCAATGAGAAGCGCACCATGCCCTGGGGAGAGGTACGCTCTATCAAAGACTTGATCACGAGCCCTATGCCCCACATGGCGTATCACTGGGGACAGATCGCGTATTTGCAGACGCTGTGGGGGGACAGCGAGAATCGCTTCTAACTCACTTCAAGGGGAGAGCGGGTAAGCGTTTGAGCGTTCGTGTTGCAGGGTCAATGGTGATGCCCACGGATTCTAAGACTGTAACCCCAAGGATCGGTTCGGCGTCATCGGGGCCGAAGATCACCCTCCCAGCGGTGATCTCTCCCATGAATTCAAACTGAGCCAGCCCAAATTCGTACTCGTGCAAGGTACCATCGGCCAATTCGTAGACCATCTTGCCGACGGGCTGCACGCCTATCTTGCGGAGCTCCGCCGCCGGAGCGAGCGAATCCGTGGCTCCAGTATCCACGAGAAAGTCTGCTTGATAGATACCCCCACCGGGGCCAAGCGCTTTGAGGGTCACGGTCACATGCGTCAGTCCCATAGCAAAAAGAGTGTACCCTCTTGGTATGTCCCGCGCAAGCGCGGTCGTTGATTTTTCCATCAAAAAAATTTACGATGAAGGCGATGCGTCTTGTCTGTACCGAGTGTGGTCGAGAGTTTGCTTTGGCGACGCGCCGCTGGCGCTGTGAGTGCGGCGGGGTTTTTGAGCTTTCGGAGCGGCCGCGCTTCCGTCCCGAAGCTATCAGCGAAAAAATCTTTTCGCTGTGGCGCTATCGGGCGATGCTGCCCGACCTGAAAGAGCCCGTCTCGCTGGGGGAGGGCTGGACGCCCCTCGTGCCAGCGCACGCTTATAATAGAGAATTTCTCGCGAAGCTCGAGTTCTTCGCGCCAACGGGGTCATTTAAAGATCGCGGGACGACTGTGTTAGTAAGTTTTCTGAAGGAGCTCGGCGTGGACAGTGTCGTCGAGGACTCTTCGGGCAACGCGGCGGCAAGTCTCTCTGCGTACTGCGCGCGGGCGAAGATTCAGTGTAAAATCTTTGTCCCTGCTCATGCTTCCCCAGCGAAGCTCGCGCAGATTCGTGCCTACGGCGCGGAGCTCATCCCCGTCGCGGGTCCGCGCGAGAACGCCGCTCGTGCAGCCCAGCAAGCTGCAGAAAGCTCGTACTACGCCAGTCACGTCTATAGCCCGCTGATCTTAGAAGGGACGAAGACCCTTGCGTACGAACTGTGGGAGCAGCTAGGCGGGCGCGCTCCTGAAGCTATGCTCTTCCCCACGGGCCACGGGACGCTGCTGGTGGGGGCGTACTATGGCTTTCGCGATCTGCTCGATGCGGGGCTCATCGAACAGATGCCTGCACTCTACGCGGTGCAATCCCAAGCCTGCGCTCCGCTTGCGAAAGTCTTTCACGAGAATCTCTCAGAATTGCCCGACGTGCCCCAAGGAGAGACGATCGCCGAGGGGATTCGCATCCGTCGCCCTGTGCGATGGAAAGCGATTCTCAAAGCACTCCGCGAGACGGGCGGCAGCGTCATCACCGTGAGCGACGACGAGATCATCGCAGCCCAAAGGGAGCTTGCCCATCAGGGGCTGTACGTTGAGCCGACAGCGGCGGTCGCCGTCGCGGGGCTGAGGGAGGGGACGGGGGAGAGGTCCATCGTCATCCCTCTGACGGGGAGCGGGCTGAAAGCCTAGTCATAAAGAGATTTTCTAGATTTCCATGAAATTTCCATCTGATTTCCAGGGGACTTCCATAAAGGGGTATTGACTTTCAAGAGGAGGGCTGTTATAATCCCTTATACTAGAAAAACTTATGGGGAGCAGAGGGCATGTCCATCGGCAGGTAGGGACGGCTAAGCGTTGCTCAAGCTATGAAAATGAAGTATTCGTCTAGAGGCATGAGCTCTTCTATGAAACTTTAGAGGGCTATAGGTTATATTTACAAGAGTAGCAAAGCAAGAGCATAAATGAGGAGGGCGCTTGAGATGCGCGGCACTGCCATGCCCGCTCCGCAAGGGAGCTTCATCCCAAACGCCCTGGCTATTTTACTGAAAAGACTTGTGCAGAGGCAAGGGGGGCACAAGGATGTCTGACGATCTTGCCTCTATTCTTCAAGAGAGCCGTCGTCTCCAGGCGCACGTGGAGGCTATGACGCAGCAGCTGAACCGGCTGCGTGAGGCCAACGCGGCCTTGCGTCAGAAGCTGATCGAACAGCACCGTCTCTTGAAGGAGCAGCTCGCCGCTGTCGAGCGCGAGATCGCCCACATACACGAGGAGAATGCAGCCCTCTTGGCAGCCTTGGGACAAGAGCCAGCGCGAGAGCTGTCACCAGAGAACGGCGCTGTGATCCCCAAGCCCACGGTTCAGCAAGCAGCACACCCAGAGAGCCGAGCAAAGTTCAAGGTCGCTGCAATTATCCCTGCCCATAACGAAGACCGATCTATTGCTACGTGTTTGGAGTCGCTCGTCCATCAAACGTATCCAATAGAGAAAATCATCGTAGTGAACGACGCTTCAACGGACTGGACCGAGCTGGTCGTGGCTCATCTGAGCCAAAAATATCCCCAGATCGAGTGTATCACCAAGCAAGCTGATGGAACTCTGCGCGCTGGAGCGATCAATACGGCGCTCAAGGGTCTCTTCCAGAGCGATGACTATGATCTCGTTCTCATCGGGGATGCCGATGCTGTCTTTGCTCCCGATCTTGTCGAGCAGGCGGTGCGCATGTTCGAGAGAGACGAGAAGATCGGCGGGGTGTGTTCTGCAGTCGAACTTCAAGGGCAGGGCTTGCTTCATCGGCTACAGAAGCTCGAATATGGTGGCTTCAATGCGGACCGTGTGGCCAGCTGGCAGAACATCTTGATCATTCATGGCGTGTGTGGGGTCTATCGGCTGGAGGCGCTCCGCCAGGTGAAGGGATACAGGGTCGGCCATCTCATTGAGGACTATGACCTGACGCTGAGGTTGAAGAAGAAGGGCTGGAAAGCCGTCTTCAACCCCAAGATGCAGGTGATCACTCATAGCGTGCCTTCGTGGCGCCAGCTCGCTCGTCAACGCCTTCGCTGGTATCGCGGCGGGGTACAAGTGCTCCTAGATCACGGAATCAATCGTTTCACGGCACTCGATAGCTTCAATCATGTTCATTTCTTGTTGCTGTTGGCCGTTATCAGTCTGATCGTGGGATTAGGGCTTCA